>CALFDU010000124.1 GCA_937950315.1 uncultured Saprospiraceae bacterium | reverse complement strand
AAGACCTACAACATTCAAAGTGTTAGGCCACGGCTTCACTTCAATCTACAAGAAAGGAAGTAAGGGTCAATACCAATTGGTAGCAAGTAAAAGCAGCTGGGATGAACTAAAGAGAAAGCTCAAGCGAGTAACCAAGAAGACTCTTGGGTATAGTTTTGCAGAACGTATAAGGCAACTCAAGTTAATCTATCAAGGATGGATTAATAACTATCGGTTAGCAAGTATTTATACGAAGCTAAAGAAGGTGGACGAGTGGCTCAGGAATCGATTGCGCTATTGTATCTGGCATGATTGGAAAAAGCCTGAACGGAAACGTAAAAATCTTATCAGATTAGGGATTAAGAATTGGCAAGCTTATGCATGGAGCAGAACAAGGATGGGAGGATGGGCAGTAGCTCAAAGTCCCATCCTCGGTACAACCATAAAGGTGTCCTTGCTAAAACGCAGAGGCTATGTGTCAATGATTGACTACTACTTAAAAGTCAAAATTTCGATTTAATGAACCGCCGTGTTCGGAACCGGTAGGTATGGTGGTGTGAGAGGTGCACCGTGGGGTTTGTTGTTCACGGCCGTGTACTCGATTAGATGGCGTTATTCATATGACATTAAGGTGCTTATTTTTGAAATTGTGTCTTCTAAATTGAATATTATTCTCATTCGTTCAATAAACTCCTCTTCATTGTTGATGATAAATTCTTCTCTGTCATAGACTAATGTAAGCGGATATCCTTCAATTGTATGTTTTACATAAAACAAACTGAATTTGTAATTTCCCATTACTGGAGATACAATTTGAAAGTTCAATATAATTTGAGATAAACTTGAAGTTTGAGTTACTCTTGCGTACAGTTTGCCTTGAGTTTTCGCTTTTAATCCTGAAGCCTGTTCGTTCATTATTGCTTTAGGACTATTTACTGCGTTTGCTTCAAAATTTGGCCATAAATCGGGCATAGTTATAAGTTTAGTAGTTTAAAGAATATAGGGAGATGGTCTGAATATTGTATTCTATTAGGCAATCCACTTTTCGACAACAATGAATGAGTTCCAAAGTTATCAATGATTTCGTAAGAATTATTATCAAAATTTGTAGTCAATGATTCTCTAATGATCACTTGGTCAAACATATTCCAATAAAATGGATCAAAGCCTGCTTTATTATAATAATATGTACCTGCTGGTGTTGAAGACAAATCACCCATTAAAGACCAAGAAGGATTATAAAAATATGAAAATGTTTTGCCTAATATTTTTCGAGGTTTACGTGATGCAATGCTCCTACTTAAAGTTGCATTAAATCCATTTGCTTGCATCATACCATCCTCAAAAGGATTCATATTAAAATCACCAACTAATATTGTGCTATTTATATTTTCAGAATCCTCTATTTCTTCTATTTGATGCTTAACATCTATCGCATAAGCTAATCTACTCGCTTTAGAGTAATTCTTTTGATCAAGTAAATGTACTCCTCCTATTATTATTTCTCTTGTTTTTGGAAGTGTGAGTTTTCGAATTGAAAAACGATCTGCTTCATCTTCATAAATTGGATTTACGTAGATAGGATCAAATTTTGTAATAAAGTAAATTTTACTACTTAAGCTAAAGGTATTGGCATTATAATATTGTACAGATGATGAATTTAAAGTAGTAAGAAGTGCATTGAAATTCAGATTCTGAGCTTCAGCTATGATTATAATATCCACATCACGTTGTAAGCAAATTTGTGCTAATTCTTGGTTAAGATCCTTTTTGTTCAGGTTCCAAAATAATATGCTTAATTCTCTTCCTATCATTTAATATTTTAATGCCATCTAACGAATAATGATATCTGTCGTGCTCGGCGATAGCCAGCATGATCATGATATCTGGTGTTACCTTACGTTTTTCTTTTTTTCTCTTTCACTTCTTTACAGGTCTCTAGAATCTATTTGCATTGCATCTTCTTTCCCATAATCTAAAATTTAATTTGAGAACAAAAGACAATCTTTGTCTTCAACCACTTTTATTGTAGTCTAGTCAAATTAATAATATGGTCTCCATTTGCAGCCTCAATAATTAATTCATCTTCATCATTTATTGTAAAGTTTGAATTCAAATCAAACAATAAAGTTGTTTCTAAAAATTTTCCATATTCAGAAGTCAAGTTATTATTCTTCAACATCCTAAATGCACCAAAATATCTTTCAGCGTTTGTAGACAAATATTCAATTTCAAAATTGAATTGAATTGTGTCAATTTCAACTTTAAATGGTAAAGATCTTCTGATATCACTATTTAATAATAAAGTTTCATATTCAAATTCATCAAACTCTACAACACCAACATTATTTATCACTTCTTCGGCTTCAATTGGTTTGCCCATGTAAGTTGTTTCTAAATACAAATTATTGAATTTGATCGATTCTATATTCCATTTTCCAGGCAAGCTACTTTCAAGGTCTGCAATTTGAAGTTCATCTTTTTTGCAACCAAATACAAACAACAAAACTATAGCAGGAACAAAATAAATTTTCATTTTAAAGAAGTTTTAATGATTAATATAATTGGCAATTAACACAAAAATGAAAGTTTGATAAATATTAACTCAAATTTAATTTCCACTATATATCTGTAAGTTATACAGATCACCTTCTTTATTTTGATTTTGCAAGAATTTCACTCAATCCTTTTCAGAATTCGAATATTGTGAATTCACATGCATAAGTCAATATTCCTATTTTTTTCTTAATGGAAGGTAACATTGTTAATATCTGTAACCCAATCCTAATACCCGTTGAATAACCGATAATCAACGACTATTTTCAAAGTTTTGCTAGCACTTACAAAGTAGCTATTTTTTTTTCTTCTTTAAAATAAGGATGACTAAACTGGTGATTAAAGTGTTGAAGTATTTGTTGATGGATTTTCTTATGTGTGGGTGTCTTAGTTATATGAAGGAAATGGGGAAAGGTAACCCGTTGTGGGGTGGGGGATTTTGGTTAATGGGTGAGTGGTTCTTGAAAGGGGAATTTTTGGTTTAAAGAATCTGCATGGACGAGCGCCGCAGGCACGGTGGTGTGGGGTTTATTGCTCAGGGTCGGCTACTCGATTATCACAAGTCATTCATCTTTACAATCCTGCCAATATGGACTAGATTGTTTTCTTCTCCATAAAATAAAATTGAGTAGATCCCTGGCAATAATAATCTATCAATAGCGATTTTCCTCTGCTCATGTCCAAGGACTTTCGTTATTATCTGTTTGCCTTCAGAATTTATTATCTTAATTCTTTTTACTAAATGAATCTTCGTGTATATTCTTATCCAAATGGTGCCACCCATTCTGATTGAAATAGTGCCAGTCATTCCGGTCCAAATGGTGCCAAAATGCGCCAGCTAAAACAAGTGTTTTTCCGGAACAAATAGTGCCATTGGTATTCAAATTGCC
>CALFDU010000123.1 GCA_937950315.1 uncultured Saprospiraceae bacterium | reverse complement strand
TTATTTTTCGACGAAGACTATTTTCATTCTCAATTCCACCGCTTTTTCTCGTTTTCATTTCAATAACTCTTCGATTTGCAAACTCTCTTTTACATATGGGCGTTGGCCTGCGTCTAGCTTATATGATGCGCGTTGGCCTTTGAATTCAAAATTTAATTGGCTCATTTTGATTTTTGGATTTGCTTCTTATATTCCAATTTACAAATATCTAGTTCGAAATGATTCGAGAATTCTTCAACAAATTTTGGTTCGCACATTTGCTGACAAATTCCGCATAAGACTCTCTTCCACCCTTCGCAAACCAGTTTGGACTCAACCCATTTTGATTCGATCGATTCATGCTTATTGCTATTTCCATTTCGTAGGTCTAATTTGCAAACATTCCAAAATTGAATTCCACACAAGTTTGAGAGTTTTAAAAATCTTACCTAAAAAGAGCGTGGGCAAAAATCATATAAAATGGGAAGCGAACTTTGGGCGGCAATAAAAAATCCTTGAATTGTGAGTAACGGTTCTACGATATAAATCGTTTCTACGACGAAGGAAGTAGATATGATTTTATATCGCTTGTTATGCTCAGTATCATCTTTTCTATTTTTTATACATATCCTTTTTTCTTGCTAATTTAGAGACTGTGTTACAAGATAAATAACAAGTCATCTTTGAGAACAATTAGGCTTCATTCTCTTTTTGATCTGTTTCAAATTTCATTAGAGAGAATTCTTTACATGATTAATTAATTAGGTTAATTTCGAGCTTTTATTACAATAATTTTGAGTGATTCTAGATTCGTTTTTAAACAAGTTTGTGCAATTTCGAATAAGACTATTATTCTATTTCTTCAATTAATACTCTAATAATTATGTTTTTGATGATTCGGAACGAGTTTAAAAATTCGCGAATCTCATTTCTAATTTACATGACAAAATCTAATTTGAAATTATCATTATTTACTTCAATTATAGCATCTCCATTAATTTTAATTATGACTTCTTTTTTAGAATCTTCCAAATATAATTTTCGATAATAAAATAATTTCGATTTTTTAATTACATTAATTTGCTTGCAGTCAACTTCAATATTTCCTGAATTGAATCTTTCTCCTTGATATCCGATTGTTCGATCCTTATTGGAACTTTTGAAATCTAATTCTTTTACTTTTACTCGTAATGCAAATATAGTATCAAGCTTAGACAACTCTGAAATATTTTTAACATTACAAATTGCAAACAAATCTGTAAAAGGAATAATTCCAAATTCTGGAATTCCTCTATATAAAATTAAAACACCTTTTTGTATACATTTTTTATTTTCAGAGGGCGTTGATTGATTATTTTGACAACTAACTAATAATAGTAACATCGCAATTAATCCAAGAATGTGATTATTCAATTTCATATTGATGGTTTCAATTTAGTTACAAATATTGTTGATCATCATTTTACTTCTTTGATTGTGTGTTTGTCTGTACCTTATTGAGCATAACGGATGATTATAACGATCGTCTCTCTGAGGAACGAGGAGATATGATCTGTTATATATTGTTACATGCTGGCACTTCTACTTTAAAATACGATTTGTTTTTCATTTACAGTTTTTTTGAGGGTTGGCTTTAGCTCTCTGTCGCCCGCAGGAACGAGGACGTCAGTGTGCTAAAATGGGTTTGGTTATATTTTTTCTTCTATTTCGTATCTTCTATACATTTGAATCTTTATTTCGGTTTGTGTGAGCCTGAGGAAAAATCTCCATTTTTTGATATTTCGAAGTATCCTGCTGTAGGAAATGTTTTATTTTCTTCCCTTATAATCCCTCTCATATCGACTTGTAAATTGTAGACTCTAATATTATCATTAACTTTTTCCACTGTATAGAATCCTTTTGCAAACCACCTCATTTTATCTGCTATGTAATCTTTTGTAAGACTTAAATATTCATCATTGATTGGAAATGCTTCTATTTTACTTTCAAAGCTTGATAATATTGAATGCTGAAACATGTAAATACTGTCTTGACTTTTTGCAACTCCATACCAATTAATATTAGCAATTCCGACTGGCATTGTTAATAATGAAGCATACTCAATTTTTTCATGGTTGAGTCTTTCAGATATTTTGGCGTTTACTATCTCTTTGTTTACTAATGTAAAAATTAAATATAGTGAGCTAATTACTATTCCATAGGTGTTATATTTTGTGCTATCTGATTTTGAATTATACACAAACAAACTTAAAATTAGACCGATAAGCAAAGGAATAGTGTAAATAGGGTCAACAACATTAACACTGTCAAAACCTAACCTTTTATTACTAAAAGGTAAATAAAGTTGTGTCCCATAGGCGGTAAAAGTATCCAAGAGCATATGTGTGAATAAACATAACCAAGAAAACAATAGAAGTAATTTTAATCTAATACTTTGAAACAGCCTAATTCTACTTAGTATGGCTGCAATTAAAAATGCCCCTATAATACTAAATGATAAAGAATGGCTAAATCCTCTATGTACGGATAACATATCAAGTTTACTATAAATCAAATATAGAATTACATCTAAGTCAGGAACAGTTGCTACAACTGCTCCTACTAAGGCTCCTTTTGCACCTATTTTTTTACTTAGAAGTGAATGACCTATAGCCGCTCCTAAGGCTGCTTGCGTAATGCTATCCATTCTACATTTCTTTTGACTTTTCTTTATTTATATCCATCTTCTGACCTTTTTGGAGTAATCCCAATAAGAATTCTTATGAGTCTTCTTTAAATATTCTTCTTCAAGTCTAATTTGTGTATTAACACTGATAGTCGAAAGGGATACAATTAGCATTGTAAAAGCATTAGGAAGGACTAAAAACAGCCCAATATTAGCAACCATGATTCCAAGGAAAATTGGATTTCTCGAATAATGAAAAAGTCCATTAGTTACTAATTCTGTTTTATTCTCCTCATCAATTCCAATTCGCCAAGAGTCAGCCATTTGAGATTGGGCTACCCATACAATAACCAAGGATATGAGTAACATCACATAACCAATTATTTGCAAAATAGGATATTCAAGGTACCATAAAGGCAACAAGAAGTCTCTCCAATGGTCACTAAATGCATAAATAGAAATTACAATTAATTCAAGGACTGAAATAAAGGAAAACACTTTTCCATTGTATCCATGAGCATCATCTCCTTTATTGAATGTCAACGGATTAATATCTGTTTTACGCCATAACAGGTAGCTGCGAAGAACAAATACAGTAAAGAAATAGATTAGAAAAAATAGGAGTAAATACATGATTTAATGTTTTAGTTTGCATTCGTTGTTGTGTTAATGCTTCGTAAGCTAAATACAGCTGGAATAACCAATAGGTTTAATAAAGTTGCACTCACCAATCCACCCAATATTACAATAGCCATAGGGCTCTGTATTTCATTTCCTGCCTTACTACCGGCAATTGCCAAGGGTATCAATGCTAATCCTGTAGTAAGAGCTGTCATCAATATAGGATTTAACCTATCTAAAGAACCTTCGATTATAGTATCTTTCAGGCTTCGACCTTCCTCTTGTAGCACTTGGTATCTACTTACAAGTAAAATACCATTACGAGCAGCTATTCCAAATAGACTGATAAACCCGATAGTGGAGGCAATAGAGATGATACCACTTGTAAAGTATACAATCACAATACCACCGATTAATGCTAAGGGCAGATTGATCAACACAATAGCTGACAGTTTAAAGTCCGAAAACTCTGCATACAATAGTAAAAGAATAAATAGAATCGCCCCAATAGATGATAGGAACAATAATCTAGTTGCTTTTTCTTCGCTTTCAAATTGACCGCCGTACTCCACCCTGTATCCTTCTGGCAGTTTAATTTTTGAATTTACATTACTCTTTATATCATTTACCACACTTCTCAAATCTCTGCCAGCTACATTAGCAGACACAACAATTTTTCGCTGTACATTCTCTCGACTTACGGAGTAAGGGCTACCAGTTATTTTTACATCAGCAACATATGAGAGAGGAATTTTATTTCCATCATATGTATCTATCAATGTATTTTCGATAGCTTGAATATTATCTCTATTATTGTCATTATATCGAACTACCAAATCATAATTTCGCTGCCCTTCAAATATCTGACCTACCGTTTCTCCAGCTAATGCTACATCTATAAAATCTGCAAATTCACTCATTTTAATCCCATACTTAGCAAGCATGATTCGATTGGGATGTATACTCAGCTGCGGTACTTCAGTCTGTTGTTCTACACTGACATCTACTAAACCTTCTACTCCTTCTATAGCTCTTTTGATTTCGTTAGCAGAGCTATATAGTTGATTGATTTGGTCACCAAATAACTTGATAGCTATATTTGCCCTAGTTCCAGATAGCATATGATCTATCCTATGAGATAATGGTTGTCCTATGGTTATATTAGCTCCTGGTATTATAGAGAGTTTTGACCTTAATTCTTCGAAAAACTTTTCTACTGACTTATCCTTTAGTGTAAATGGCACTTCTATTTCAGACGAATTTATCCCTTGGACATGTTCATCCATTTCTGATCTTCCTGTTCTTCTAGCCGTTGTTTCAATTTCAGGCATTTCGAGAAGTAATTCTTCTGTCAATCTGCCTGTATTATTTGATTCCTCAAGAGAAGTTCCTGGTGGAGTAACCACACTAATCACTAATGATCCTTCATTAAATTCTGGTAAAAAACTCCTGCCTAAACCAGTTACCAATATTCCTGAAATAATGAACAAGACTACTGCACTTGCAATAATTGATTTAGGAAATCGGAGTACAAAAGCCAACACTTTCTTGTAAAATCGAGCAGCGTTTCTTTCTATAAAGCTACCTTTCGATTGTTTGCTAAGCCGCTCTTCATTAGTGAGTAAATAGCTACTCATCACAGGTGTCAATGTTACAGCTACAAACAAAGATGTGAAAATGGCGATGATAAATGAGACTCCAAGTGGCTTTAGCAATCGCCCTTCCATACCACTCAAAAAGAATAATGGAATGAATGATGCTATAATAATTAATGTTGCAATCAAGATAGAATTTCTGATCTCGCTCGATGCTTGATAGATTATTTTCAGTTTATTTAATCTCTCACTTTTAAGTTTTAAGACATTTTCTCGAAGTCGTTTGTATATATTTTCGACATCAATAATAGCATCATCTACTAGAGCACCTATGGCAATTGCCATACCACCAAGACTCATGGTATTGATAGTAAATCCTAAAAGTTTCATGATGATTATAGTTACCAATAGTGCAACGGGTATAGCCACCAAAGAAATGATGGTCGTTCTCCAGTTTAAAAGAAAAAGAAATAAGATTATACACACAAATAATGCACCCTCTAACAATGTAGATTGAAGGTTTTTAATTGAAGCTTGTATAAAATCTGTTTGTCTGAATATATGCCTATGCAATACAACACTTGATGGTAATTGTCTTTCAAATTCATCTAATAATGCATCGATAGAGGCGGTCAGATTTATGGTATTTGCATTGGGTTGTTTAGAGATAGTCATGATGATAGATGGCTCTTTCATAATGGAGGCATCACCTATTTTTGGAGCTGCACCTATTTTGACCTCAGCTACATCTTGGATTCTTATTGGATGTGTGCCATTCATTTTGATTAGAGATTGACCAATCTCATCTAATGAAGTCGTTCTTCCTTCTCCTTGAATTGTGTACTGAGTACCGTATTCATTATAAAATCCTCCTGAAGCATTGAATGAAGTAGATTTAGCAGCATCTTCCAACTCTGATAGTGATACACCAAAGTATTTCATTTTCTCTGGTGATGCATATATTTGATATTGCTTGTAACCACCACCGATATTTATTACCTGTGCCACTCCACTTGTGGCTAATAGCTGTGGCCTAAGATTCCAGTCAGCAATTGTCCTTAGTTCGCTATTGCTCATACTATCAGAGCTTAATCCGATTAGCATTATTTCACCCATGATGGATGACACAGGAGCCAATGTAGGATCTCCTACACTTTGTGGTAATTTGCTTCTGGCAGATACTAATTTTTCAGAAACGATCTGCCTTGCTTTGTATATCTCTGTTCCCCAATTAAATTCTACCCATACGATAGAAATTCCCATAGCAGAAGAAGATCTTATTCTCCTGATATTTGATGAGCCATTCAATGATGATTCTAATGGGAATGTGACTAATTTTTCGACTTCTTCAGTAGCCATACCATGTGCCTCCGTAAACACAGTGACTGTGGGAGCCGTAAGATCTGGAAATACATCTACATCCATATTCACAGCCGTATAGGTTCCATATACTAAGATTAGTGTGAAGCCAGCAATCACAATCATCCTATTCTTTAGGCTAAAATTTATTAGATAATTTAACATTGTTTTAGTTTTAGATGATTAATTGATTGATGTCCAATATTTCAACTCGACCAGATTTTGGTAATAGTCTTCTAATAGTTGAACTTTTTCTAATTGGAGGTTATCATAACTTTCTATTGTCATCAAATACTCGATGTAATTTCCCTCACCAGCTTGATAAGCTTCTTTGAGTAGATCAATCTGTTTGAGTATTGACGGTGTTAGGTCTGTTTCATATGCCTCCAGCTTTTCACCTAAATGTTCTAAATGCCCAGTTAGCTTTATTATTCTGAGATCTATTTCCCTTTTTTTGATTGCTTTCTCCGCATCTACTATTTCTAATCCTACTTTAGTAGCTTCCATTTGCCTCTTATAACTCCCTCTTCCTAGTGGAATGTTGGCTCCAATTTGATATCCAAAATAAAGCAGATCACCATTCAGTGATTGAAGTCTCACTCCAGTGTTTATCTGAGGCAATAAGTTGCTTTTCTGTATGTCTACATTTCGTTCAATCACCTCTTTTTCTAAATCATATATACTGAGGTGGGTATTGTAATCTTTAGGCTGATTAGCGTATTCTACTTTATAATACTCAGTAGAAATTGTTTGCACATCATAACGACCTGTATTGCCAAGCCAAATATTAAACAGTGATCTTGCCATTTCTATCTCATGAAATGTATGATCGATATTCAACTCTGCCTTTTTTAGCATATTTTCGGCAGTTACCATAGCAATCTTATTGCTTTCGCCTACTCGATAAGATTCTTTTGATCTTTCTAAAAAATCAACATAGATCGATTTTGCATTTTGCCGAACACTCAACTCTTGTTTCGCAATTGCTAAGCGGTAATAAGCTGATTCTACATTTCTAACAACTTCCTTTTTAGTTAATTTGCTTATGGCCGCATACTTTTTTGATTTTGATCTATTGTAAGCTTTGTACTTCTCACTTACGCCTGGCATATAAAAATTCTGTTGTATGTTTAGACTTTGTACTCCTGATATTCCATCAAAGTTGAACTCCTCACCAGACAACGAAATTTGAGTTGGTTGAAATGCAAGGCCCACTTTTGCTTGCTTGTCACTTTGCATGACGTTTAATTCAGCAAGTATGAGTGATGGATCTTGTTTTGTTGCAATTTCTATCGCCTGTTCTAGTGATATTGTGCTATATTCTTGAGCTATTATACTGTGAATAGATAGTATATTCATACAGCATAGCAATACTATATATTTGTACATGATATGATATTTAATGTTAGAAAATGAATTATTAATGCTCATGTCCATGAGCTGGAATAGAAGATGACATAGAAGCCATCTTGATAGCATAGACTCCTCTAGTAACTATCATTTCATTTTCTTCTAGACCACTAATTATCTGAACATTATTGCCATCATCCAATCCAATTTTTACATTTTTCTTTTCAAAAGACTCACCACCTGTCATTACATAGACAAAGTACATATCATATTCTCTGAGCAAAGCTTGTTTAGGTATTACTAATTCATTTGAAGATTCACTCGTTTGTAAGTAAATGTCTAAGAACGTACCTGGAATAATATCTCCTTTATTGTCAATTTTAAATAGCACAGGTATATAGTGATCTTTTGCGGTTCTAGCAGTAGAGACCATTTTACCATTATACTCATTTATATTAATCGCTTCATAGCTCCAAGGCATTTTAATATTAGCTGAAACAATACTTGGCACTTCTCTTAGGTACTTCTGAGATACCTCAGCTTCTATCAAGAGGTGTTTATTTTTAGAAATCGTAGCTAGTGTTTGTCCTTCCTCTACGTATTGACCATTCACAACATGTAACTTTTTCAATATACCTGATGTAGGAGCATTTAATGTCATACCTCCTGTACTGTAATTCTTGGTCAATGTCTCATAACTAGCTTGATCTACATGATACTGGCGATTTCGGTCGTCAAATTCTTTTTGCGAAATGATTCCTTTACTTAATAGATCTTGAGACCTTTCCAAATTAGCTTTGCTCTGTGCAAGATTAGCCTTCAAAATAGCATACTTCTCCGATAAATTTGATGATACTACTTGATCATTGTTCACCACAAATAGAGAGCTTCCTTGACTGATATTTTGACCTTCTATCAGGTTATTCTTTTTAAATAGAACCATGCCGCTAGTGCTCGCAGATATAGATTGTTCGTCACTTTCTATTGGTAGAACTTCTCCACTTGCTCTTATAACATTTGGAATTGACATACGGCTCACTGGCTGAACAGCAAAATCAATTTTCCAAGCTTGTTCTTTTGAAAATAATACTTCATCACCTTCACTCTCTGAGACATATTCATGTATAGCTTCGTGCTCTGAGTTATAGACCTTCACATCTTTGATTAGTATTGTCTCTCTTAAATTTTCACTTTGGATATAGAAAACTAAATCAAATACACCAGCCTCAGTTGGAATTATTTCAGGTCTATATATTCCTGGAGATGATGGTGCTTTAACGCTACCTGTAATTTGTGGATTATTATTTTTAAGCAAATGAACTTCACATGAACCAACATGTAGTGGCTTAAATGTTTGCATAGAAGAAAAGTGAGCTGCAAATCTTGATGATTTGCCTACTGCCAATACTGGAAATTCAACGAAAATTTCTGTTTTTTTTGTCCATGCTGTATATGAAGCGGTAGGATACTCATCAGCATGATCATGTTGAGCATCGCCTTCGTGACTATGTCCACCTGGACCATGATAATCACAGCCAATGGTACCAATGCAAAGAGAGATACCTATAATTAGATATAATAATTGTTTCATTAAATAGATTGTGTAATGATTAAATAGTACGACAAGACCTACGCCTTGCATACATTAATAAGAAATAATTGGTAATAATTACACAATAGAAGGAGGACCTCTGAGAGAGGAATAAGAAAGGAGTATTTCTTTATAATAGAAAGTAGAATATTGAAACTGACACCTTTTTTGTTTTAGGTGAGGTTTAGATTGATTCTTTGTATTGTTAACAAAGCAATCGAGCGATGAGTTAACATTCTTATTGGTATCTACTTTTATAATGATTGCAACATCGCAGCAATCATGATCGTGTGAAGTATGCTCTATAAGATGAGCAACTGAATGAATGATCTCATGAGTAATAGAATGTAAAAAAGATATATCCTCATTCCCATGATTATGTCCTTCATGACCATGACTATGATCTAAATGTCTATGATCTGCATCATGACAATGAGAAACAGCTCCATGTGCTCCT
>CALFDU010000122.1 GCA_937950315.1 uncultured Saprospiraceae bacterium | reverse complement strand
ATATTATATTTCTAATATTGCACCTATAACAAAATATTATATTCCTAATTTCATAACGAATGATATTTTTTATATATTAAATCATTATTCATCAAAACAATTTAACATGTTAGGTACAATTATCGGTTTAGCAAGTGGAGCGCTCGGGGGAGTAACAGCGGGTTCACTTATGAAAAAATCATCATTAGGTACATTATGGAATGCCGTTGCAGGAATCGCAGGAGGTGGAATTGGAGCGACAATATTAAGTATGGTAGGTCTCGGAGGAGGCGGAGAAGGAGCGATGAATATGATGGGAATTCTTAGTAATGTAGGCGGTGGAGCTGTAGGGGGTGGCGTAGTTATGACCATCATTGGCTTGATCAAAAGTGCGATGGGAAAATAATTTTTAAGTAAATAAAAGAGAAGGGGAGTGGTGTATTGATTACACTGCTCCCTTTTTTATTGTTAGTACCATTGTTTTGAAAAGCAATTTATCTTATCCCCATTAATAGGGATATTTCCATTCCGCCTTAATGGGTTAAAAATATAAGAGGAATGACGATGATCTTTGAAGTGTAAATTAGAATGCTTTAACCTAAAAAAAAGATCATGACCTTAAAATTTCCATTATGCATGCTTGCCTTGATTATTTCTTTAGGCATAAGTGCACAAGCAACATTAAATGTTGATGGTTATGCACGATTTGAGAATTCACTCTCTATTGGTTCTAATAATCTAGGTGTAGAACTAGAAATTAATGATTCTGACAATAACACAGCCATGATCATTGATTTTAATACAGCTACTAGAGGATTTATCACAGGCCTTAATGTAAGCTCAGGCAATTTTTTTGGAACAACAACCAATGATAGATATTCATTCATTACAGACGATGTAGTAAGAATGATTCTTTCTTCTGGTGGATTTATCGGGATAGGAACTCCTGGTCCAAGTGAAAGATTACACGTAAGAGATGATGGAGATATAGGAAGTAATACAACCATTATGGTTCTTGAATCTACTACATCAAAAATCCCAACATTAAAATTTGACGAAGGAGGAGATTTTGGAATGGGAATTCAATACGACGGGACTGGTCAAGGTGTTAACAATAAGATGCACATCTTGAATACTATCACCAATAAAGCTTTCACAATTACCAATGGTGGATTGATTGGTGTAAAAGAACCAAATCCAGAGGAAGCACTTGAAGTGGATGGTAGTTTTGTAATTGATGTAGACGATTCAGAAAATGAGTTATTGTTTTATGATGGAAGTACAGCGGAGGGAAGGTTGGCATATGACGGACAAGTCTTAACACTAGAGAATGATGGATTTGGTGGAAAAATAGAAACCATTGGTCAAGCAGATGCAGAGATAGAGGGGTCAGGAGATATACTTTTGGATGGAGAAGATACATTGTTGTTTTTTACAGATGTATCGACAAAAGGATTTTTATCTAATGCAGGAAGATTTGGTATAAATACAACCGGCCCAAGTGGTATGTTACATGTACGTGCATTTGGTAACGCGGGAGTTGCTTTACGAATGGAAAATGACAACAACAACAATCATTGGTCCTGGAGAGCCAAGGATGATTTGTTAGAACTGCATTACAATGGAGTAGTTAGAGGGCTGTACAATGGAAATACAGGTCAATACACGGTAGTATCCGACCAACGTTTAAAGGAAAATATTACTGCAATGACGGATGGAGTTCTAGAAGGGATCAATAAGTTGGAACCATCAGAATATTATTTCAAAAGCAATGTAAATAGGGATGAAAAATCTATCGGTTTCATTGCACAAGATGTACTTGAAGTATTTCCTGTTTTGGTCAATGAGCCAGAAACACCAGAGGGTTTTTATAGCATTAATTATGGTTCTGTTTCTGTTCTTGCCATCAAAGCATTACAAGAGCAACAAGAAGAATTGGATTGGATGCAAAAAGAGATTGAAGCCAAACGTTTACTCAAAGAAAAATTGGAATCATATAAACTTTTGGCTGAGAACATAAAACAAGAAATAGCAGCATTGGAAAGTAACGAAGTAAAAGAATAAATACTCTTTTGGATATCCCTAAAAATAAAAAGCATGAAAAAAATAATATATACAATCGGTTTTTTGATTTCTATGACTTTGAATCTTTACTCTCAAGGAAATGTGACAGTAGAAGATGAAGCGACGGTTGTAAAAACCGTAACGATAGGTAATAGTTTTCTTACAAATGATGAGTTCACTATTAATGCTACAAGCCCAGATAATCAAGTAAATGTTTTCTATGCAGCAGGCACAAAAAATGCAGAAATTAATACAAATAGCACCGGTGTTCAATTTGGTTCAGTAACCAACGACATCACTTTCAGAACCAATAATATCAATTTTGCGAGATTAAATACTGATGGAAATTGGGGGATTGGAACAAGTGCGCCGGATGCTAGGTTACACGTTTCTCAAGGAGGGAATAGCGGAATCAATAATCCAGTTCTTTTATTAGAGTCAGTTGTTTCTAGAAGACCAATGCTTCAATTTTCTGAAGGCGGAACAAACATTGGTTCCGGCATGGCTTGGTATATGAACGGAACACCTACGCAAAACAGATTACATGTGTTAAGTAATATGGACGAAGAACTTGTGACATTTTCAAACATTGGAAGATTTGGAATAGGAGTAATTGGTGACCCAAGAGAAACCTTGGAAGTAAATGGAAACATTCAGTTGTCTGGATCCGCTAAATTTTTATTTATGGATGGATCTACAGAAGAAGCTAGTTTATCTTCTAATGCTTCTGGAGATTTGTTGCTTGAAAACTTTCAAACCAATGGAGATATTGAATTAATATCTGTGCAGAATGATGTTAATTTAGAAGGGCTAACGGATGATGTTATTGTAGATGCAGGGGATGATATTGCTTTTCGAATCGGAGGAGTGAATAGAATGTTTTTACGTCCTTCTGGAAGGTTGGGTATTAATGACACAAGTCCCAATGCTATGGTAGATATCAAACAAAATATAACCAGTGATGGTTTACACATCCAAGACAATATTAATTCGGATAACTGGTCTTTTGACATAGGAGCCAACGATCTTTTCTTACGATTTAATGGTTCGGATGTTGGATATTTTAACGATGTAGATGGCAGTTATATTACCACTTCAGATAGGAGACTTAAGAAAAACATTCAGCCAATCACAGACGGAGTCATTGATAAAATTATGAAGCTTCAGGTGTCCCGCTATAATTATATCAACGATGAATCAAAACAAGAGTCCATTGGTTTTATGGCACAGGATTTAATGGTAGATTTTCCAGAGTTGGTATCTGTAAGAAAAAATGAACTAGGGGAAGACTATTATTCTGTAAGTTATGACTTGCTGAATGTATTGGTTGTGAAGGCAATTCAAGAACAAGACCAGCAAAAGAAAAAATTAATGGATGAATGGAAGGGTTTACAGACAATAGATGAAGAACTGGCTGAAGTAAGTGAACTCATTTCTTCCTTATCTACTCAGCTTGAGGAAATCGAAAAACAAAAGTAAGACCCCTAAACACGATAAAATTTAAAACAATGAAAAAGGCAACATATATATTTTTACTATTAATTACGCTTCCTTTTGTCACAATCGCCCAAGCGGATCTTGAAGTAGAGAAAGATGTAATCATGGAAAAAACCTTGGTAATAGGTGAAAACTCAATCTCTTCTAACAATGAAATTGTAATCAATGATTATGATTCAGATGGTTCTAGCATCTTAAAAATTGATGATGGAATCCGAAGATGTGTGATTGGTATCAACGAATTTTCAGAAGGTATTACAGGTACAACTTCTCCCCATTCAATATCTTTTACTTCAGGAAATGCGGTAGGAATTACTATTAATTCGGCTGGTAATGTTGGTTTAGGAACAAGCTCACCAGGAGTTGCTTTTCATGTCTCTGATCCAGGCGATGTAAATACACCAACTGACTTGGTCGTGCTTGAATCTGCTGCATCAAACAAACCAGCAATACTTTTTTCTGAAGGAGGAACAGATCCTGGCATGACAATGGGAATTCTTTATAATGGATCTGGATCAGGAGCGTCAGAAAAAATTCAAATAATAGATGACGCATCAGATCCTATTGTTACTTGGACCAACAATGAATTGATGGGCATCGGAACAGAAAACCCAAGAGAAGAGTTGGATGTTGTTGGTAATGCTGCCATTAGTTCAACACCAGGATCACTTAAGCTGATAAATGGAGTGACAGATGCAGAATTAACGCATGACGGCATTGACCTGACAATGGCATCAAATACAGGTGATGTAAAAATTTTAGCAGACCGCCGTGTGATTCTACAGTCTTTAAATGGTTCAGTGAATTTGGTTGCTGAAGATGATATCGTTTTTCAAGTAGACCATTTGACCAAAATGAATTGTGTCCAAAGTGGAAACTGGGGATTAAATAAGATCAATCCAACCGCAAGATTTCACATAAAGCAAAACGAAGCAAATCTTCCTGCCATTAGAATTGAGAATGATACAGATACTGATAACTGGGATTGGGAAATAGGAAATACTTTTCTCAATTTATCTTTTAATGGAGTCTTAAAAGGATCCTATGATACTGGAGGGAATTATACAAATACTTCAGATCGCAGACTAAAAGAAGAAATCACAAGCTTAAAGGATGGAGCCTTGTCATCGATATTGAATTTAACACCCTCTAGTTATTTTTATACAAGAGATGTAAACGCAGAGAACAGAACAATAGGTTTTATCGCTCAAGAAGTTCAAGAATATTTTCCGCCATTGGTTAAGGAAAATGATAACGACGACTCTGATTTTTTAGGTGTTCATTACGCAGGAGTTGGTGTTGTAGCGGTGAAAGCCATTCAAGAACAAAACCAAGAAATAAGAAAATTCAAAGCAGATATTGAATCAAGTAACACAAATGAAAAGGAACTAGATAAACTAGCTACTGATCTTGCTGATGTTGAAAAAAGAATAAATGGATTGAAATGATCGCCAAATTGACTTTTGTTTTGCATTGAAATTATTTTGCCAAATAAACCTTAGTTTATGTTTAAGCGTATTCATTTAAATTAGGTATCTTATCATAAATAACTCCAAGATGATTAATATCCTTATTGCAGATGACCACAAAGTATTGATGGATGGATTTGTATCTATTTTTAAAAATGTAGAGGATTTTCATGTAGTGGCTTCTGTTAACAACGGGCAAGAGGTTCTAGATAAACTCAAAGAAACAGAAGTTGATATTGTTTTGCTAGATATAAATATGCCGGTACTCAATGGGGTTGAAACTTGTAAGAAGATAAGCAAGGATTATCCCCAGGTGAAGGTCATTGCATTAAGCATGTATCGCGAGTCAAGTTTTGTGAAACGCATGAAACAAAATGGAGCCAAAGGTTATCTTTTAAAAGATGATTCTGCTGATATCATCATTGAGGCCATTCATACAGTTTCCAAGGGTAAAGAATATTATAGTGATCAGCTAAAGAACATTTTGTTCAATCAAGTTTTTGAAGAGAAAACATTTAATACGGCTGCCGTTACCAAGCGTGAAAAAGAAGTGCTCGAACTAATAGCAGAGGGTATGACCAACAAAGAAATCGGAGATAAATTGTTTGTGAGTAATCATACGATCATTTCTCACCGAAAAAATTTAATAGAAAAATTCAATGCCAAAAATACTGCTGAGCTGGTTAAGCTTGCCATAGAGAAGGGCGTTATTTAATATGAATATCAATTTATTCTTTTCAAGGTTTGTTACTAAGAGATTAACCCTATTGTTGGTCCTATTGTCCTCCTATTCTGTCTTTTCACAAGAAACGACCGCTGAGGAAAAGGTAGATAGTTTATTATTGATGTTACCAACAGAGCTCGGTGAAGAAAGAAATAGGGTTCTAATAAATATTTTATTACATGCTAAAACATTTGACGCTAATAAAGCGCTAAAATATGGTAGGCTATTAGAAAAAGAAATACGTGATAGCCCGGCTTCGAAAAGAAAAGCAAAGGCTTATTGCTTGATCGGAGAATTGTATGATCAATCCGGAATAGCCACAGATTCCGTAAAAATATTTTGTGAACGCTGTCTAAATATTGCTCAAAAAACAGGAAGTAGAGTCAGTGAATCAAATGCACTTTATAGATTGGGAAATTATTACCGTGGACAGGCTGAATTTGAAACTGCATTGGATTATTTTTTTCAGGCAATAGATGTAGAGGGCATCAATGACAATAATAAGGTAAAATCCAATTGCCTACATGGGATAGGTGTAATTAAAGATTTTCAGAAAAAGTATGATGAGGCTATTGAATATTTTCAGCAGGCAATAGACATTGGTTACGAAATTGAAAATGATGACACCATCTTTATTGGTCTTCAAAGTCTAGCTATTTCTAAATTTCAAAAAGGTGATACAAAGGAGGGCATAAAAGATTTTTTAAAGGCAAAAAAGTATGCGCCAAGTCTAATGAATAAAATCGATGTCCTATCAAATCTCTCTTTTGCGTATACCATGGTTAATAAACTGGATAGTGCAGAGTATTACCTTATTGAAGCAAATGACTTGGCCTATAAGTATGGAAGCGATAGACAAAAAACGTCTAGTCTTACAGCATTGATGCAGTTTCATATTCAGCAAGAAGATTGGGATAAGGCCTTTCCTGTATTGAAGCAAAGGGAAAAATTAATTAAGGAGAGAGATAATAAAAGGTGGCTAAAGATCAATGCAGAAGATCATGCTTTATATTATAAAAACAAGGGTGATTATAAGCAAGCACTCGAGTATCAAAATCAATTTATTATCTACAATGATTCGATTCTCAACGAGAAAAACCAATATGCGATTAAGGACCTCGAAGAAAAATATGAAAATGAAAAAAAGCAAATTTTAATTGAAGAACAGGAAGCTGAGTTAAAGAACAAAAAAATGCAACGAAACTTATTTCTTACGATTGGCCTCTTAGGAATTTTATTTCTATTACATAGAATCAGGAAGAACAAACAATTGGAAAAACAAAGAATAGTCATCAACCAAAAAGAGATAGAAAAGCTAAAGAAAGAAAACACGATAATGAATCTTTCTTCCATGTTAGAAGGTCAACACGCCGAGCGAAAAAGAATCGCGCAAGACTTGCATGATGGAATCGGAGCACTATTAAGTTCTGCCAAATTGCAACTGAACACGGTAAAGTCAGAATTGGGTAAACTTGAAGAAATGGCCGTTTTCTCCAACGCTGAAACACTCATTGAAAATGCCTACAATGAAGTGCGCAGGATCTCGCATGATATGATGCCGGGTGCATTGGTCAATTTAGGTTTATTCGCCGCTGTTGAAGACCTAGCCAATCAAATCAATGAATCTAGCAAACTATTGATAAAGCCTCAATGGTTTACGGATGACGATGACATGGATGAGAAAACAAAGGTGAGTTTGTATCTTATCATACAAGAAGCAGTAACCAATACTGTCAAATACGCAGAAGCAAGGAATTTGATTATCCAATTGTCTAGAAACAATGACCTATATCAATTGACCATTGAGGATGATGGAATTGGCTTTGATGGTAACGATAAAACCAAACATGGGCTTGGATTGAAAAATATTGATTCTAGGGTAGACTACTTAGAAGGAGAATGGGAAATAATCAGTACAGCTGGTGAAGGTGTCAGCATGGAAATAAGTATACCGGTAAATAAATAATTTTAGGAAACGGGGGCCAGTTCAATTTCGAGACCTTCGAGATCTTCTGTGATTTTTATTTGACAAGTCAAGCGACTGTTATCTTCAACAAAGAATGCTTGGTCTAGCATGTCTTCCTCGTCTTCAGAAGGTTCACCAGTATCGTGGTCTGATTTTATATAACAATGGCATGAAGCACATAGTGCCATACCGCCACATGTCCCTTCCACAGGAAGTTCATTTGCCTTGAGCGCCTCCATCAGATTAAAAGACATATCCGTCGGGGCCTGAATGATTCTTTCATCCCCATCTCTGTCTGTTACTTTTATATTTATTATTCCTTCTTCGATTTTCACTTTATTTATAGTCTTCAATATCAGACATCATTTCTTGATGCCATATATTCAATTCTGAATATCAAATGAAAGTTCCCTACATTCCTTCAATTCCAGTCACGGTCGTATACTTAAAACTCAATTTCTGATCAGGATAAATTCTTTTGAATACGGATTGTACCATTAGTGTTGCTTCATGGAATCCACAAAGAATTAATTTCAATTTTCCTGGATAGGTGTTGATGTCACCGATAGCAAATATCCCATCTGCATTGGTGCTATAATCAAAGGTATCAACTTCAATCGCATTTTTATTGATGGCCAGATCCCAATCAGCAATCGGTCCCAATTTTGGCGAAAGCCCAAAAAGCGGAATGAAGTAATCCAAATCCCTTTCTATTTCACCCAACTCCTTCTGCTTGATCACCAAGGACTTAAGATTGTCATCACCTTTAACACCTACAGCCTGTGCGTCAGTAATCAAGTTTATCTTTTTTGCCTCTGCAAGTGCCATCACTTTTTCAACACTATCAAGGGCTCCTCTAAAGGAAGTTCTTCTGTGGATCAAAGTCAATTCCTCCACAACATCAGCTAGCTCGATGGCCCAGTCAAGTGCAGAATCACCACCACCTGCAATAATGATTTTTTTGTCTCTATATTTCTCTGGATCCTTTACAAAATAATCTACACCGTGTCCTTCAAACTTAGTCAAACCTTCGATAGGCGGCTTACGTGGTTCAAACGATCCGAGTCCTCCTGCAATCGCAATGGCGCCAGCATCAATCACTGTTCCATCACTTGAAGTAACCAAAAATCTGCCTTCATCGGTCTTCTCAATGCTTTCCGCCTTTTCACCCAATGTAAATGTGGGCTTAAACGGCTTGATCTGCTCCATAAGATTATCGACTAGGTCTCCAGCAAGCACAGAAGGGTACCCCGGAATATCATAAATCGGCTTTTTCGGATATATTTCTGACAATTGGCCGCCCACCTGCGGCAAAACATCAATAAGATGGCATTTGAGCTTTAGGAGCCCCGCCTCAAAAACAGTAAACAACCCTACTGGTCCCGCTCCAATTATTAATAAATCAGTCTGAATCATGCCACAAAAATATTTGAATTATTTTAGCTTCCATATTTTAAGCTTAAGAACTTATAAAAGGATAACCGATTACCAATTACTTTGTTTTAAGCTTGCGCAAATATCTATAAAACCACAACAGGAAGTGAAAGAGATTAGTTTACGAGGGGAAATTCTGCAACTTTTGCCTGAAAAGGCAATGTATTGGCCTCGTGAATCCGCAATCCTCATCGCAGATTTACATTTAGGAAAAATAACCCACTTTCGTAAAGCAGGTATTGCCTTACCTCCACAGTCTGAGGACAAAAACTGGCAGACCCTCTCTCGTCTCATAAGAAAACATAAACCTAAGAAACTGATCATCCTGGGAGATCTTTTTCATAGTAAGTATAACGATCAATGGGAAAACTTCATTGATATGACAGAACGCTATGATGATGTCGATTGGATATTGGTCAAAGGAAATCATGATATATTGAGAGAGCGTCACTACGATCGTTCCAATCTTTCAATCTGTGATTATGCCCTTAAGGTGCCTCCTTTTTTGTTGACGCACGAACCAGATGAAGTTTTTGAAGATTTGTACACCTTATGTGGACATATCCATCCTGGTATTAGATTAAAAGGGATGGCCAAGCAGTCCTTGCGCTTACCTTGCTTCTTTTTTGGACAGCAAGTAGGTATCCTTCCTGCCTTTGGAGTCTTTACTGGATTGCATGTTTTACATCCTAATAAAGATGATCGTGTTATGGTTATTGCCGAAGATCAAATTGTTGAAATAGAGAACCCAATCCGTGAGTAATTCCAGGCAGAATATTAAATCAATCACCGAGTGGTTTGAAGGAAACAACTGGAAGGCACATGCCTTTCAAAAGCAGGCATGGAAACACCAACTTGATGGCTACAGCGGAATCGTAAATGCTCCTACAGGAAGCGGCAAAACATATTCTGTTTTACTTCCTGTCTTTGTACCCTATATCCAAAACAAAGAAACACCCACAGGCTTAAGGTTAATTTGGATTGCACCGATACGCGCACTTGCAAAAGAAATATGTCTATCTGCGGAACGCGCGATTGAAGCATTTGGATTGAACTGGAAAGTAGGAATACGCACAGGAGATACCAAGACAGCAGATAGACAAAAACAAATTACTCACCCACCGCAGATTTTGATTACCACACCAGAATCTCTACATATTATTCTCTCTTCTAAAAAGTCAAAAACAATTTTAAAGGATTGTAAAAACATTGTTGTAGATGAATGGCATGAACTCATAGGGTCAAAACGTGGTGTTCAGACCGAATTGTTTTTAGGCTACATGCGTAATCTGCATAAGGATTTGACCATATGGGGAATCAGTGCAACTATTGGTAATCTAGAAGAAGCAATGGAAGTATTGCTAGGCCCTGACGATGGCGGAAAGCGAGCACTGATAAAAGCAAAGATCAAAAAGAAGATCGTGGTCAAAACCATCATGCCCAAAGAAATAGAACGCTATCCTTGGGCAGGTCACCTCGGAATTGTTCTCTTAAAAAAAGTGATACCGATTATTGAAGATTCTGAATCAACCTTGATTTTTACCAATACTCGTGCGCAGTGTGAAATCTGGTATCAAAAATTACTTGAAGCCGATCCATCTTTGGCTGGCATTATGGCGATGCATCATGGATCACTCAGCAGGGAAATGAGATCGTGGGTAGAAGATGCTTTGTATACAGGCAAACTAAAGGCAGTCGTGTGTACTTCAAGTCTTGACCTTGGAGTGGATTTCAGACCTGTAGATAATATTATTCAGGTGGGTAGCCCCAAAGGAGTGGCAAGATTTGTTCAGCGTGCAGGCCGATCAGGTCATAGACCCGGTGCTACAAGCAAGATCTATTTCCTTCCTACCAACTCCCTAGAACTCATTGAATCGGCGGCTCTGCGTAAAGCCATTAAAGAGAATAAAATTGAAGATAGAGAACCATTTGTAAGGTCCTGGGATGTGCTCGTTCAGTATATGATGACCTGTGCGGTCGGTGGAGGATTTAAAGAAAAAGAATTGTACGATGAGGTTGTTGCAACCCATTGTTACGCAAGCATGTCTCGAGAAGAATGGACTATGTTATTGAATCACCTTTTATATGGCAGCCAATCATTGAGGGCATATGATGAGTATCAAAAAATTGGCAAAACCAGTGATGGAACTTATTTGGTGAGTAACAAAGGAGTGGCACAACGACATAGGTTGTCGATAGGCACGATTGTCAGCGATGCCATGCTACAAGTAAAATTTGTTAGGGGTAAGAAGATTGGTATGGTAGAAGAGTGGTTTGTGGGTCAGTTTTCTCCCGGTGATACTTTTTGGTTTGCAGGGATGGCACTGGAGTACGTTAGGATAAAAGACAATTCATTACAAGTAAAGAAAAGTAAAAAGAACAAAGGCCGGATTCCTTCCTACATGGGTGGGCGATTGTCTTTTACTTCTCAGATGTCTGAGGTGATAAAGGAAAAGATATTTGAATTTGCCAAAGGAGAGATGAAAGATGTAGAAATGAAAAAGTTGACTCCTTTGTTTGAATTACAAGAGTTGCGATCAAGGATGCCGAGAGAAGAGGAATTGTTGATTGAATACTTTCATAGTGATGAAGGGTTTCATTTGTTGTTGTATCCTTTTGAGGGTAGAGACATACATGAGGGAATGGCAGCTTTGCTTGGACAAAGATTGTCTCGCTTGCTCCCGATCAGTTTTAGTCTTGCTTACAATGATTTTGGATTGGAGTTGTTGTCCGACAAGCAGATTGATGTGGATAAAATATTGACCAAAGAATTGTTCAATCCTAGAGGCCTTGATCAAGACATCCAATCTAGTATCAATGCAGTCGAACTTGCACAACGGAAGTTTAGAGATATTGCCTGCATCAGTGGATTGGTGTTTACTGGATATCCAGGTAAAGAAAAAAAGCAACGACATTTGGTGAGTAACTCCCGATTACTGTTTGATGTGTTCCGCGAGTACGAACCAGAGAACTTGTTGTACTTGCAGACTTATGATGAAGTGATGGCTGTGCAATTACAGGAAGTAAGAATGCGAGAAGCTTTAGAAAAAATACAAAGTAAAAAACTGGTGATTGTAAAGCCAGAAAAATACACGCCTTTTTCTTTTCCTTTGATGGTCGACAGACTAAGGGAAAAAATGAGTTCAGAAACCTTACTCGATAGAATAGAAAAAATGAAAATTGAATTGGTAAAATAAATCAGGGAAGACTTTAAAAATCTTTACCCAAGGATATGTAAAGTTTTGGTTCTTGAATGGCTCCTGTTTCGATTCCCCAAGCATAATCTAATTTAATAAAATATCTCAGTAGGGTAGATCTCATTCCTACACCATATCCCATTACCAATGGATCTCTGAAGTACTGAACATTGACAACAATAACTGGCGGACTTTCTAGTGTTGCGTTGTTGATTGGATTGTTTGGTTCAAATGGACTCCTTCCATGCCAAGCCAAGCCTGCATCAAAGAAACCTACAAACTGTAAGTCTCTCAAGAAACTATACTTGACTTTTCTGAAGCCCAATAGATTCATAACCGGCAATCTCAGCTCTATGTTACTTAATAAGTAACTGTTTCCATTACGGATATTATAGTCAAATCCACGAAGATGTGGCGCTATCGCCTGGTAAGCAAAATCACCATCCGGTACTGGAATATTTTCATCAAACTGTCCTCTTATCGCACTTTCTACTCCTCCCAAGAAGTACAACATTTTGTCTGACCCCAAGGAAGTGGCACCCGTTCCTCTCAGGGCAAGGACTGCATACTTTAATATCGGTTGATAGTATCTAGCATCAAAGCCAAATATGGTAGTAAAGCCATTGCTCAATGAAAAATCAAATCCATCGGTTACCTGTAAATCAAAGGAGTTGATCGCTTCTGCAAATAGTTTATAACGTGCTCCGTTTTTAATATTCAAGCCGACATCAAAACTATTGTCAAAGATGTATTCCAGTTTGGCAGAAATTCTCTTTTCTCTGTCTTGGGATTCGTTCAATGAATTGATCTCAGAAGACAAAAAGAATGCACGCTCAAAACGCAGACTTGATGTCAAACTTAGGCTACGATATACATCAAATGGATATTTGATGCGATACAACCCCAAAAGCGAATTGGTTCTATACCTTATGATTGGTAAGAAATCGGCTTGATCAATATCCGTAATGGTTCTTCTATAAAGTGCATAACGGTGATCAAACAACTTCTTATCATCATCGAATACAGCAAATATTTCTGACCCATTAAAACCCGTAGGAATTCTCAATCCCGCTTGGATTTTGTAGTCTTCAAATATATCTTTTACATCTGCCTTAAAGAGTATTCCGGTAGGTTGACCATTGGCATCTGGTGAGTTTTCTGTATAACTTTCTAGTCCTTCAAAAAGCACTTGGTTGTCAAAGGTAGTTGTGACATCAAACCAGCGGAAGGTTAATCTTGCGGCATTCGCACGCATGGGTGAAAACTTGATTACTCGCTTTCCTTCTTGTACAGACTCTGAGAAATAATTGGAAAAGTATTTATCAAAACCCGTTTGTAAGGTTGGGTCTTCAAGTTCATCATTGTTTATTTCTTGGATGTCATCAGGGTCATCAAACTCTGCTTGAAACATATAGCCAGGCAAGATTTCCTCTTCTTCTTGTATAAGAATGATTGGATCTTTTGTTTCGCTATTTTTAACAATGTTGGTTTTCTCGTTTTTAGCCTTGAAGTTGGCCTTTATCTTATCCGATAACAAGTAATGCTTGTTGTTGATTTTTTTGGTGTATAGATATTCTCCAGATGGACTATAATCGTGAAGTAAAATATTGCGATCGTAATTGCTGTTGAGTGCTGGTCCTTCATCTGTAAGAAGATAACGTTGTTCTTTTCCAGATTCATAAGATAGATAACCAAAGGTATTGTCTCTAAATTTGAAAGCACTTCGCTCAGAGATTTCTGGCGTATTAGAAATTCTATCGAGCGTTATTTCTTTTGCTCCATTAAGAGGTAAGAAGAATAAATCCATTTCACCCAATGGAAGTATGGTATCAATCTT
>CALFDU010000121.1 GCA_937950315.1 uncultured Saprospiraceae bacterium | reverse complement strand
AAGTTCTTTTCTGTTGCTCAGTCTCATGGAGTTGGTGAGGAATCTTTCGTCATAAATCAATTGAGGTAATGACAAACAATGGCATAGGTTTTCAAATTGTTTTTGGGTGCCGGTGCCTAGCATGATTCCAATATTGTCTTTGGTGTAAAAGACATCTCCATATGGGGCGATGTTAGGATGTTGTGTGCCCATTCGTTGAGGGAGGTGGTTTGCGTTTAGCCAGTTGCTTGCTTGATTGGTCAGCGCTGCCACTGATGCATCATAGAGGGAAATGCTTACATGGCTCCCTTTTCCTGAGCTTTGTTTTTTTAGTAGTGCAACCAATACACCTTGCTTCAATTGATGTGCAGCCAGGATATCAATCAGTGCCACTGGCATTTTAACTGGGGCTCCATTGGGTTCACCGGTCATGTGCACCCATCCAGTTTCAGCTTGGATCATGGCATCAAATCCTGGCGCTGGATTGTCATGCCCATAGGCAGAGACGGAAGCGTAGATTAGATCTGGTTTATGTGTTTTTAGGGTGTCATAATCCATTTTTAGTTTTAGTGCCGAGTCTCCTTTGAAGTTACTGATCACGATGTCGGCGGTGCTTATAAGTTCAATGACAACGTCATAATCTGTAGGATCTTGAAGATCCATCATGAGCTTTTCTTTGCCCCAGTTGATACTATGGTAGTAAGCTGAAAATTCGTCTTTTGGATCTTCTTTTGACAGTTTCCAGCTCCTGGTTACAACGCCATTGGTTTTTTTATTCTCGATTTTAATAACCCTCGCTCCCAATTCGGCAAAGAACAAACCAACTGCGGGCCCTGCCAACACACTTGCCAATTCAACTACGATTAAATCTTTAAGCTCCATGTTATTGTTTTTTGCTGATGCGCATTTGCGCAAGCGATAATATGCGTTGCATTATAGTGAAATATTTGCTTAAAGCGGGAAAGTAAATGTCTTGTTGGGAAGAAATGCAAAAATTAATGCCCAATAATTAAGCTTTCATAGAATTCCTTCTTAAAAAATTAAATAAAATTCTTACATTCTGTTTCAATACTCGTCCTTGTTTCAAGAGATAATTGTATATCTATACTCATATAGGTATTATTAGGTATTATCTTAATTGCTTGCACATGCAAGTAGTTGAAGTTATTAATCAATGACACGCTTTGAATATGAAATCCCTTTCTCAAAAACTGCTCTTATTGTGTATTCTTTGTCCACAGCTTCTAACTGCACAGTGGTTGGAATGGCAGGATATTACCTCCACCAATGTTACATTGACTACCGTGTCAAATTCTGATGATGAAGAAAAAGATATTTCGGCAGGTGATCTTAATAATGATGGTTGGATAGATGTAATCGTGGTGCGGAAAGAACCTTTTTCTAATCCAGCGCAAAGTCAGCAAGCGGATCTTTTGTTGATCAATGAAAATGGAGAATTGGTTGATCGGACAAATGAATACGCGCCAGAATTTATTACCATTCCTACGTATGCGAGGGATGTATTGATCTGGGATCTTGATGGTGATGGTTGGGATGATGTGATTATTGCAAACACCTTTGAACAAGAGCCGCTTTATTATCAAAATTTAGGGAATGACGCTAATGGCGATTGGCTTGGATTGGATGAACAAAGTGCAACTAGGTTTCCTCCGATGGATGAAGGTGATCCTTTAATCTGTGCCGTGTGGGCAGGTGATATCAATGGCGATGGATACGATGATTTATACTTCTTGAATTATGCTCAATCAGGTACTTCCAAAGACTATTTGTTTATCAATGATGGTACTGGAAATTTTGTCAATGAAACTGAAACGAGATTGGGCGACCTAAGAAATTCTGCATTTGGTACAGCTGTGGAGATTCATGATATGGACAATGATGGGGATCTTGATATAGTTAAGACATCTGTTTTGTTTGACGTGCTCCCATGGGATGATGGCGGAACATTTTTGTTGTACAATGATGGTACTGGTAATTTTAGCGATTGGCAAAAAATCAGTACAACTGATGATTCATACATGTTCAATATTCAGGACATCAACTTAGATGGCAAATTGGATTTGTATGTGGTGGATGATTTCACTGATTATCAATTGATCGCGGGTACGATCACGGCAGATTCAAATATTGACTATACTGAGACCGATGTTGTTTCATCTCGTACCTCTGGCTTTGGGGGAAATGTGCATGCAGCCGATTTGGATTTAGATGGTGATGTGGATTATGCAGTGGCAGATGTGGATGTCGATATTCCTCCTTGTACCTCCAATAGAGATTTTGCCATATTTGAAAATGACGCAGGGACGATTGTTGACCCCTACACAGCCAATGAACCGTTTGATGGGAATGCCTATGACTTTGCTTTCTTGGATGTAAACAACGATGGATTGGAAGATGTATTTATTGGTCAATGTAGTGGATACCTTTTATTGCTAAATGACAATTGTGATTTGGTTGTCAACGGATCTGATTTTGATTTGGATGGTTTGGCGGATGCCTGCGATCCTTGTCCGGCCAATCCGGATCCCAACTGTGAAGAAGCTGTGGATTTTCCAACCGTTGATCCAAATTTGAACATAGCAAGGAAATGGAATGAAATGTTGTTGGCATCGATTAGAAAGGATTTAGCAAGACCAACGGTGCATGCTAGAAATCTGTTTCATTTGTCGATAGCACAGTGGGATGCTTTTGCTTCTTATGAAAGTCCTGCCTGCCATTACTTATTGGGAGAAACGGTAGATGGATTTAGTTGTTCTTTCGATGGGATTAATCCAGCAGGATCCATTGAGGAGGCGATGGAAAGTACAATAAGTTATGCCTCTTACCGATTGCTTTCACATAGATTTCAGAATTCACCAGATGCCCTTGATCTTCAGGAAGGATATGATAATCTGATGGATGAACTTGGTTATGATATCACCGTGGTGTCAACCGATTATTCGGACGATGATCCTGCCAAACTAGGAAACTATATTGCTGATTGTATTATCAATTTTGGTAATCAAGATGGTGCTAATGAAATGAATGCTTACGAAAATCAGTATTACGAGCCAGAGAATGACCCATTGGTGATTGATAATCCTGGCAATCCAGACATAACAGATTATAACAGATGGCAGCCATTGACTTTGGATATATTTATCGATCAGAGTGGAAATGTAATTCCAGGAGCGACACCAGATTTTTTAAATCCGGAGTGGGGGATTGTGTCTTCATTTGCCTTGAGTGATGATGATCTTACAATCAACAACCGAGATGGTTTTGACTATCATGTTTTTCATGATCCTGGAGCACCGCCTTATATTGAATTAAATGGAACAGGTGGAACTCTCGATTTTAGTTATGGCGTGGAGACGGTCATTATTTGGTCCTCGCATCTTGATCCGACAGACAATGTGATGATTGATATTTCTCCGGGCGTCATAGGAAATAGTGATCCATTCCCAACAGACTTTACCAGTTTCCCAACGTACTACGATCAATTGAATGGAGGAACGGCAGCTTCTGGTCATGTGGTGAATCCAACCACCGGTAATCCATACGCGAGCAACATGGTGCCGAGAGGAGATTTTGCCAGAGTCTTGGCTGAATTTTGGGCAGATGGCCCTGACTCAGAAACACCGCCTGGTCATTGGTTTACGCTTTTGAATTATGTAGCTGATCATCCAGATTTCGAAAAACGATTTGAAGGACAAGGGCCGATTCTTGACGATACAGAGTGGTACGTGAAAGGATATCTGGCCATGGGAGGAGCGATGCACGATGCGGCAGTGACAGCATGGGGCATCAAAGGTTGGTACGATTATATTCGTCCGATTTCAGCCATTAGAGGGATGGCTGATTTAGGGCAAAGGTCTGATGTAAACCTACCCAATTATCATCCGGCAGGTCTGCCATTGATTACAGGTCGGATCGAACTGGTTACAGCGACCGATCCTTTGGTAGGTGATAATAATGAGCACTTGAATAAAATAAAAGTAATGGCATGGCAGGGACATGAATTGATCGGGAATGTGGATACGGATGAAGCAGGAGTTGATTGGATCTTGGCAGAAAATTGGGTTCCGTACCAGCGTCCTTCATTTGTTACGCCACCGTTTGCTGGATATGTTTCTGGGCATTCGACATTTTCTAGAGCCGCGGCAGAGGTGCTGACCAATTATACGGGTGACGCCTATTTCCCTGGAGGAATGGGAACATTTACAGCTGTCACGGATGAGTTTTTGGTTTTCGAAGATGGGCCAAGCATGGATATCGAATTGCAATGGGCAACCTATCGCGATGCGGCAGACCAATCGGGCTTGTCCAGAATTTGGGGAGGTATTCATCCACCGGCAGATGACATTCCAGGGCGTATTATTGGAGTGCAAGTTGGATTGGATGCTTATGCAAAAGCCAAATCTCATTTCTTTGATTTTGATGAAAATGGGATAGCGGATGAGTGTGATGATTGTGATGTGACTCGAATTATTGCCAACATTCACGGATCAGGTGATGAGTATCACTGGAAAGCTTCAGACTATATTGAAGGAGAAAGTGTGATTGAAAATGGGGCAGATATATTGTTTGATGCAACCAACGATATCGAATTGAAGGTAGGCTTTGAAGTTGAAACAGGTGCGATTTTCGAAACGATGCACGTGGGTTGTATCAACGATTGATATTGAGAGTCACTTGAATCGTTATTAATAAATAGACCGTTTTTCAAAAGGGACAACGATGTTGTGCTCAGTGTAGTCTTTGATCATTTTAAGATAAAAAGCCCAACAATAATTGGTCCTTTTGAAATGGTGGTTGAGCTCCTTCCAGTTTTGGTGACTAAAGCTTAATAAACAGAAATCATCCTGTTCTGCTATGTCAAACTTAAGCATGGTTCTTGTCCAATCCGCATCTGCTTTGATCATATCAAAGTAAATAAATTGATTTTCTTCCACAGCAATTACTTCTGCTGTCCAATCGTATTCCTCACTGAAAAACAATCTTACCTCACTGCTCAATTCATAATTTGATCCTGCGATTTTTGGCCACCACGATTGCATGCCTTGTTGCGTGCTGATTGCTTGGAATATCTTGGATGGGGTGGTGGCGATTCTGAGTTCGTGGTGTATGTGATGCATTGTCATTTATTGAAATCTAGAAAATATTTCTATTTTGTTCAAGCAAGATAAAAATTCATAATAAATACCGTAAATTCATAATATGTATTTTTAACTAAACCAAATTCGTGGCAAAAAGGAAATTGAAAATAATGGTTGCCTCAACAGTTTATCACTTCAAAACTGATTTAGAGCAATTATGTTACACTTTGAGAGGCTACGGTTACAAAGTTCTTAATTCACATATTGGAACTGTTTATTCAATACCAGGAAAATCTCCAACGGATTCTTGTCTGGCTGCGGTTAATGATTGTGATTTTTTCCTAGGAATCATATTACCATTTTATGGTTCTGGAATAACTCACAAGGAATTTAAAGAAGCTATTAAACTTGATAAGCCACGTGGATACTTAGCGCATCATGATGTGGCGTTTTCTCGACTTCTTTTAAAGGATTTCATGTTAGATCCAATAACTAAAAAAAGAAACAAGTTTAAACTAATAAAAAAGACACCAGTAATGGATGACTTAAGGGTAATAGATATGTATAACGATGCTGTTGGAGATGGTCTACCGATGAAAAAAAGACTTTGGGCACAAGAATTTCATTCTTATTCCTCTCAAGGAGCTCCATTCATAAGTACTCAGTTTGAAGATATTGATCGATTTAGGTCAGATTTAGAAAATCTCAAGAAATGATGAATGAAGAAACAATACTAAATCAATTGGTAGGGACTAAGCCAAATGATCAATTAGATTTATTTGAAAGTATTGATCGAACAAATATAGCAAGATCGACTTGCGCTTTTTTAAATCACAATGGGGGAACTATAGTCATTGGTGTTACTAAAAATGGTCATATTTCTGGTGTTAAAAATGTTCAAAAAGAACTAGAAAAGCTTAGGGCTTATTTAGTACTTAATATAATTCCTGATACTACATTTTCCATTAGTCACGAAGAATTAAATGAAAAGAATATTCTAGTATTGAAGTTTCCTAAAGGAGTTAACGGACCATATATTTTTAAAGGAGACATTTATTTTAGAAAGGAGTCGGAAACCAGGAAAGCTACTTCACAAGAATTATCTGAAATTATCCATAGCCGTAAAGTTTCCGAACAAAGATGGGAAAGGCAATTTTCATTAGGAGTAGATATACAGGATATAGATTTAAAGCTTGTTAAATTAGTTTTATCTGAATCGAAAGAACGATCTAGTTATCTTGGGAAAGATCCTTTAGGTTTCTTGAATCATGTCGGGCTCTACGAAAATGGTCGATTTACCAATGCTGCAGTTGTTTTATTCGGAACTAATCCATCAAGATTTCTTCCACAAATTCGAGTTCGACTTACTGAATATGCAGCGGACAAGACCGATTCACATTTAATTCGTGATGATTTATTTGAAGGGAACCTTTTTGAAACAAGAAATAAATTGGAGGATTATTTCAATAGTTTGGGAGTAAGAGCCGTTTTTCAGAATAATCAATGGAAAAGAGTCGATTTCAAATTTCCTCCCAAAGCTTTGCAAGAGGGAATAATTAATGCCCTTATCCACAGAGACTATTCTAATCCATCAAGCAGCCTTACTGTAAGTGTTTATCCTGATAAAATTTTTATCATTAATAGTGGGAAATTGCCTAATCAAATTAAAGTTTCTGATTTACGTAAAACACATAAATCCCACCCAACCAATCCCGATATTGCTCACATTGTCTTTCTTAATGGCTTCATAGATAAATTAGGCAAGGGGACAATGAAAATGATAAAAGAATGTAGAGAATATGGATTAAAAGATCCAAAATGGAAAGAAACAAATGAAGGTATATTATTAACCCTTTTAGGCCCTAAGTCTCTGTCCTTTAGGAAACCTATTGAAGATAGTTTGAATGATGAATTAAAAGCAGTTGTTTTCGAAATATTCAATAAACAAGTTGACGTAAAATCTAAAATTGTGCTAAATAGATTGATTTCTATTTTAAGTTACATATATATATTCCCAAATACAAAGGCCATAGAACTTCAGGAATTTTTTGGAGTTTCAGAACGAACAATTCTATCGGATTTAAAGAGGCTAAAACCTTTCTTGGATTATAAAGGAAGTAAGAAATTTGGCTGGTATGAGATTAGAGATCAACATAAAGAGAGTATTATTTCTTTGCTCAACGAAAATTGATTTTGCAGGTTAGGGTGCAGGATATTGGTGATTGTAACCTCTTATTTATTTTATATATAGGATTTTAATATATACAAAAACTAAAAGAATTGCAGGTTAAGTTGCAGGATATATATATCAGTTTATTTTTAGAAAGGGTTGATTACCTGATGAAAAGCCAATAATGAAAGCCTTATCCTGTTTTATTTGCAGATTAAGTTGCAGTTTAAAGAGAATTATAAGAAATGAAGGCTAACTTGAAAAGTGAGAAATATTATAATTAGATAATATCTATAACTTTTTAAGCTTCATGATAAATTGCAGGTTAAGAGTCCAATGAAATACAACCGCCAATACTTTGTCTGCCATGTAACTATTGTTAGCTAAATTATGATTGCCAATTCCAAAACGTTAGGTCGCCTATCGCTCTATATAACAATGTTTCATCAATCCATTTATTCACTTACATCCCAAGACAAATATTTCATTTCCATAAATTCTTCGATCCCATATTTTGATCCTTCTCTTCCGATTCCACTTTCTTTGATTCCTCCAAAAGGTGCGATGGCTGTGCCAATGTCTATGGCATTGATTCCGATCATTCCGTATTCAAGCTTCTCTGCTACTCGCCATATTTTTGCATGATCTTTACCATAGAAGTAGGCCGCCAAACCATAGTCGGTATCATTGGCCAAGCCAATTACTTCTTCTTCCGTTTTGAATTTATAAACCGGTGCAACGGGTCCGAAAATTTCCTCCCCAAAAATCTTCATATTTTCATTTACATTGGTGAGGATGGTAGGCGAGTATATCAATGAATCGCCATCTCCATATCTGCTTCCTCCTGTTACGATTTCTGCTCCTTTTTCCTGTGCATCAGCCACAAGCATCTCAACGGATGCAACAGCTTTTTCTTCAATCATGGGTCCGATGGTAACTCCTCTTTCTAGTCCATTTCCTATCGTTTGATTTTTTGACGCTTCCGCAAATTTTTTCACGAATGCATCATAAATACCTTCCTGGACAAAAAGACGATTGGAGCAAATACAAGTTTGACCTGCATTTCTAAATTTGCTTTGCATAGCACCTGCAACGGCCTTATCGATATCTGCATCTTCAAAAACAATGAAGGGGGCATTACCACCCAGTTCAAGTGAGACTTTTTTTACTGTGTCGGCACTTTGCTTTAATAATATTTTCCCTACAGCTGTAGATCCTGTGAATGATAGTTTTCTGACGGTTTTATTGTTGCACATTTCAAGACCCACTTCAGGTGCGTCCTTGGTGGTGATGATATTAAAGACGCCAGGGGGAATCCCTGCCTCATTGGCCAATACTGCCAGCGCATTGGCTGATAGGGGTGTAAGTTCTGACGGTTTGATGACAACGGTACATCCTGCTGCCAGAGCCGGCGCTACCTTCCTTGTGATCATAGCACTCGGAAAATTCCAAGGCGTAATCGCCGCAACGACACCCACAGGCTGCTTCATAACAATAATGTGCCTATTATTCTGCGGCCCCGGAATATAATCCCCATAAGCCCTCCGCGCCTCTTCTGCAAACCATTCCACATAGGATGCTCCGTACTTGATCTCACCCAATGCCTCGGGAAATGGTTTCCCTTGCTCGATGGTCAATATCTTTGCTAAATCTTTGGCGTGTTCTAGTTGGAGATCAAACCAGCGGCGTAAAATTTTACCACGTTTGGTTCCTGTAAAACTACTCCATACTATCAATGCTTCCTGTGCTTTCTCAATGGAAGTTTTGGTATCACTGGCTCCGCAATTGGCCATCTGCGCGATGACTTCTTTGGAGAAAGGGTTGATTACAGGAAAAGTTTCCATTGAGGTAGCATCTACAAATTCACCATTGATAAATGCTTGCTGTTGAAATAGGGCACTATTTTTTAAGTCCATCATTGTTATTTAGAACCCAAAGTTACCAAATCAGTATGAATACGTTTTACTTGAGTGTAGCAAAGTCTATAGCATCTTTGCTCCAAGACTTAGCGGCTTTTAAGGCGGGAATTACTTCTTCTGGTTCATTGACAAAGGTCCACATATCCAAGTGGGCTTCTGCCATGAATTTTTCACTTACCATTTTCTCCATCAGGGACTGTAGATCGTTATAGTACCCGTCTGTATTGAGAATCACAATTGGTTCAGTAAACAAGCCCAATCGTTTCAACGTGATCACTTCAAACAGTTCCTCCATGGTTCCAGAACCACCAGCCAAGGCAACGATTCCATTGACACCTTGAATCAGTTGTTCTTTTCTTTCTTGCATGGTTTCTGTAAAGTCAAAATCAGTGATGCCTTTGTGTGACCATTCTACATCATCCATAAACTTGGGCATGATTCCTTTGATCTTTCCGCCTTGAGCAATCATGGTATCTGCAAGTTGTCCCATCAATCCGTTGGCTCCACCGCCGCAGACAACAGCAATGTTTTCTTTCACAAAAGCTAGGGCCAATTTTTCAGTGGCGTTGAAAAACTTTTGATCGATTTGATCACTGGAGGCACAATAGACACAAATTTTCATGGTAGGATTTTCATCAAGAAGAATAAGGGTGTAAATGTAGCCATCTTTATTCTGTTTTATTGTTCAAGCAATCGTAAGATTTAGCACCTATCTTTGAGTGTTCTTGAAATTTTATGTTTTACTTATCGATTAAACAATAAATGCTGTGATCATTTTCTTCAACTTCACTTAGTCGTTGTTCCTCCCAATTCGGTAAGAAAACTATCTATCGGTTCCCACAATTCTATCTTGTTGCCTTCAAGATCTAGGATGTGGATGAATTTTCCATAACCTACTTCTTGCATTTCATCCACGATGGTGATTCCGTTTGCTTTTAGTTGCTCGACCAACTTGTCAATGTTCTGAACACGGTAGTTGATCATATATTCTTTTTCTGAAGGGGCCATTGCTTCAGTATCTTCAGGGAATGGACTCCAGATTAAATAATTGATTTCGTCTGGTCGATGTGCATTTCTAAATTCAAAAGGGGAGCCCGTAGGCATGATAGCAATACCAAGATTTTCTCCGTACCAATTTCGAAGTGCTTCGGGATCTTTGGCTTTAAAAAAGATGCCTCCGACACCAGTTACTTTGGGTGTGATTTCTTCGGTTTGAGCTGGTTGATCTGTAGCTTGATTGGCTTTGTATTCCGAACGGATAAAGGCAAAAATTGAAGTAACGAACAAGATTAGAAAGTAATTTCTGGTGCTCATAGGTATTGGTTTTATTGGCTATGGTATTCTCAAAAAGGAGTTTGTTTCTTGAGTCATTGAGAACATCGATTTCTTAAGATAATGAATATTTGTGAAAATCCTTTTGGCGGGTCTTGTTTTTACATTTGCGCAAGCATGATTCATTAACAAATAAGCTTGACTAGAAGTAAGCATAAATGAAGTAAAAATGGCCTTTAGAATGAGAAAATAATACCTTTGTTCCATATCTGAAAAACAACAACAATTCATCTCCAACTAATCCATTTTGCATTTAGCGAAATGGACTTTTTTATTCCAATTAGTTTTCTGGTGAAGTATTATTCTATGGGAAAGTTATTGCTTTCCCAAATTTTGTTTTTGCGTTAAAAATAACTGATGAAGCAGTATTTAAACTTATTTGATTTTAAGCAGGAAGTAGATTATAAAACGGAAGTACTTTCTGGTCTTACTGTGGCCATGGCTTTGGTGCCCGAGGCCATCGCTTTTGCATTGATTGCGGGACTTTCTCCATTGACGGGATTGTATGCAGCATTTTCTATGGGTTTGATCACTTCGATTTTTGGTGGTAGACCGGGAATGATATCAGGAGCAACGGGTGCCGTTGCCGTTGTTATTGTGGCTCTTGCAAAAACACATGGAGTAGAATATATTTTTGCAACCGTCATCCTTTCTGGATTGATACAGATGGCCTTTGGATATCTGCGGCTAGGTAAGTTTATTCGACTGGTGCCTCATCCGGTGATGTATGGTTTTGTAAACGGATTGGCGATTGTAATTTTTATGTCCCAGTTGGCCCAGTTTAAAGATTTGGGAACTGGTCAGTGGTTGACAGGGGCACCTTTGATGATCATGCTAGGCTTGGTGCTTTTGACTATGTTGATTATTTGGGGATTTCCGAAAATCACAAAAGTTATTCCTTCATCATTGATGGCGATTCTTGTCATCTTTGGTATTGTAGCATTTGCTGGAATTGATACGACAACCGTTGGTGATATTGCTTCTATCAAAGGTGGATTTCCTCCATTCCATATTCCAGATCTTCCTTACACCTTGGAAAGTTTCATTGTTATTTTACCTTACGCATTGATTGTTGCTGGAGTAGGATTGATCGAGAGTTTGTTGACCTTAAACTTGGTCGATGAGATTACTGAAACCAAAGGACGATCCAACAAAGAAGCTGTTGCTCAAGGATTTGCAAATTTGGTGACAGGATTCTTTTCAGGAATGGGAGGTTGCGCTATGATCGGTCAGAGTCTGATCAACATTTCCAATGGTGCAAGAGCGCGATTGTCAGGTATTGTTGCCTCTGTGATGCTTTTGGTATTTGTCATGTTTGGAAGTAGCTTGATTGAGAAAATGCCAATGGCCGCATTGACGGGTTTGATGATCATGGTGGCAATCGGAACGTTTGAGTGGATTAGTTTGAGAATCATCAACAAGATGCCAAAGCACGATATTTTTGTAGGCATGTTGGTCGCATTGGTAACCGTTGTATTCCACAACTTGGCTTTGGCTGTATTGATTGGAGTGGTGATTTCTGCCTTGGTTTTTGCATGGGAGAGTGCCAAGCGAATCAGGGCTAGAAAATATGTGGATGAGAACGGAGTAAAGCACTATGAAATATACGGACCTTTGTTTTTTGGTTCCACAACAACCTTTGCTTCAAAGTTTGATGTATTGAATGATCCTGATGAGGTAATCATTGATTTTGAAGAGAGTAAGATCACAGACATGAGTGCCATTGAGGCAGTGAATAAAATCACTGAAAGATATTTGAAGGTAGGTAAGAAAGTACACTTGCGACACCTCAGTAAAGATTGCAGAAGATTGCTGGCCAATGCCGATAAAGTAATAGACGTAAATATCATGGAAGATCCTACTTATAAAGTTGCGGTGGATTATACGCAATACAAGGATTAACTAGTAGAAAAACTAAAATATATATTGGGCGCTAAATTATTCGCTTGAAAAGTTTAGCGTCCATTTATTTTTAATGGCAAGGTATCGAATGACGATGACTACTAACATCGAACTTATGATATTAAGATTTTCGATGGATGAAAATTGAAGCATGATAAAGTAGGTGATCCCTCCCGCAAAACAAGCAGTTGCATATATTTCCTTTCTGAATATCAAAGGAATTTCATTGGTTAAGACATCTCTGATCACGCCTCCGAAAGTAGCAGAAATGATGCCCATGAAAATGCACACCTCGATGCGAAGACCGTAATTCTGAGCGACTTGAATTCCTAGAATAGTGAACAAGCCAATGCCGATGGTATCAAACAAAAACATGCTGATCTTAAATTTTCTGACTGAGTTGTAGAATAAGTAAGAAACCAAGTATCCTACCAAAATGGCAAAAATGTAATTGCGGTCATTCAACCATCCTACAGGAAATCTACCTATCATTACATCTCTTACCGAACCTCCACCTATAGCCGTTATGAAGCCAATGATCAAGGCTCCCACAAGGTCAAACTTCTTTTCAATGGCAGTGATGACACCTGAAATAGCAAAAATACCCGTACCAAATAAATCAAGTAAATAGATCCAATTCATAGTTCATGATAAGTCGTAGGAATAGAGACAATATTAGTTAATAGCCGTCGAATTGTTACATAAATTTTGGTTTAATTTTCTTCGTTCAATTGTATGGCGAAACTGCTAAATCTGCATTCTTAACTTAAGTCAATGAAAATAACATCTCCTGCCTATAACTTTATTTTGTGATAGGGTATAAGATCAATTATGAATCAAGTTTGCTGCGGTTGAAGAAATAGAATAGGAGGAATTTACTATAAAGAAGTATAACATTGAAGCAATTGATGTGGTTAAAGCAGGAACCAAAATCGAATTTAAAAAGGTTCCTGAATCAATTCCTTTAGAGTTGGTTAAAAAATTTGAAGAGGATCCCATTTTCAAAACTGCATTTGAGTCTTTGACTCCAGGCAGACAGCGGGGTTATATACTGTATTTCTCAGCTCCGAAGCAATCAAAAACCAAAGAGGCACGTATTGAAAAATGCATTGGGAAAATTTTTAATGGAGAGGGCTTGCACGATAAATACAGTCAAAAGAAGAGAAATAAATAAATCGAACCCTAATCTTATACCGGTAGATCCAAAATGAGTAAATACTAGTTTGTAATGCTTAAAAGTTCTGATATTTGGATACTTGACCCTCATTGGTTTGACTCCTTCAAAATGATTACTTTTGCAGCATGGAAAAAGAAACTGGCGACGGAAACCAGCAAAGTAAGGAAGAAGCTGAGAAAAAGGAGCACAAAGTATTGACAAAGAAAGAGATTGAGTTGTGTATTCAAGTCCTTGAAACCTTGAATGCGGATACCAATCAGATATTTGAAATACCTAAGGATCGAAGGACTGCATTGATTATGGCTTCTGGTTTGCTTTCTAGACCCAGCCGTGAAGAGTTTCACCGCAGAAAAAAGGATGCCAAGAAAGCAGAGAAGAGGAAGATTGTTGAGCGAGACAAGCATGCAAGAAAAAATACGGGTATTAGGTCGGCGAGAGAAGCTTCCGTATTTGTAGCTCCTGCCATGATTGCTCTTACAGGAAATGAAGAACGAGAAGAAGTGATCCTTGAGTCGCCAAGGAATTGTTATGTGTGTAAGACCGTTTATAGTCGAGTACATCACTTCTATGATTCCATGTGCAAGGAATGCGGTGACTTTAATTATGCCAAGAGATATCAGACCGCAGACATGACAGGACAGGTTGCTCTTGTGACTGGTTCAAGATTGAAGATCGGTTATCATATTACGTTGATGATGTTGAAGGCTGGCGCCACGGTAATTGCCACAACTAGATTTCCTGTTGATTCCGCATTGCGATATTCCAAAGAACCAGATTTTAATGAATGGGGTAGTCGACTTAAGATTCATGGTCTCGATTTGAGACATATTCCAAGCGTAGAAATCTTTTGTAATTATATCGAACAAAAGTATGACCGTCTTGATGTGTTGATCAACAATGCAGCACAGACCGTAAGAAGACCCGCTGGCTTCTACAAACACTTGATGGAAAATGAAGACAAAGACTTTTCGATGCTTCCTCCATTTGCACAAGAGCTGCTTTCTGATCACGAAGGATGCATCAACGAATTGCGATTGTTGACCAAGGAATTTCATGAAGGGCAAGAAAAGAATTTACCTGTGACATGGCATGGAAAGCAGATGGGAATAGGTATTTCCGCTTCCGCAAAATTGTCACAAATACCATACACCATCGACAACTCCTTGACAGTCGAAGAAGTATTTCCAGAAGGCAAACTAGATGCCGATCTACAACAAGTTGATTTAAGAAAAGTAAATTCTTGGAGACTCAAGCTTGGTGAAATCAATACCAATGAAATGCTTGAAGTACAGTTGGTCAATTCAGTGGCGCCATTTGTTCTGTGTAATCGACTCGCTGACCTTATGAAGAAAGAGAATACTGGCATGAAGCATGTCATTAACGTATCCGCCATGGAAGGAAAATTCCATCGTTGGCACAAGGAAGATCGTCATCCGCACACCAATATGGCCAAAGCCGCATTGAATATGATGACACATACTGCAGCTTCAGACTTTGCGAAATACGGTATTTACATGAATGCCGTAGATACAGGATGGGTGACTGACGAAGATCCAGTAGATCTGGCAAAGTTCAAAGAAGAGGTGCATGACTTTCAACCACCACTCGATATCGTAGATGGAGCAGCTCGTGTGATGGATCCATTGTTTGATGGAATCAATACTGGAAAGCATTGGTGTGGGAAGTTCTTAAAAGACTATCGGCCTATTGATTGGTAAAAGCTTATTTGAAGTAGTAATTCCTAATCTCTTGTATTTAAAATATTTTTTGAGAAATGGTTTCCAACAACTCTTTTGCATCCCTCATTGCTACTTCTCTATCAGGTTCAATACCAACAATTTCATGACAAGCAATAACATTTTTGTAATCTGAAAGATCGAGTACTTTGTCTTTTACCCCACAGATGATATGCACCTCTTTATCCAACATTTGCGCAAGCGAAAGTATCTCACCAACTACCTTTCCATTGAATGAACTCTGGTCAAACTTTCCTTCGCCGGTAATGATGAGATCAGCCTCAGCAATCGCTGCTTCCAAATTGGTTTTTGCTGATATGTACTGAAAGCCGTTTTGGATTGTGGTATTTAGGTAAGCAGATAGGCCGGCTGCAACGCCGCCAGCAGCTCCACCTCCGATTAATGTGAGAATGTCTTTATCTGTATGCTGTTTTGTCAATTGGGCAAAGTGCTCCAAGCCTTTGTTTAGTGCTATTACTTGACTCGGATTGGCTCCTTTTTGGGGTGCAAAAATAGGGGCAGCACCTTCTGGTCCACAAAGTGTATTGCGTACATCCGTAATTATGGTAATCGGAATTGTGATGGCTTGATCCGGACCGATGATGCTGGATATAGTCGCAAGTTGTTCTCCATTGGGATGGATGTGTTTTCCATTATTATTTGCAAACTGGTAACCCATTGCGTGTAGTATTCCTGTACCTGCATCGGTGGAGCAACTACCTCCAATGGCCAATACAATGTGTTGATGGTTTTTTTTGATTGCATCCAAGATTAGGCGACCGGTTCCTTCAGTGTTGCTCTTCATAGGCGCAAGCGTGTCGCGGAGCAATGTGATTCCAGAGCTGGTTGCCAATTCAATGAAGGCAGTATGATTGTCAGAACAATAATAAGACTTGATGGGTCTACCTATGGGGTCGATGGTGTCACAGGTAATTGTTTTTAAGTTTAATTTCTTTTTTAGAATATCTATTGTGCCATCACCGCCATCTGCAAGTGGATGAAGTTGTGTGTTGAAAGAAGGTTTGCTTTTTTTTATTCCATGGCTTATGGCATGTGCAACGTCATCAGCATTCAGTGATCCTTTGAATTTGTCTACAGCGATAAGTATTTTCATTAATGCATTAAATCTTTTCTGTATAAAAATACTGAATTAAGTATAATGACAACCTTCATTTCTACTTTTGTAAATTGATGTGACAGAAAAAGTTGTAGCTGTCGTTTCAATTAGATTGGTTTGAGGAGGCTTTCAATCGTTTTTTTATTGAAAAGACCAGGCGACAAATCTACTTTTTTTATTTCCTTGTTCCATCTCGATAATCTTGACTTCTTTGGGTAAGGTTTTATTGATACTTCGCTTTATGTTTTTAAGGTTGTCTTTATTAGAAACCAGAGACGTAAACCAGTGTACATGATTTTTGAATTGCACGCTTTCTTCTACCATTTTTTTGATGAAACCTTCTTCTCCTCCTTTGTACCACAACTCATTGGATTGCCCTCCAAAATTTAAAGTATTCTTAATGTCAAGTTTTAGGTTCTTGACCTTCCTTATGTTTTTAGCAGCCGCTTCGTGCCTATTTTTATAGAAGGGAGGATTGCATATCACCAGATCAAATTGATCATCCGATTGAATGATTGTTTCTAGAATTTTATTTTTATATTTCTGCTTGCGCAAATGTATTTTCTGGAGTGTCTTGTTATTCTTGATAAGCAACGTTGCATTTTTCAACGACAAATTTTCAACTTCACTGGCTACGCATGTCCAATGAAAATGTTGCGTAGCAAGAATTGGGTACACCAGATTGGCCCCAGTTCCAATATCTAAAATATGTAGCTTTTTGTCTGGAATTAGTTCGGAAGCATGAAGTAAATAATCGAGTCTTCCAGGAATAGGAGGGCATAGATTTTCTTCAGGTATAGACCAATCAATATTGTAGTGTAATTTGAATAGCGCCGCATTCAACGCCAGTACTGCTTTGTTGTTTTCAAACATCACAGTCCTTGTTCCATAGTCATTGGTAAAAACGAATTCATCCAGTCTTGGATAAGCTTCTACAAGCTTGTCAAAATTATAGTTTTTTATGAATGGATTTAGCGGATGCAGGCCTTGTTATTTTTATGTTTCAATACTGATAATTGCGAAGATAGATGAAAGAACTAGGATTATTAGGATTTACTGGATTAGAGGATTGAGAAACTAGGATTTATTGGATTTTTAGGATTTAAAGACTGGGATTTTTGGGATTGGGTTAGATTGTAGGATTAATTACATATTAAAAAATAACTTAATATGTAATTATGAAATCAAGAAATTGAAATCAATCTGAGAGCGCTCTTTAAATAAAACGTATTACATATTTTTGTAATGTGTTTTCGTCAACATAACAAACAAATCCTAAAATCTCCACAATCTTAAAAATCTTAGTTGGTTGCTCAAATCCTAAAATCCCCACAATCCTAAAAATCCTAGTTCGTTTCTGAAATCTTAAAATCCTCCCAATCCCAAAAATCTTAGTTCTACCTAATCATAAGCAATCCAGATATTTTCCTCCAAATATTCCCCATAGTCATTTTCGACATTGATGTCGATGAGGTTGAGTGCTCCACTGATTTTGTACTGCCCAGACTTTTGAATTTTTTCTTTTGATAATTCATTCCAAAATTGTACATCTCCATACACCTTCATTGATTGTGAACAAACTTTTAGAATTTTTGCTCCGCTACTAAGGTGTGTCCTTATCCAGGGGTCATAAGTTTTGTTTTGCTTTTGGAGATGCATGTAAGTGGTCATCTTGGTTTCTGGTTCCAAATGTTTTAAGATAGGTCTTATTGGAATAACACATCTTTTGTAATTCATTTCTGCTACCAATTTTTTAGCAGCTGCTATCATTTTTCGACTGTATCCTTTCTTTTGGTGTTCTTTGGGTACGATGACTTGTAATCCACCCAATGTGTTGGGTTTGATTTTATTTTCATAATCTTCGATTCCTTTTTGAAGCATCCAGTCCCAACCTTGATCTGGCAATGCGTCCAAGGCATTGTCCCAGAAAAATGGAATGGTGTTCATGAATGCAATCACATTTTTATCTTCATCCAAAAGATATAACTGTGACTCTGGGAAATATTCCTCAAGTTTTGGCCAATACGTTGCTATGTGTTTAGATCTGATAATGACTTCAGGAAAGGCCAGGGGAATGGCCTGCTGGTATTGAGTAATTTGCTTTGATGAAAGTTCGTCTAATGTGTAATAGCTTTTCAAGGGGAGTTTCTTGGGTGAATAATGTGGTATTTGATGTGATTTAATCAACATACATAAAAGGGATGATATATTTTATTGTATCAGACCTATCTATGTCAACTGTAATTTGAGATCTAGATAATACGTCCAAACTAAAAATATGTTTTCCTAGTGTTAAACTGTCCAACGGGAAATAGCAAAGCATTCCTTCATTTCTGCTCTCTGGGTGAATATAAAAGTCGCACTGCACTGAAGAGTTTGGTTTTATGCTCTCGTCAATTTTGAATACAAAAGTAGATTGAATTGCTTCTTTAATATTCTGAATATTTATTTCCTTTATTGCTTCAATTTTTTGACTGAATTGATAGTTGAGGTTTGTTCTTGCCTTTCTTCGTTTTTCTTGCATGGCCTTTTTCTCTTCAAAGGCTAATCCATCGGTGGGGTAGATATTTGATATGGAATCTATCAAGCTGCTGTGTTGTTGATACAATGCTTTAATCGTGTCGCTACGATATTCTGATCCACTAAAAATAGTACGCAATCCTTTGTTTCTTAGTTTAAAGATATCGTCGTTGTATGCTGCTATATATTCATCATGACTGGGGTGAAATTTGATGAATACTTCAAAAAGTTGTGAATCTACTTTTCTGGATGGAATAGAAATATCTCTCAAGCCATCACTTTTGTCATTGTATTTGGTTCTTTCATCATCATAAGACTTGTAATCAAATGAGTTTCTTAATTCCGCTCTATTGAGCCTGTCTCCAGCGCGTAGCCTATCTATATCTGGAAAATGATCCGAACTATATAGCGATAAACCTGGTACAAAGAGAATGACAAGAAATATGTATGGGATCGCTAGCATCATAAGGTATCTAGTAAATTTATTGTCTAGAAAATTCAAATACAATGGTCTCCATAACTTGGAAAGCGTAACCAAGCTCATGTATCTATAAATCCAAAAATAAGGTACCGCAAAAAACTTTAATTTAATTTTCTTTAGTCTTCCCAAGATGATAAAGTCAAAAACCATAAATAGAGCCAATACAAGATTTATAATGGTAAACCATTTGGTTAACGGGCCTATAAAAGTATGATCATCTATATATGCCACGCTGTATTGAGTTCCACCTAAGAAATTATAACCATGTCTTAACAATGTAACTACAAGAAATTGATAAAAACCAAAAATGGAAAAGGCCAAAAAGATAAAAAACAAGAGATAGGTGTAAGAAAAAATTATACTAGAAAGCCTTTCTAATTTTTCAATGTAATTATCAAATGACGAAATTCTTTTCTTGAAGTATTTGTCAAACCTACTGTTGTAGTTTAATTCCTTATAGTCAATTTCGCCAGAAACATAACGCAAACCGATGGCACCTATCCAAAGACCTCGGATGAATACATGGATCAATAAGTTGGTAATAAATATGATCGTGAAACCATAGACGACCAGTGATGACATCATGATGATGACCGCCGCCGTTGTACCTGGCTCGTGCATGATTCGACCCATAAGAGTATCAAAGTAATCTTTGAATTGAAACAATCCAAAAATGGCAAATCCAGAAATAATCAACTCCAGTTGCCAGCTTTCTTGTTGGATTTTTTCCAACCATTCGCTGAAAACGGATTTTTCCATGTGCATATCTACTACTTATTGTGTCTTATTATCCAATGATTGCTTAATATAAGAATTTTACTTTGATTGCTGCCTACTAATCGCCTTACACGAGAGTAATATCTAATTGGTCACATTTTAAGCCATTGAGACATCTAAAGATTATATTTACCGTATGAAGCAGTTGCTCTTTTACTTGAAAGTTTCTAGGCCAGGATTGTGGTTTGCAACCATTTGGTTGTATTTGTTGCCCACCAGCCAGATGGATTTACTTTCTTCTTGGGAGTTTTGGTATGGCTTATTTTACATTTGTTTTCCACTTAATTTTATGACCTATGGGTGGAACGATATTGTTGATCATGAGATTGACAAACTAAATCCCCGCAAAGACAACTTTTGGTTTGGAGCGAAGGCGAGTTATGAGCAGTTAAAGGTTTTGTGGAAACCCATTCTTGTTTTTCAACTACTTTCTTACCCATTGCTCATCTACATTGGAGGACTGCCAGTGCTACTTCTCTTGGTTATGTTTTTGGTCATCAACGGCTTGTATAATTTACCAGGGAAGGGATTGCGAAGCGCACCACCATTGGAATTATTATGTCAGGTGGGTTATGTGTTGATTGTTCCCTTGAGCGTGTATGTGAATGGAACGGCGGATGTTCCCACCGCCACATACCTTTATCTATTTCTATTTGCTATTCAATCTCATTTGATGGGAGAGGTGATGGATATTGAGCCAGACAAGGCTGCAGGACGCGTAACCACAGCGACCAAAATCGGGATGAAGAAAACCAAGCTGCTGATCATCGGAATTGTCATCGCAGAACTAGGTCTCTTGATTTATGTTTATCAAGAATACATCTTTGCTGGAATGTTGGGACTGGGATTGATTTGGCTGTTGATTGATCTGTTCATCATCTTCAAGCAAAAAACATATACTCTCAATCAGATGAAACTCTTTGCCGTTTTATCGAATGCAATGGCTCTGGTGACCATGGCCTATGTGTGGTATTCCGGTTGCCTGATTTAGAATTTTGGGTTAATCAGTAAAGGGATGTTTATGAGCCTTTCGGCAAATGTTTATCTGGCTGATTGATAAGTATGTTTTGATCTTCAAAGAACAAAGAAGGAATACGATCAAAAGCCAAAGACTTAATTACTAAATATGCGGTAAGGCATTGAATTCATCTTCTCTAGCAGCCATCCATGCTTTCATAGCAACTGGGTCTTTCATTTTTTCCATCATAACATTCATCGCTTCAAGGTGTGCTGCATCTGCTTTCGCAAACATTTCTTTTCCATGTGCTTGACTCAATGCAGCCATTTCCTGAAATGTTTCTGCTTGAAATTCTAGTTCGCAAGCACCTCCTAATTGTCTACATGTCATTTTTTTCATCGCTGTATTTTTTGATTTGTTGGCTTCCTTGGATTTTGGTTGCTGGCGTTTTGCTTAAGGCTAACTTCAATTCAATGGCAACCAATCCCAGAATGACTACAATTTCCCCAATAAAATAAAGATAGCCAAGCGTGGTGAGTGTTTCTTTTTCGCTAAATAACAATGAAAAAGTGATAATGCAGTAAACCAAATTTGCAATAGCAATGATGGCGAGTAGCTTCTTCCAGCTTTTAGGCTTTCGTACATAACAGAGATAGGAGTAGACTGCAAACACACATGGGGCCAGTGATAGGTAATACAGTTTTTCAACAGGCATTCCGATGTAAGGGTAGAGCATCACCAATACGAAACCTAAAAGGAAGATGGATAGCAAGGCACCCAAAGCATCGATGAAGAATAGTTGTATTGGATTCTCTGTCAATTTTTGGATGAATGATTTGTTTTCTTTCATCTCAAATGTAGCTTGTTAACAACAGCCACCTCCTGGCGTGCACGCATTACTATTTGCCGTGAGCTCAGAAAGATCGATCATTTTCTTTTCACTTGGTATTCCACATGCATCTTCAGCAAGGCAAGCAGTGGTTTTTGATGTCAACAAGAAGTTCATCCCATCGTATTCCAGGCCAAATTTTGAAATGGTATTGGCTCCTTGGTATTCAACGGTGATCGGTAGATCTCCCAGACCGATTTGCTTTTGACAGCTTTCGATAATCTTGATGAGCTTTTGTGGAGCAAGACGGTGATCATCTTCTTCTCTCTGCCACAACTGAAAACAAGCTTCCTCTTCGGTTCTTCTTGTTCCTCCGCAATCAACAAAGTCTTTGGTAACCTTTCCTACTTCAGTAATATGAAAATGCGAAGGGACAAAGCTCCCATCAGGTAAAACAAAGCTCAAGCTTTCCATGCTTACAAGCTGCTTTTTAATTTCTTCTACGGTCATAATATGTTTATAATCTTGTCATTCATTGGATAGGCCAACAAGGTAAGGGATACCAATGACAAAATCAACAATTAGTAAGCAGGGGTAAGAATGTGTTCTTCGTAGTCCACCATACTTTGCTTGATGATTTCTCTCGCAACGCTAGCGTCTTGAAAATCCTCTATCGCTACAGTTTTGTTCTCCAATTTTTTGTAGTCTTCAAAGAAATTTTTCAACTCCTTGGTGAAGTGTCCGTGCAATTCTGAGATATCGTTGAAGTGATTGACAAACATGTCGTTTTCTGCAACGGCAATAATCTTGTCATCCATCTCTCCGTTGTCAACCATTCTCATAACTCCGATTACTTTCGCTGAAACGATACACATCGGTACGATGGCTATTTGCGAAAGCACCAAAATATCCAAAGGATCTTTGTCGTCACAATACGTTCTTGGAATAAATCCATAGTTGGCAGGGTAGTACATAGATGAGTAAATCACTCTATCCATCAGTAGCAGTCCTGATTTTTTATCCAGCTCGTATTTTGCTCTTGTGTTTTTTGGAATTTCAATGATTCCATTTACGGTGTGTGGGGCGTTATCTCCAATCTCTACCTTGTGCCAAGGGTTCTGCATGTCTATAGCCATGTTCTATTTTTTTAATGCTTATTATAAGTTTGATGCCCTGAATGAATATCCGAGCATCATTATGTTTGTTATTGCAAAAGTATGGAAATCCCTTTTGGTAAGTGTAGAATTAACACTTTCCGGAAATGCTCAAAATAAATATCTGTCAATGCCCGATTTTTCAGTTTATTTAACTGACTTTTGCATGTTATATGAAGTCAAATAAAAGTGCCCTCAGCTTTATTTTTATCACCGTCCTTGTAGATGTAATCGGAATAGGGATCATTATTCCGATTATCCCCGAATTAATCACCGAACTGACAGGTGAAGGAACACAGCGTGCCATCATTTATGGTATGTGGTTGACGACGGCTTATGCTGGTATGCAATTCATTTTTGCTCCAGTCTTAGGGGAGATTTCAGATGCCTACGGACGTAGACCCATTCTGTTGATGGCTTTGTTTGGATTGACAGTGGATTACCTGATTCATGCGTGGGCACCGACCATTGTGTGGTTGTTTGTAGGGCGATTTTTAGCAGGGATTATGGGGGCGAGTTTTACAGTGGCCTCTGCCTATATTGCTGATATCAGTAACAAGGAAAATAAGGCGCAAAATTTTGGACTCATCGGTGCGGCTTTTGGGATTGGCTTTATCATTGGTCCAGCGATCGGTGGGTATTTTGGAGAGATCAGTGTACGGTTGCCATTTTATATTGCTGCAGGACTGACCTTCGCCAATTTCCTTTTTGGCTTTTTCTATGTGCCGGAATCTCTGGCTCAAGAAAACCGCAGACCGATGGAGAAGAAGAAAATGATTGCAGGAGTTTCCTTGTTGAGTCTGAGGAAATACAAAGGCGTTTTGTTGTTGATATTCGCATTTTTCTTGGCACAATTGGCTGGACAGGTATTGCCAGCGGTTTGGCCGTACTACGGAATTGAAAGATATGACTGGAGTCCTAAAGCGATAGGGATTTCTTTGATGGTGGTAGGAATTTTGGTGGCCTTCGTGCAAGGATTTTTAATTGGTGTGACCACCAAGAAATTTGGCAGAAGAAAAGTCATCACTTTTGGGTTTTTGTTTTGGACAATCGGTATGTTTTTATTTTCTATCGCTACGGAGCCATGGATGTTGTATGCCTTCTTGATCCCGTACGCACTCGGTGGAGTAGCGGGGCCCACCGTCCAAGGTGTGATATCCAATCAAGTCTCTGAAAAAGAGCAAGGTAATCTACAAGGAGCGATAACCGGACTTACGAGCTTGACGGCGATATTTGGACAGTTGATTTTTGCGCCAGTTTTTTATTACTTTATAAGACCGGAATCAAATATTTATTTTCCAGGTGCGTCTTATGCTTTGGCAGCCATTATGTTATTCATAGCATTTTTGTTTGCCATGCTGGCATTGAAGAACATAGATTTTGATGATGTTGATGTTCAAGAAACCAAAATAGTTACACATTGATAGACAGAGATCGAACCAGTAGAAGAAGTAAAAAAAGATCCAGTACTTTATTGATACTGTTGCTGCTTGCAATAGTTGCTTTTTTTATTTTAAACAACGTACAATCAACCGAATATGTAGAATTTTCTGCACCGGTCAATCTCAATAAGAAATTTAAATTTGATGACGGAACTGAGGGTACGCTCAATGATGGTTCTTCGATAAAGACTCCATTGAATTCTGCGATCCTTGATCTTATAGGTGAAGCCCATTTCTTAGTTCCGGAAAATGTCTCTATCAAAGTCAAAACGAACAAAGGAAACATTCAGGCCACCGCTGCCAATTTTAATGTCCGCGCTTGGGGTGATAATTTGTATGTAGAAAATTACTCGGGTAGTGCGGTGGTCGAATTGGAGGATCAAGCCATACCATTGAAGGGTGGGCAGGCATTGAATGTGGTGAAAGGTTCAGCAAGAGAAGTATCTGCAATCCGAGGCAAGGAGCCACTTTGGTTGGGCGGCATCATGCGGTTTTATGAAGTGACGATGAAAGATGTCTGCGAAGAGCTTGAACGTCAGTTTGACATGGAGGTAGTTTCTACCGTCGATGACATGGAATTCTCTGGCACCTTCAATCACTTTAATTTGGATAAAGCGCTCGAGCAGATCTGCATGCCAATGAAGTTGTCTTACCAGCGGTTGGTAGGTAGAAAGATCGTGATAGATAAGTTGTAGGAGGTTTTTTAGTGAGTGTAAAAAGCAGGTTCTTAGTGCCTTTTTTTATCCAAAATTTATTTTCAATTCGAGATTTCCTCCAAACCCGTCCTCAACAATTTTTTGTAGGGTAGAAATTCTAGCTTCTTTTATATTGTTTTCTATTTTGGAAATATAAGATTTTGTTGTTCCAACTTTATCTGCCAATTCTTGTTGCGTTAAGCCTTTCTTTTTTCGCGCCTCTTTGATTAAGTACCCAATTTTGAAAGTTTCATATCCTTCTTCAAGGGATTCTCTTTTTTGAGTACCTCTTTTACCATAATATTTCGTCTTTAACTCATTAAGACTTTTAGTTTTTATTGTTTTCATCTTTGTATTCTAATTTCCGAATATTTGACTATCTATTTGCACCCTTCGATAATAGATTTGTAATAAAGATCTGCTTGTTTTTTAGGTCAAGTATCAAAAGGACAATTCCATATAGAAGAAAGATTTTAAACCGACGTTTTGGTAAATTTGAATCCTAGTTTAGGCATTCTTTTTTCTTTGGAGTTTGAGTTGTTTAAGGTGTTCGCCTGGCTCGAAACCTACTGTAATTCCGCTATCTATTCCTTCATTAATTGCTTGTTGTAGAGCCATGAACTTTTGTTCCTCTGTTTCGAGTAACCTTAAGCCAGCTCTAATAACTTCGCTTGCATTTTTATATCTTCCTTCGCTCACTATTTGCTGAATGAAATGATCATATCTTTTTCCCAGTGCTATAGATCTATTCTTTCTCATTTTCGAGCTTTTATTAAAACTACCAATAATTGGTAATAAAAACAATTGTATTGAAATTCTTATTTACACCTTTAATTTTCTTTCTATTTTTAGATACTACACAAATCTAGGGTAGGCATTATTGTATTCTTCGTAAAGAACTTGTATCACATAGATAAAAAAATAAATTATCGTAATTTTCAAGTAAACAAGAGTTTGTGCATTGCATTAATTTTTAAATATTGTAACCGTTCTATAGTATTAATAATTTATAGAAATTTGAATGAAGAGGTAAGTTGAAAGTCAAAATTCTTAATTTAAGGATATTTTGAACTATTTAATTATTATCTTCGTTCTAGTATTAATAATGCGTTCGCTATGAAAACGACAATTAAGATCAAAAAAGATTCTCCTTCATTACCATTGTTGCAGAAATTAAAAGACAATAAAGAGTTAAGGCTCAAGGCTATTAGAAAAGGTGAATATAATTCCTTAAAAAAAGGAGCAAAGAAACTTAACTAGTGTCTTACCTCTTTAATATTGTCTAATTTATACAAGACCTCACGATATCAAATAGAAGATAAAATCTTCTCTGAATTCTTCAGCGAAAAGCTTAATTGTAAATATATAGTTTCATTTTTGGATTCATCAAGTTACCTAGATGATGAAAATAATACGGTTTTGAACGAAATTGTTTTTGATAGGGAAATGACCGACAACGTTCTTAAAGGTCACGATGCTAAAATAATGCAAACTATTGGGTCTGAAATTGTATGGTTCATAAACGAGTTTAAATCGATCGTTATGTGCATATGTAGTGATAAAGATAGATCTGCAAAAAGTAGGAGTATTTTATTTAAGAGACTAATGCAAAAATCAAAAGGTGTAAATATCTACGGTGTAGACATAGTTGTTGATGATTTTTATAGGGATTATGTTTTTATAATGTGCAGCAGCGAAGACCTTACTCAAACTAAATTCATTGAAAAAAATGTTGAGGATTTATTGAAAGCTGGCTTACGACAATCAATCAAGACAATAGAATTAAACAAGATTAGCTAATGAAGGATTACATAAATAGATCATTATCCAAATGCCTACTTCTTGATTGGAAAACGATTTCATAATCATTTGCGGAAGCGAGAAAATGAATCTTATCTTCCAGTAGCAAAAATATCCCTTTATTTATTTTCTTTCGTCCCATCGGCATGGATCGCAAACCTCCCGGCTTCTCGATCATGTACCTGCTCTTGCATCGGCCAAGGCCATCCGCCAAACTGAGTGCGGCGGTACTCTGCAAATGCCTCCTGGATTTCTTCCGCAGTATTCATCACAAAAGGCCCATGTTGTGCCACCGGTTCTCCAATCGGTTTTCCTTGTAACATCAATATGTATCCTTCTTGATCGCCATTGATGAGTGTGGTTGCTGTAGCAGGATCAAGATCAATTTTGTGGTATTCTTGGATGACTTGGTCCTCGATTTTTAAACTTGCACCGCGATAAAAATAGATACTTCTATTCACCGCTTTGTCCGTTGCGGGAATGGTCCATTGTCCTTGTGCGTCCATCTTGATGGTCAATACTGAAACGCCATTTTCTGGATTGGCTGCCCAAGAGTTTGGCGTCGGGGATGGAGCTTGTGTTTCTTTGTATTGTCCAGCGATGACATCAATGGTGGTACTGTGTCCTTGCTCATCTTGTTCGGTGATAACTGGGATCATGTCTGACCACAACATTTTAAAATGTGGGTCGACAAACTTACTTACTTTAGGTAGATTCAACCACACTTGAAAGATTTCAAGTGGATTTTCTTTTTCTTCTTCAATCAATGGAAACATCTCCGAATGTAGAACCCCTTTGCCAGCAGTCATCCATTGCACATCACCTGCACCGAATCTTCCAGATGCACCCATCGAATCACTGTGGTCCACAAAACCTTCTTTGTTGATGGTGATGGTTTCAAATCCTCGATGAGGGTGGTACGGAAATCCAGGCACCATGCTGCCATGATACATTCTGTAACCGTCCTTGATGGTAAAATCTGACCCCATGTTGCGACCTGTCAAGTCGGTCGGATTCAATCCCATTTTGTCATTGCCTTTTGGGTATTCATCGCGATGGTGTGCACAGAATAAAAATGGATCTTGGGTTTGCCATGGAAAAGACATGGCTTGGATGGATAAGATGCTAGAAGACATGTAAATTGTTTTGAGATAAACAGATGAACGGGGCTTTAGTTTTGGTTTGCGTTTTTATCCTTAGAAATAGGGGCTTTTGCATTTGATTGATTTCAATAATCGAAGATAATTCGCCAAGTTTGTAAGGTAATTCGGATCAATGACAAATGACAATATACTACTTGTATTAAAAGTGTTGACTTTTATACCCATATTGGCTTATCCAGCGATACTATTGGCATCGATCATGTCTTTGGCTGGGCACAGAAGCGGCAAAGAATCCATGTACTTGCTTTTTGTTTCCAAAGCATTTATGATTGGGTCTTTGTTGTATCCTGCTACTGCGTATTATAGTATCAAGCACAATCCTTCTGGATCAATTCTGATTGCCTCTCTACCCATGCTGCATTTACTACTTTGCGGTATTCTCCTTCTTTTGTGGGGTAGAGCCGGTAGAAAAAATATAGAAGGAACTTAAAGACAATATAATTCCATGTTTTGGCTGCTTAATACTAGGATAAGCCAATTGGGCATGGCGACGTGTGAATTAATTGTTCTTTTTAAAATCATTTCATAACTTACTGATCATTCATCAACTTCAATCTGATATACATAGTATGATTCGATTTTATCCGCTTATTGTTGTTCTGCAGGTGTTCTGTCTCTATCACGCCTATTCTAATAAAGTGGACTACAAGTGGATGTTTCTCATTTTTATTTTACCATTTGTGGGAAGTCTTATATATCTCTATGTTCATTTTTATAGTAAGAAAAATATTACACGTGTAGCAGAAGGTGTTAAGGGGACTTTCGTCAAAAATTACACGATCAATAAGTTAGAAAAGGAACTAGAGTTCTCGAATACCTTTGCCAATAAAATGGAACTGGCAGAAGAGCATTCACGGGTAGGTAATTTTGATCGTGCCATTGAATTGTATGAATCTTGTAACACAGGTCTTCATAGTGATGATCCGGGTCTGGCGATGAAGCTCATCAAGAATCAATACCTCAATGAGAACCACGAAGAAGTGGTAAAGTACGGAAGACAATTAAGCAAGGTAAAAGAATTTGCCCATTCTAATGAGAAGAGAGCTTATGCATGGTCTTTGTTTCGATTGGGTAAAACAGATGAAAGCCAAGGTGTTTTTGAAGAGATGGATCTTCAGTTTGCCAATTACCAAAACAGATTAGAATACGTTTACTTTTTGGAAGAAGCCAACAAAGTGGATCAGGCCAAAGAGAAACTAGATACTTTATTACGAGAGGTAGATACGATGGATTCTTATGAGAAAGGAATCAATAAAGCAATCATACGAGAAATTAAAAATCAATACAATCATTTAAAGAAAGCATAAGAACTATTTTCATGGTACATACTTCCAATAATATCATTTCAAAGATTGCGTTATCCCTTTTAGTCATCTTGTTCTGCGGCGCTACTGTTCAAGCTCAATATGATGAAGGTCGAAAGAAGAATTCTATTTATGTCAACTACGGAAATGTCATCTTCGTTTCTCAAGCCTCAATAGCTTATGAACGATTGATACTTGATAAAGATGATTATGTAACCAAAGGTCGATTGATGTATGGTAATTACTTGACCAACAATCTTGACTTTGAAGCAGGGGCAAGAAGGTATGAGAGTTACCTAGGGCTGAGTGTCGTACAATTGTTGTACTGGGTTGAAATCAATGCTGGAGTAGCCTATGGGAGATATACTTTTGCTCCCGGCATCGACCCAGTTGAAATGATCGATTCTACCACCATCCAAGAGTCTGCTGTTGCATTCGGGTCTGTGGGGGTTCGATATGAAAAGAATAATTTTTTGTTCAGAGCTGGTGTAGGTAATCTTGAGTTGCTTTATATCGGCTTGGGGATGAATTTTTAAGTAAAAAAATATATGCAAAAACCCTGGGTTAAAATTTGTTGTATTGGAAGTGTTGAAGAGGCGGAGACAGCAGTAGCTCAAGGGGCAGATGCCATTGGATTGGTGGGACCAATGCCCAGTGGTCCAGGAATTATAGATGATGCGCTCATCAAAGAAATAGCTAGCCATGTAGATGTTCCGACCGAGACTTTTCTACTCACTAGTGAAACTACTGCCGAACAAATCATCCGTCACCATAAGAAGACATTAACCAGCACCATTCAATTGGTGGATGCTGTTGGTGATGCTGAATTGATAAGGCTCAAGAAAGTATTGCCCCATGTAAAATTGGTGCAAGTGATACATGTCCTAGATGAAAATTCAATCAAAGAAGCGGTGCACATTCAATCTTTTGTAGATGCCATTTTATTGGACAGTGGCAATCCCAATTTGGTGACCAAGGAATTGGGAGGAACCGGAAGGACGCACAACTGGAAGTTGAGTAAGAGGATCGTAGAAGCAGTTTCGATTCCTGTGATTTTGGCAGGTGGATTGAATGCCGATAACGTGCAAGAAGCCATGGAAGTAGTGAAGCCATATGGGGTAGACTTGTGTAGTGGAGTACGCAGTAATGGGAAACTTGATCAGCAGAAATTGACTTCCTTTATTAATGAGTTGGTCGAGCATTCCAAATCCAATATTTGATGAAAATATAAAGAACAATGAACGAAAGAATCAAAATTAAAAAGACCGAATTGCTGGCGGACTACTGGTCTATTTTAAATAAGGTAAGCTACGATTATCAGAACAACAAAGGCGAATGGGAAGAGCACCAACGAGAATGTTTTGATAGAGGAAATGGCGCGGCGATTCTTTTGTACAACGCAGAGATGAAATCTGTGGTCTTGACCAAGCAGTTTAGATTGCCCACTTATGTAAATGGAAATGAAGATGGGATGTTGATAGAAGTCTGTGCGGGCAAACTGGATGAAGATAATCAGGAAGACTGTATCAAGAAAGAAACGATGGAAGAAACGGGGTATCGAGTGAGCAAGGTGAAAAAGGTATTCGAGTCTTATATGTCGCCTGGTTCGGTAACCGAAATTCTGTACTTTTTTGTAGCCGAGTACGATACATCTATGAAAGAAAGCGAAGGCGGAGGAGTAGCGGAAGAACAAGAAAATATTGAAGTCTTGGAGTTGGATTTTCAAGAGGCGTATGACATGATCGGGGAGGGAGATATTAAAGATGGCAAGACCATCATGCTTTTACAATATGCGATGATCAACAATCTTTTGAACTTGAAAAACTGAGTTATTATGCAGTCTCCCAAAAAGCTTCACGCAGACTTACCATTGACCCAAATCGCGCATTCATTGGGATTGCATTCTTGGCAAGCATTGGTTTCTTTTGTTGAAAACCTCCCGTATGGGCGCAATGCCAATCGTTATGATTTTGGATTGGTGTTACAAGAACAAAAGGGAACTTGTAGCTCCAAGCATGCTTTGCTGCGGAAGATTGCTGAAGAAAATCGTTTTGATGAAGTACAGCAGATTATGGGAATCTATAAAATGACTGATGCGAATAACCCCGGCGTCGGCGACACGCAACTGTCACCTTCAATAGGTCATATTCCAGAGGCGCACAGTTATCTAAAGATTGATGGGGTCTATCATGATTACACCAATAAAGAAGCTTCCTATGATCGTATCAGAGCGGATGTTATGGAAGAAATGGTCATCAATCCGGAAGACGTCATAGAGAGAAAAGTGGAAATGCATCGCGCTTATATTGAGCAATGGATCAATGAAAATAATCTGGAACTTGATCTAGAAGCCGTTTGGAGCAAACGAGAAGCTTGTATTCGAAGGCTGAGCGGATCGGAAAAATAGGTCCTCGGTATCGGGATTATTTTGTATTTTCGATTGAACAACTTAGATAAAATTTTCTCCTTTGGATATTGATCTTTCAGATTCTAAAATTCTAATTATAGGTGCAGGACCCACTGGACTAACCGTTGCGCTTGAATTTATCAAACATGGCATCAAGGTAGATATTGTTGAGAAAAGAAGTTCGCCCTCCACCTTGTCTCGTGCCGTTGGCATCTTGCCTGAAAGTTTGACCAAACTCGGAGGCCGTGTAGCGGAGCGCATTTTTGAAGAGAGCATTCCATTTATGAAAATCAATATGCATGTCGATACCTCTCGAGTCTTATCGGTTGACTTGAAAGATCGGGTGAATCCCAAAGATGTGATTACTGGCCTTCCTCAGGATCGCACTGAAGAAATTATGAGAGATGAATTGGCAGTACAGGGAGTAGATGTAAAATATGCTTGTGCGGTTAGCGGTATTTCTACAACAGATACTTCGGCGCAGGTTCGCTTTGATGGAGGGGAGAATCCTGTTCAGTATGATTGGGTAGTTGCTTGTGATGGAGTCAATTCATTGGTGAGGAAACAGCTGGGTATAGAATTTCCAGGATATGATTTAGAAAAAAAATGGTCCATAGCAGATGTGGAACTCAACAACATGCACGATTTTGCAGCCAACAATGTTTGGACGAAAGTCGGCGAAGAGAATGATACTTTCGTATGCTTGCCCATCGCGGAAAACCGCATTCGTTTGATCTCTACGACTGATCAATGTCTTGAAAAAGTTCCAGCTACTTTGGACATAAAACAAATCAACCGTCAAGGCGAATTTACCATATCGATCCGTCAAGCCAAGACGTATAAAAAGGGTAGAGTACTGCTTGCGGGTGATGCAGCCCATTGTCATTCGCCAGTAGGAGGAAGAGGGATGAATCTTGGGATTGCTGACGCAGTGGATGCGGCTCAGGCCATCATGCGAGGAACGACCGATAGTTACACAAAGATCCGACACGCCGAAGGAGCAAAAATCATCCGGCAATCAGAGGCAATGAGGAAGCGGATCATGAGTAAAAATCCCTTTGTTAAACTGATGTTGAAAACCATGCTTGGTTTGATCAATCGATTTTCTTGGTTGCAGACCTTTGCGATTAAGAGGGTGAGTCGGTTGTAGGTTTTTTTGCAGATAACTACAGAAGACCCTAGATCATGCTGGAGTCGGAGGAAAGGATTGTAGCGGTGGTCCATACTTCTTGAGATTATATTAATTATATCCAACAACAATAATTATATGTAAAAGCATATAATTACATTTAAATCCATATATTTATATGTAAATGCATATAATTATCACTAAATCTTATATTTTATACGCAAATACATATAAAAATGAACACTTTACATCAGTTTGTTAAAGAAAGAAGAAAGAAATTGAATCTTACACAAGTCGAATTTGCAGAAAGAGCAGGAGTGGGACTGACCGTGGTCAGAAAGATTGAACAAGGCAAAGAGAACCTAAGTCTGGCAAAAGTTAATCAGGTTTTAATCATGTTTGGTCATATACTACAACCAGTAAATATTAAAGAATATGAGGAAAGCATTGGTGAAATACAATAATATAGAAGCAGGGATACTCAGTGAAAAGGAAGATGGTGGATATGAATTCGCTTACCATGAAGAGTATGTGAAAAAATATTCTGACAAGTTCATAACATTTCAGATGCCTGTATCAAATCAAGTTTATAAAAGCAATAGGTTCTTTCCTTTTTTTGATGGATTAATACCAGAAGGTTGGTTGCTAAATATTGCTTCTGAGAGTTGGAAATTAAATAAGAATGACAGAATGGGCTTACTGTTGGCCTGTTGTAAAAATGCCATCGGTGCAGTTTCAATTCATCCAATAATGAATAAAACAAATGAAGAAGAATAAGTGCCTATATTGTTACGAAGACCTACCAGAAAACACAGTCGATTATCATATGGGTTGTGCTGAAATATTTTTCAATAAGAAGGAAATCCCAACTCTACCGTATAATTTTTCTGAAATAGAAAAACTTGCCAAAGAAGCCGCACTTCAATCGATCACTATACCAGGAGTACAACCTAAATTGTCACTCGGTTGGATAAAATCTGAAATTGCAAATGGACATGAAGGCCGGTTGACAATTTTAGGTGCATTGGATGGGCATTACATTTTAAAACCTCAAAATTCTAGCTACCCTGAAATGCCAGAGAACGAACATTTGTCAATGAGACTTGCAGAATTGTTCGAAATAAAAGTTGTACCATCAAACTTGGTTCGACTGAAATCTGGTGAATTATGTTATCTCACAAAACGGATAGATCGAGAACCAAATGGTAATAAGATACATATGATAGATTTTTTGCAAATATTGGAACTTGAGGATAAATACAAAAGCACAATGGAGCGCTTGGGAAAGAAGATTGGGGATTTATCGGAAAATACATTATTGGATAAATTGAGATTTTTTGAGTTGGCAGTATTTAATTACATCATTGGAAACAATGACATGCACTTGAAAAATTTCTCAATGATATACTCCGATGTAGGATGGGTACTTTCCCCAGCTTATGACTTACTTAATGTGAAAATAATACTTCCTGAAGATAAAGAAGATACAGCAATATTATTGGGAGGGAAAAAAGAAAATTTCAGCAAAGAATACTTTGATAGATTTGGTGAAAACTTGAAACTAAATAAAAAACAAATCAAAGGTATTTATAGAAGATTGAAAACTTGGTTAGAAAAAGCTCAGATAAAAATAGAAAAGTCTTTTCTTTCAATCGAGAACAAGAAAAAATACTTAGACCAAATTAATGAGAGAACAGAAATATTCATAAATAGTAGTACCTAAAAATAGCAGGCATGTAAAAATATGTAATGACAAGATATGCCTCTCCGCTGTGATTAGATTGTTGCATGCACGTTTCCGTTAAAGCAGCCCCGAGCACATCTATGCACCAAGCATACATCAATATCAAAAATTCAATCCCCATTCATTACCACATGCTCAATATCATGCTTTAAAATATTCGGCAATCAATATTCACGCAAGACCAGGCAAAACTCTTACCCTCTTTTTAGTCCTTCGGCTCCTAACAAAACATAAAGCACTAAATACAATAAATAAATTCAATATCACCAACAAAAGATATCGCTGAACACACGCTATCTGTGACTCAAATAGCAGTAGAATACTAGCAATCGATGGTTACAACAAACCAGACCTTCACATCGTAAATCAAGGCTGCATAAAATGTTATTCGGAGGTAGGAATAAAGCAGCAAAATCCCTGATTTTTTCAAAAAAGTACTAGTGGTTTTCATTGAAAATGAATTGTCCAAATAGAAAAAATTAAAGTTGATTTAGAATTTATTTTCAATTTTAATATTATGCATTATTATCAATAGTCAATTTTAAAAGATTTCCTGTTATGATCGTAAGTGAAAGGAATTTAGCGCTTGTTGCTCTAATCATGCTTGCCCCAATTTTTGTCTTTTGTCAATATACAAGTATCCCTGATCCAATTTTTGAACAAGAATTAATCGACGACGGTATTGATTCTGAAGGTACCCTTGATGGCCAAATATTAACCAGTGATGCTCAAGCAACATTTAATCTTTTCATCAGTAATAAAGGAATAAATGATTTGACAGGCATAGAGGATTTTACAACCCTCTTTGTATTGTCTTGTGGGGGGAATAATTTAACCAGTCTTGATGTATCCAACTTAACTAATCTCACCAATCTTTCTTGTCAAAATAACAATATCACCAGCTTGGATGTAAGTGCTTTAACCAATCTTAGCACACTACAAGCTCAAAATAATGATATTAGCTCAATCACGCTTGGTACACTGACAAATCTATCTACACTTTCTCTATTCAATAACAATAATATAGCCAGCTTGGATGTAAGTAGTTCAACCAATCTTGGGATACTACAAGTTCAATCATGTGGTCTTAATTCAATTACACTTGGTTCACATCCAAATTTGACAGTACTTTCTCTGAATGGTAACAATCTAACAAGTTTAGATATTTCTGGTTGTACAGGATTAGGAACAGCAAATGTTTTTAGCAATAATCTTACAACATTAATTGTGGATGGATTGAGTAATTTAGAAAGCTTGAGGTGTTTTTCAAACAATGCATTATCTTCTGTAGACTTTAGTAGTCTAACTGGATTAATCTCACTGGAATGTGAAAACACAAGTATCACCGACTTTAATTTCCCTGCTTCAAATTCTTTGGAAATATTGGATTGTTCGTCCTCAGGTTTAACTAGTTTAGATGTAAGCAACCTTACTGGTTTAAAAGAATTAATTTCTGTATTCAATGAATTAACAACGTTGGACCTCACTTCGCTTTCTGCATTAGAGCACTTAGATGTTGCGTCCAATGATCTTGTCACCTTAGATGTAAGTAATCTTTCAAATTTGATTACAGTAGATTGTGGTTTCAATGAAATAGCTGAGCTCGATCTTAGCGCTGCAAATAATCTAGAGGAATTAAGTGTTATAGTCAATGATTTAATTTTTCTTGACATTAAAAATGGCAACAACATAAATCTGACCTCGTTCAACTCAACATTTAATAGCCCTCTATGCTGTATAACTGTTGATGATCCTGTATGGGCTGAAGCAAATTTGCTAAATGTAGACCCTTGGACAGATTTTAGTTTAGCATGTCCTATTTGCGTTCAGGAGGTCTCATTTACGGGAACTGTTGAGAATTTGAACGGTGATATCTTGCATTCTAAAATGATTATTTATGAAAAGGATACCTATGAGGTAGTATTTACTGGCAACGTTTCTAATGTCAATAGTACTTTTGATATAGTAATTCCAGCCGGAAATTATCATGTTTATTATAGGCCATTCGTAATTGGTGCTCAATCTTTTGAAGCAATGCATGTTGATTTATCTACAGATTTGGATACCGTTTTGATTGCGGAACCATATACAGATGAAAGTGCCATAGATTCCGCTTACTTTAATAACTTATTTGCCTTTACTGACAATAGCTTGAGTTCCTTTTATGCTGTTGCTGAGGTAAACGATGGCTATAGTTATGATTCGCTACATCTATATTCTGAATTTTTGCATTATAATCAAAATGGTTTCTTAACCGCAAAAGTTGTTTTACTTGATGATGGACTGGGCAATGATGAAATGGCAGGTGACAACATTTTCACATCGACTGATCTTGGTTTTGATATTCCATTTTACGTTCGAGAACAAGCCCTTCGAGCTGGGTCTTTTGCTTTCTTTCAGACCCACGATGGAAGCTCAATCAACCAAAGTAGATCTCAGAATTCTCCAACTGTTGGTTTTGTAAACCCTAACGAAACCAGTTTCGAACCATTTGATGACATCAATGATTCAATAAGAATAAATGATTATCTATTCAATATAGTGACAGACAATATTGATCAAGCGATTGAAGAATATTCAAAAACCTTGTATAAAATTTATCAAGACACCTTTGATTTTATAAATGTCATTATCCCAGAAAGACAAAGTGGACTCAATTATCATTTATTTGCAAAAAGAGATTTTACTGGAACATCTGGTGCAATTTTCGACAATACAAGTACATTTGGAAGTGATGGAAAATTGCAAGGACTAAACGTTTTTGAGAACCTAGATGAGGAACCACCAATGAATCATGAAGTAATGCATCAGTGGGGCGCAAACTTTTCTTCTTTATTTCATACAAATGGTTTTGGATCTCATTTTGGGTATTCAGATGTATTTGGTGTTCTTGGAGGAGTGGGACCTGTCATTACCGTAATTGATAATAATACAGTTACTTGGGATCAAACTGTAACAGCCGGATTTAAGTCAGATAAAAATGAATATGCTGATCTTGAATTATACTGCATGGGAGTATTAGACACCATGGATCTTCGTAACGAATATACCGTCGTCACCAATCCAGTTGCTGATTCAAATGGTAATTACAACGTAAGCACTATAGAGTATGTCACCCCACAAGACATAGTTGACGCTTATGGTTATAGGTCTCCAGCACCGGTTGATACTGTTCCTATTTTTAGAACTGCAACGATCGTTGTTACAAAAACTCCTCTCTCAGATGCGGGCAATTCATTTTTTTCATACTTAGCAACAGTGTGGGAAGGCACAGTCGATGAGCCAAATTTTTTATCTTTTGAAGAAGCCACGCTGTCTAATGCTGAAATGATTACCCTTTTGCCATTGGCAAAATACGGATGCACAGATGCGACAGCTCACAATTATGTACCCTATGCTGACATTGATGATGGAAGCTGTGAAACTTGTTCCGATAACGTATTAAACGGAGATGAAACCCAAGTAGATTGTGGTGGTTCATTGTGCGAACTTTGTACAGTCTTGGGAGCTGATTGTCCTACGGTCTTAGATCTAGCTCCATTTACTATTGTGGAAGGCTTGTACAAGGCCGATGACATTATTATCTCTGAAAATATTATTGGCAATAACCTTTCGGTCAAATATGCAAGTGGAGAATCAGTCACTTTGTCTGAAGATTTCTTTGCGCCGAAAACAACAGAATTCACCATTGAGATAGAGACATGTATTCCTGAGTAGAGAGAGGATATTGGAATGGCTGTTGTTTGATAGTGCTTACGCAAATGTGTATTTGAGTGATTAACAGCTAAAGAAGAACACATTTATAATTCAATAAAAAAAAGTGTAAACTATGTCGTCAAACAATGATAAGGTGTAGATAAGGCACATAGTTTACATTTTTGGGAACCATCCATTCATACCTAAAATCTATTGTTCCATCTTGGGTCGATTGCAAAAACAGGGTAGGTCCCATTTTAAAATATTCCTACCTTCCTCTTAGCTATTGAGTAATAGCTTCCGCCAAATTTCTAGATCCATCTCCACATACTCCCAATTGCCCCAATAAATGCCTAATATTTGATAATTCATATCAAGTACCTACGAAAAACGGCCCTTGTCCACCTTTTGTCCACCCACTATTTTCACTAAAATAGGAGATCATAACTTAATATTGTGCAATAAGATGCTTGATCATGAAACGAACAATTTTATTGTTATTACTCTCTCTCTTTGCTACTACCACAATTCTGCGCAAGTAGGCATTGAGCTGGACGGGAAAGTGAAGCTAAATCAGCTTGATACCGTTTTTGCTGGTGCGCAAATGAATAAATTGGTATTGAAGGAAGATGGTACGTTGGCAATTAAAGATGCAGAACCCACTGTCTCTCCACAAACCCCTAAAGGATTGCCGTTAGAGGATGGTTTTTTTAATCAGGCAAACAATCAACCCTCTTATTATTATAAACATAATAAAAGAGTTTACATAGGAGGGGTTGTGAGGAAAACTGGTGGAATTAAAATTAATGATACCATTGCAGTCCTTCCACCTGGATATCGACCAGCAAAAAGATTACTTACTTCTGCTATTTCAGCGTCGTCTGCAGTGAGATTGAATATTGAAACAAATGGGGTGATTCGAGCGCTTTCTGATGGACCATTTCCAAGGACTAGTTTAAATGGAATCAGTTTTCCATATAAATATGAAATAGGGGAAGAAATTGGCGGTGGATATCTATTCTACCTTTTTGAACCTCC
>CALFDU010000120.1 GCA_937950315.1 uncultured Saprospiraceae bacterium | reverse complement strand
TGTATATTCTTATCCAAATGGTGCCACCCATTCTGATTGAAATAGTGCCAGTCATTCCGGTCCAAATGGTGCCAAAATGCGCCAGCTAAAACAAGTGTTTTTCCGGAACAAATAGTGCCATTGGTATTCAAATTGCCCATTTCTTCTTAAAAAGAAAGAAGGATGGCAAATAAAAGAAAGGATACCATGGAAATTAAGCAACTATTATTGATGCATAGTGAAGGACAGAGTAATCGTCAAATAGCCATACAGTTGGGTATGGGCAGAAATACAGTAAATAGATACATTCAGTTTTTTAATGGTCTTGAGAAAAGCATAGATCAACTCAATGCGCTTTCAGAAGAAGAATTACTAAAACTATTTACAAAGGAGAAGAGAATAAATTCCAAACAAAAAGAATTAATCGGCTACTTTCCAGAAGTTAAAAAGAACAAATCAAAGGCTGGTTTTACCTACCAAAAGATCTGGGAGGAATATAAAAAGATATACGAAAATGGCTACAGCTATAGTCAGTTTATGTGTCAGTACCATCAATGGAATAATCACAATGATGCCACATTGAAATTGCATCACAAAGCTGGAGAAAAGTTAATGGTAGACTATGCTGGGAAGAAACTTAGTTATGTTGACAAACAAACAGGCGAGCTGATAGACGTTGAGGTATTCGTGGCTTGTTTGCCTGCTAGTGGCTATACTTATGTAGAGGCATCAATGTCTCAAAAGAAATCTGACTTCATAAAATCTATCAGTAATAGTTTAGAGTACATTGGTGGCGTGCCCCGAATGATTGTACCTGACAATTTAAAAAGTGCTGTTACTAAGAGTTCAAAATATGAAGCTATCGCGAACAGAACTCTTAGAGATTTAGGATTACATTACGGTTCAATTTTAAATCCAACAAGACCATATAAACCCAAAGATAAAGCGCTGGTCGAGCGGATGGTAAGAATGGTTTACGAACAAATATATTTTAGCATGCGCAACGAAATCTATCATAGTTTACATGAATTAAATGTTAGAATTGGCGAGTTGTTAGAAAAATTAAATGGTAGAAAACTTAGTCAATTAAATTGTAGTCGCAGAGAACTATTTTTAGAAATTGAAAAAGAAGAACTCAAGCCACTACCTCCTCATAGTTATCAAATTAAAGAATATAAAAGAGCCAAAGTTCAAAAAACTTCACATGTATATTTATCAGCGGATAAACATTATTACAGTGTACCTTATCGCTTCATTGGCCGCCGAATTCAGATACATTATACAAATCGAATAGTTGAGATATACTCTGAAAATCAACGTATTGCTACGCATTTTAGGAATAGGAGAGCTAGTGGATATACTACTAAGAAAGAACATTTGCCAAGTACTCATCAGCGTTACTTAGGATGGAATCCAAAACTGTTTATAACTAAAGCAAAAAACATTGGCCTGAATACAGAACAGTATGTAAAAAGATTATTTGAACAACCAGGACATTCAGAAACAAAATACCGGACGGCAATGGGTATAGTCCAGCTATTAAAACACTATGAAAAACAACGAATAGAAAGAGCATGCAAAATAGGAATGCTGCATCCCACCTCATCTTACCAAAGAGTGTTGGGAATTCTTGAAAAGAAAATAGATATGCAACAAGATCTTTTTGAATCTAATGATCAAAAGTACGTGAACCATATTCCTGAACATGAAAACATAAGAGGAGAATTATATTATAATCAAATTTTAAAAAATGAATATCATGAACCAAACAATTAACAAGATGAATAATATGCGCTTAAATTCAATGGCCCAAATACATCATCAAAGACTAGTTGAAAACCTTCACCAAGAATACTCAGTAGATGAATACACATCAATGCTCATCGAACAAGAATGGGAACAAAGACAAAACAATAAAATAAAAAGACTTATTGCTTCAGCTAGATTTAAGACTCATGCCAGCATCGCCGACATCGACTTTAAAGCAACAAGAGCCCTAGATAAAGATCTGATAAATAAACTCTCTTTATTAAACTTTGTAAAGAAAAAGCAGAACATTATTTTAACGGGGCCAACAGGAATTGGAAAAAGCTACTTGGCTCAAGCAATTGGCAATCAGGCATGCATGCAAGGATACAAAACCTTTTATCAAAATGCTTCTAGATTTATATCTATACTAAAATATGCCAAAATCGAAGGCAGCTATTTACAACAACTTAAAAAAATGAATAAGATACAAGTACTCATCCTTGATGATTTTGGCTTAACTAAAATGGATGTTAAAGAAAGAGAAATACTAATGGATATTGTTGAACAAAGACATGAAGTGTGTTCGACTATTATCGCTTCCCAAATACCTATAAGTAAATGGTTTGATATCATTGGAGAAGGCACCATTGCAGATGCTATATTGGATAGAATTATAAACTCTGCATACAGACTAGAATTAAAAGGAAAGTCCTTAAGAAGAAATAATATTAACTAACTTTTACTCAAAGTGATATTGTACAAAATTGTTTAACTATTTTTGATTTACCAGTGGCACCATTTGCGCAAGAATAGGTGGCACCATTTCACAAGAATATATACTCAAGATCAACTAGGTGAACTTGTTGGAGTAAAAAAAGCTCAAATTTCAAAAATTGAAAACAACTTTACAAATGCAAGGTTTGAAACAATTTTAAAGGTTTTTCGAGCATTGGATACTAAGATAAAATTCTCAATTGAATCTACTGGATAGCAAAGGGAACATATGTTTAATTCTAAACTAGAACCTAAAGCCCACACAAAAAAAATGGGTAGGAAAATTATTTATATTTCCCTACCCAATTTCATTCATAACTTATAAGCCTCTATTTCACAACATCAAATTTTCCAACCCATTGCACATTGTCTTGCACAATGTTGATGAAGTATTTTCCTTCCGGTAGCATAGTAACATCTATGGCATTGGTATTTGCTCCTTGCTGGATTTTTTGTCCCATACTATTATAAATAATATAGTCACTGTCTCTCTGAATGGAATCAGGCAAATTCACATTCAAAATATCTGCAACTGGGTTGGGGTAGATGGCAAGTGACTCAGTCGTGATATTTTTATTTGACGTAAGTCCAAACTCATAATTCTCAAGCAACCAAACTGCCGGGTCATCATCCAATGTATAAGTTACCACGATGTCAAGATCGCCATCATTTTCAACGTCACTGACATTGAGGGCATTTCTTAGGTAGTTGGGATTGAGGGTTATGAAAGTAGGAGGACTGGTAAAAGTCGCCAGTTGCTTGGCCAAGCTGTATTCAAGACCTTCCTCTTGCTCGTATACATTCACTTTAAAATCAATGCCAAGATTGTATTCCAAAGAAATGATTTCGAGTTTTCCATCATTGTTTAAATCTGCTGTCCTTGTTGACACACCATTGAAGCTGCTTGAAACTTTGGTTTGAAATGGAGGCAGTAAGTAGTTGTCTGTATTCTCATAAATCCTCAGTTCATTGTTGTAATTAGAAACCAATAGATCCAAATCTCCATCGCCGTCAAAATCCTCGAATTCTAAAATAGGAAGTCTTAGTGCAGTAAAACCAAAAACATCTCTTCCTTCAAAATTTCCTGCTCCATCATTGACCAAAATTTTTGGAGACAACTCTTGATGCCTATTGATAAAAGCAATATCAATATCACCATCACCTTCTAAATCTCCCAAACGCGTTGCCCCTGGCTCATATTCTAAAGGTAGTGCAACTACCTCAAAGTTTTCTCCATCCCAAAAATGGATCATCATGTTTGATTGCAACGAGCCACCATCGTAAATGGTCACCAAGTCATTGAATCCATTGCCATCAAAATCAGCAGCACCAATAATGGTTGGAGTGGGTTCGTCTGGGCCAACAAAAGACAAGAACTCATAACTGTCTACTGCTGGATCGTACAACAGGATGAATCCTGCAAGCACAAGGTCGTCAAATCCATCTTGGTTAAAATCCATCACTTCATAAGGACGACTATAGTTGTCCAAACTTGAAATTTCTGTTTCTTCAAGACCATCTCCTTGTTCGGAATAAATGACCAAATTCTGAAAATCATCACGTCCTACAAAATCATACCTTTCATCTTGATCATAGTCAAATGGCACAAAGCCAAAATCTAACAACCCAAAGATGGGTGTATTGAAAAGTTTCTTCTTAGGAGAATAATTTAGCTCTTGAGAAAAAGACCCTGTTGCAAAGCTCATAATCATCAATAGATAGAATAGTTTGGTCATGATCAATGGTTTTAAAAGTGTAGAATTTGTTAAAAATAAAAAATGTTATTTGAATAGATTCAATGAATAAGTTGATTGTATTTATCTAATCGCTTTCATAAGATTCAGTCCAAACGAAAGGTTGTTGACCTTGTGTTGGAATCCTCCATTGGTATAATTGTTATTGAGAGCAAAATCATAATTTGCGCCAAGCGTAAGATTCATTCCCTTGTTTAAAAGGAAAACATATCCCAAGCCTGCACTAGCACCCACAGAATAGTTGTTGATCTGTTCGTCATTGTACTGGACATCCACAATCTTATCGTCAACAGTATTGTGAAGACTGGTTGATTGTATGTCGGACAGTTCGGTACTTAATGTAAACTCATTTACGATACCTCCAGAAACATACAAACCATCATGGGCTGCTCTGAAAAAATAGGAAGTCGTAAGCGGAATGATCAAGGACTTGCTTCTGTTTTGGAATGAAAGATCTATCCCCACGATTTCATTGTTGGCAAGGGTAGAAGATTGACTCCTAGCAAGCGTGACATCGGTTTTGACATCTCCAAGTGCAGTAGGCAGACTGTGCTGAAATGCATTGATTAGGTCACCTTCACTGTCAAGCATTTCTGTGTTTGTCGAGAAGGGTAGTTGCAAAAGATAATCTGTCTGATTGTTTCTTTGGTTGTACAGCAAACCTATATTTCCTGTCCACTTTTTGCCCAATGCCATCGATGCACTGACTCCATGAGCAAATGAAGACAAAGTATTTTCATCTACTCTTAATTCTTCAAGAGGATTGGGATCCAATCCTGAGTTGACGTCAATCCAACGATTGTACCTAGAAGTGATGCCTGCGTAAATGGCCAATGGTGTATTGTCAAGCTCAACCCTAGATGCAACACGTAGAAAGTCATCAACATCAACCTTGTTTCTTTCGGGTACTGGAAATAGAGAATCCGTTAATTTCGCTATTGCTAGTATGCCTAAGTTCTCTCTTGAGCGGTTTATAATTGGCACTTGAATATTGTTATCGCTCAAGGCAAATGTTTCAGTGTTTTTTGATCCAATATGATTGTTGCCGTTGTTGCCAATAGTATTACCAATATTACTATTGCTGTTTGCAATCATATTTTGAGTACCAGACGAATTGGCTAAAGTGCTATCACTGGTTGTATTGGTAGCGATTTTCTTTCTGTCTTTCAAAGCGATTGATTTCTGAGTTATCGCATTGCTTGATTCTATGGTGTTTTTTGTACGGTTAGGTTTTTTTGTTTTTAATGTTTGTCTAGCAGTTTCAATATTTTCTATTTGTTCTGTTGTACCATTGATGGAACTGATCTCTGCTTCTTTTTTAACTTGTGTTGTATTTTTACTATCTAAGGTTTTGGTGTTTTTGTCAGATTGTGCACCAATATGATCAATTCTATTTTCTAAGTTCTGGATTCTTTCACTATTGTTCTTGTTTGTTATGAGCAAATAGCTAGAAACAAACAAAGCAATAATCCCGAACAACCAAGGTAGATATATGGCATACCTTCTTTTTGAAGGCTTGTCTTCTAAGCCTAGCAAGATGTTATCCCAAGAATCTTCCGGAGGAGTATTCCATTCTTGCGCCTCTACCGGCTGCGAGAACTTCTTGTTGAAGAAGCTTTCTATTTTGTCATTTTGATCCATTAAATTTCATTTAATGTTTCAGCTAGTTTAATTCTAAGCATTTTTTTGGCCTTCATTAGCTGTGTTTTTGAAGTGCCAACTGCTATTCCAAGTTGCGATGAAATTTCTCTGTGGTTATAACCTTCAATCACGTATAAGTTAAATACCGTTCGATAACCTATTGGTAACTTTTGAATGATCTTGGTTAAATCCTTAAGGTGTAAGTCGCTGATGATGGTCGAGTTGAAGCCCACCAGATCGGTATGCGTACCAATGGACTGAAAATCAACTTTTTTCTTTCTTAATTTTTGAAGACAGGTATTCACAAACACACGATTCATCCAGGTTCCCAAAGATGCTCTGGATGAGTCGTATTGATGCAAATCCTTAAAAACTTTGATAAATCCTTCTTGTAATGCGTCTTTGCTGTCTTCCTTATCAGAAAAGTATCGTTGACATAAAATATACATCTTGGTCTTGTACGCATCGTACAAACTCTTCTGAGCTTGACGATTTTGTTTAAGGCATAATGTAATATCTACGTTGTTCATCTAATTACCTATGTGCCATTTAAACTAAAAGGGTTGCCTAAGGTTCAGAAATAATCTATTTTTTTTTGAATGCGGCACATAACTTAATAGGACTAATTTTTATCAGAAGGGTGTGTTGGATACACTAAGTAGGTCGCATAATTGAATTCCAAAAAATCTTTCATAAACTCTATTCATGGATTAAAGTTTAAAAAAAATCCCACTATTTTTTAATTCGCTTTTTTATTGATTTTTTTCTCAAGTCGAGACAACCAATTTGTAATTGCAAGCACATAAGGGAGCATAGGTACAATTACAAATAAAAAAAATTGATATGAAATTTCGAATTTTACTTTTCCTTGCTTTTGGATTTTTATTTAATTCAAACACCAACGCGCAAACCGTTGTAGATATCGTTGTAAATTCTGAAGACCATACTACTTTGGAAGCAGCAGTGCTCGCTGCAAATTTAGCAACGACCTTGAGTGGAGATGGACCCTTTACGGTTTTTGCACCTACCGATGCGGCCTTCGCTGCACTTCCGGCTGGGACTGTTGATCAATTGTTGTTGGATCCAGCAGGTGCGTTGACAAATATACTGCTCAACCATGTAGTGGGAGGAACAGCACTGTCCACAGATTTGGCAGATGGTCAGACCATCGTCACATTGAACAGTGGAAAGACAGTGACAGTCAGCATCAATGCAGATGGTGTCTTCATCGACGATGCACAAGTAACCGTCGTAGATATTCCTGCCACCAATGGAGTCGTCCATGTGATTGACGCCGTAATCCTACCACCAAGCACCGTGGCAGATATTGTTATCGCTTCTGAAGATCACACCACATTGGAAGCAGCCTTAGGAGCAGCCGATCTTGTGACCACCTTGAATGGGACAGGACCGTTTACAGTATTCGCTCCGACGGACGCAGCATTCGCAGCATTGCCAGTAGGAACCGTAGATGCATTATTGATGGATCCGATGGGAGCCTTGACAGACATATTGTTGTACCATGTTGTCGGTGCCAGTGCATTGTCAACCGATCTGACCGATGGACAAACCATCATGACATTGTCAGATGGTACTACTGTCACAGTGTCAATCAATGCCGATGGCGTATTCATCAATGACGCACAAGTAACGGTTGCAGATTTAACCGCCGACAATGGAGTCGTCCATGTGATCGATGCCGTTTTAATACCTGGCCAAAGCGTAGGTACCGTCGCAGACATTGTGATCAACTCTGAAGACCATACGACATTGGAAGCAGCATTGGGAGCAGCGGATTTGGTTACTACTTTACAGGGCGATGGACCGTTCACAGTTTTCGCTCCGACAGATGCAGCTTTCGCCGCATTGCCAGCAGGAACCGTGGATGCTTTGTTGATGGATCCGATGGGAGCTTTGACCGATATTTTGTTGTACCATGTGGTTTCAGGTACGGCACTTTCCACCGACTTGACGGATGGACAGGAAGTGATGACTTTGTTTAATGGTGAGACCGTAACTGTAAGCATCAATGCAGATGGAGTATTTATCAATGACGCACAAGTAACCGTCGCTGACATCACGGCTGACAATGGAGTGGTACATGTAATTGATGCCGTCCTACTACCTGCCGAAAGTGTGGGTACCGTAGCAGACATCGTGATCAACTCTGAAGATCATACTACACTGGAAGCAGCATTGGGAGCAGCGGACTTGGTAACTACTTTACAAGGCGATGGACCGTTCACAGTTTTCGCGCCGACAGACGCAGCTTTCGCCGCATTGCCAGCAGGAACCGTGGATGCATTGTTGATGGATCCGATGGGAGCTTTGACAGATATTTTGTTGAACCATGTAGTTGGAGGAACAGCACTATCTACAGACCTATCTGATGGCCAATCCATTGTCACATTAAACAATGGCAAAACAGTAAGTGTAAGTATCAACGCAGATGGTGTCTTTATCAATGATGCGCAAGTAACAGTTGCTGATGTCGAAGCAGACAACGGAGTCGTGCACGTAATTGATGCAGTTCTTTTGCCGGCAAGAACCGTAGCAGATGTGATCATAGAATCAGAAGATCATACAGTACTTGAAGCGGCAGTAGGTGCAGCAGGTTTGGTTCCTACTTTAAATGGAGCAGGGCCATTCACCGTTTTCGCACCGACAGATGATGCTTTTGCTTTATTGCCAGCAGGGACTGTTGATGATTTATTGTTGGATCCGATGGGAGCATTGACAGACATATTATTATATCATGTAGTAGCTGCCAATGCACTTTCTACCGACCTATCCAATGATCAAGTAATCACCACTTTGAATGGAGCAAGTGTAGCAGTTACCATCAATTCGGATGGAGTATTTATCAACGATGCTCAGGTGATTGTTGCAGATATCACCACAGACAATGGTGTGGTTCATGTTATAGATGCAGTATTGATTCCAGAGACAACCAGCGTCAAAAATAGTGATTTTGATAATCTAGAAATTACCTTGAGTCCTAATCCTACAAGCGATATTGTAAACCTGACGTTTGGAAAACAAGATGTATACAATGTGCAGCTTTTAGATAACAATGGAAGGCTGATGTACCAAGAAAAAGTGAATACAATCAATGCATCAATTCCTATGATTGATTACATTGATGGTATGTATATAATAAGAGTCAGCAATGCCGACAGCTCTACAGCAAGAAGAATCGTTAAACAATAATTCGATATTATTAAAGTCAATTTTGTACCACACTTCTATTCATTTAGGAGTGTGGTTTTTTATTAGAAGAGCATTTGTTATAAAGTTTATATCTTTAAAAGTGTAAGCTACCGATGACCTATGAAGAAGTTTGTTTTATTCGCGATTTTTTTAGTTCCCCAACTTCAAACATTTGCGCAAGCGTGTACATCAACTTCTCTTGCGATACGTGAGATAAATGCCAGAGATACCGACTCCAATATCGCTTTTGAATTGCTCCCGCATCAGGTGTACATCAATCCTGAGTGTGAATCCAATGGCAAGTTTTTGCTCCACATGGTCGGTGAAATTTTGAATGCTCAAGGCAAATTTTTAGAATAGCTAAACCCCAACACCAAAGCAATTCAACATGACCTAACAAACAATGCTGGATTGGTATGTATACAAGTAGTACCCAAGTCCCAAAAGAGAAAAAGCTTCAAATTGACGGTCCATTAAACAAGTAATGAAAGATGAAAATATCCACTGTAGTATCATTGATTTTCTTAACCATGCTCTTCTTTGCTTGTAAAGGACAAGAGAAGAAAAACATGAAGGTCTCAGTGCCAGAAGCGTCCAGTACTGGAAAACAAAATAAGAAAGAAGTTCCTACAGATTTTGATAGCTATTTTGTAGAAAACCAAGCGAAACATCAAGCGCCCCAGACAATCACAAGAAATATTCTTCAGGATAAGAAAGGAAGGATTTGGTTTGCCGCTTATGATGGAATCAATCACTACGAAGATGGCAAATTTTACAATCACACCAATCTTGATGGATTGAGAAGATATCGGGCTTTCTCCCTGATGGAAGACAATGAAGGCAAAATATGGATTGGGACCGTTGGTGCCGGATTGTACATCTACGATGATCGTGCATTGGAAAAGAATGAATCACCTTGGACAAATTTAACGACCAAAGATGGTCTGGTGCATGATGTCATCGGAGCGATTTTACAAGATAGCAATGGGAATGTTTGGATCGGAACTGGAGAAGGAGTCAGTTTTTATGACGGAAAGAGTTTTAAGAATTATACAAAAGAAGATGGTCTGGCCGATGGAGATATCAATGGAATAATAGAGGACAAAGATGGAAAGATATGGATTGCAGCAAGAGGTGAAGCCTGTTATTTTGATGGAACCACATTCACAAAATTGAACACGCCATTGGATAGATCATTTGTAAATGCACGTTCTATTATTTTAGATAGTAGGGGCAATATCTGGATGGGTGGAAATGATGGTCTGTGGCGATACGATGGTAAAAAGTATGTCGATTTTCAAACTCCATTCATTGGTAATCTATACGAAGATTCCAAAGGAACCATTTGGGTTACCCAAAGTGTCCCAGGTGATATTTATCGCATGAGCTTGCAACGTTATGATATGCACAATTTGTATGCTCCTCGACCAGAATCAACGATGGTCGTAGAAGGGGATGGACAAGTGTTTGGTGTCATCGAGGACAGTGAAGGAAATATCTGGTTTGGTCATGAAAGAGGAATCTGTAAATACGATGGCCTTACCTTTGAATACTTCAAGCCTTGATTTGGATTGGACCCATTTTGGCTTGGGCGCTATTGCATATCATTCATCTCACCAAAATCAGTTGTTTTTTAAAGGCGATGGTTTTCTAGAGCAAACTACTTTTCACAAAAAGTTTTAAACTAGGCTCCGCTTTTTTTGTAAGCTGGTTTACAATTCTTCTCTTTGAAAGCGGTTACAGTCCTTTGGGAATTGTTTTTGTCTTATCTAATTGAATACAATTTTCCCACACCTTACAAGACTTTACATTTTTACTGCTACTGCAACTTCCAATGTTGATAGTGTCAGTGTATTATTAACAACTTAAATCATACTAAGAATGGTATTGAAAAACAAATTTAGCTTTTCATCCTTGTTTGTCCTTTTATTAATCGGTTTGACAATTGCAGCTTGTAACAAAGATGAAGGCCCTATGACGGGTGTTACGGATCCTATGGAGGAAGAAATGGAGGAAGTCATGGAAGAAGAGATGGAAGAGGAAATGGAAGAAGAAGTCGAAACGACTGTAGAGGAAGATAAAGAAAATATTCAGACAACCTTAGACAATATGTTGGTCTGTGTAGAGGATATGACTTCTGCAAGAGCCATTGATGTTTTATTAAGAGACTTTCTAAATGTTTCTGAAGGTGAAGTGTACAATGAAGATTGGTCTTCGGGACTTTCTGAAAGCTTTGATAATGTTTTTGACTTTGAGCATATCGATGAAAATGGACGATTCAACTTGACGCATCATGCTGGATGGTATTCTTACAACCATGCTACGGCTACCTGGAATAAATTTCCAGTAACAGATAATGTTGTAACTGTTCAGTTTCCAACCTCACCAGAATTGGATGCAAACAATGCAACCATTGTGATAGATGAATATGTAGATCAAGCAATCATTTTGGATGGAGAAGAATTGTATGCTCCATTAAACCTACATGCACAATTGAATGTAGAAGGTCAGAAAATTTTTGAATTGGATATCGATAAAGTAGTATACGATGCAAATTCAACTTTCGAAATTCCAGTTGAAATTGATGCAAGATTGTTCATGGATCCAATGGATATAACACTAGATGTAGTGAGAAATTCTAGCACAGAGTTTACTGGAAACTTGGCTTTCAATGACGGAAATTCATGTAGAATGTCATTTGAAGCAGACGTGACTCTGAAAGATGATGACTTCGAAAACTTAACCGAAGAATCTATTGATAAACTACATGCCAAAGTAAGAATCGGAGATTTGTCGATTCAATCATTGGCTGGACTTGCCGAATTACTTGGTCAAGAAGATCCAAGTGAATCAGAGATTAATAGTTTATTGGACTTAGATGTCTTATTTAAAGACTTGAAAATTGCAGATCTAGAATACGATGAGGCAGAGGAAAACTTTGTACTTTTTTATAAAGATGCAAGCTCAGAAAGTGCGGCAAATTATATAGATAGCTTTCTAGAAGAAATAGAAGCACTGATTGTCGAATTTACAGGAGAATGGTAAAGAAATTAATAGGAACGATAGCGCTTGCACTTTGTGTAAGCGCTTTTCTTTTTTCACAAGAAGCAACAACTTATCAAAGACATCAGATAAGCGTCAATGCTTCTAAATTTGTCGTCCTATTTAATGAACAGGTCAACAATCTTGATCTGAGTTATCGTTATTCTTTTCAAAAAACAAAAAGACTCCGCTTAGCCTCAAGCATAGACGTCAGCTCAGAAGAAGGAGATTCCAAAGATTATGAAGTACGCCTCGGTTACGATTTTGATATCAAAGAAATCGATCGATGGAATTTTTATACTGGTTTTGACTTAACCTTCGGACAAGGCATCAATACAAGCTCAGAAAGAGTAAATTCTCAATACGGCTCCTATATTTTCTTAGGAGTACTCTTCAAAATGGGCAACCATTTTTCATTATCAACTGAACCCAGTCTAGCCATTCTCGGTAAAACCCGCCAAGATCCCAATTCTTTCGACCCAGATGCCAACTCAAGCTGGACGGAAGTTAAATTGTTGAACATCGGACAAATTAAGGTAGGGTTTCATTTCTGACTAGGATTTTTGGGATTAGATGGATTACCAACTAGGATTTTTAGGATTAGATGGATTAGTGGGATTTCTAACTAGGATTTTTAAGATTAGATGGATAGTAGGATTTTTTCCTAGGATTACTAGGATTACTAGGATTACTAGGATTTCTGGAATTATGGGATGCTTAGAACTCAAATATTGTAAAAAATATAAGCTACTGAATTTCAGCTAGTTACGGTTTGTTTTCCAAGAAAATGTAAATTAATTTACTTTGAGTATAGGGGTAGAGTGTCAAATGGCTGTCTTATAATCAAAGGGTGTTGAAAATTATTTAAAAAATAACCTGCTCAGAAATGAGTGGGTTTTTTTTGTTTCAGACCTATACAATTCCCTCATTTCAATAGCTGATCGCTGGCTTCTTGAGTTGACTGTTTACTTCGATCCACCTCCTATAAATTCAGACCCCAGAATCCTAAAATCCCCTAAATCCTAAAAATCTTAGTTTTCAATCCTATAATCCTTATATCCTACAAATCCTAGTTGGGTCCCACAAATCCAAGTTTGGTCCCCAGAATCCTAAAATCCCCTAAATCCTAAAAATCTTAGCTTTCAATCCTAAAATCCATATATCCTAAAAATCCTAGTTGGTTCCCACAAGTCCTAGTTTGTCCCCAAAATCCTAAAATCCCCTAAATCCTAAAAATCTTAGTTTTCAATCCTAAAATCCTTATATCCTAAAAATCCTAGTTGGGTCCTACAAGTCCTAGTTTGTCCCCAAAATCCTAGTTTTACTACAAAAAATTATCCTCAATCTTCTCATCACTCATCTTCACAGAAGTGACAAATCCAATTGCCAAAATAATCAACGAACCAATAAACGCATATTTACTTCCGCCAAACCATGCCTTATTGGTAAGGTCTTTGAGCGTAACGGTAAAATTTTGAGCACAGAGAAAGTTGACTTCGTAGCTGTTGGCAGATTTGCGGACTTTGCAGGCCTGACCATCTACTTTTCTGATCAATTCATCAATTTGTGTTTCATTTTCTAAAATCATCGGGACACCTTCGTCTGGTCCTACGAGTTTTAGCATCAATACTTCTTGTTGCCTGGCGTTATGATCAATGTAGGTGAGAAATTGTACCTGCTCACCAGAAATGCTTCTTTCAGCAAATCGATCAATGCGGTCTTTCAAAGGTTTGTAAGTGACCCAATGCCCGATGTTGATGATGAAGAACATGCCTATGGCCAGAAATAAAAACATTCTGAACAACTTATTTCTCGCCTCTTGATATTTCATGAATCTCCTTTTTATAAAAACGTATTTTTTAATGCAATCTTGTCAAATATCATATATAATATTTTGATATATACATGCTACCTAAATATCCGATAAATCAATGAAATAATATATATATAAATATTCTATGTTGTCTCTACCTAAATATCTGAGATATTACAATTTTCAAACATGTGATTTCTTTCTATGCTGTTTCTACCTAAAAATTAGACAAATTATGATCATGTTATATATAAGTTCTTTATATCTAAAAGCTACCTAAAAATTCAAGAAATGTATTTCTAGAACTGATTTTCATCAAATACCCGTTTTCTAATTTAAAAGTTGAAAATCAAACTTTCAAAATTAAAAAAGCATGATTTTTTGATTCAAAATAGAGTAATGAATTCTATATATAATTTATTTCGATGAGTAAGCACTTACTTTTATGGCTTATAATATTTTACTTTAACGAATATTTATTTTTTAATTGTGACTTGAGCTTGGTTGAATTTTCCATTTCTCCTGACAAGACATTGACCATGAACCCATCAATGGTATACATCAAAAGTTGTGCTTCTATTTTTGGATTCTTAAATTTTAGAGTTTGAAAAGCATCGCTTAATGTTGTGTGAATGGGTTTTTGAAAAGTGTTGATGGTGACAGTAGGATTGAGTCGTAATTTGTATTCTAGTTTCCAGAGTAATAAGTCTTCATTCCTTATTTTAAAGGCCAAATCTATATATTTTGTGATTCTTGTCTTTGGGTTTTCTTCCAAAACTATGTTGGTTACCAGCTCTTTAAATCCTTCTTGTCCATACAGTACAACGGCATCAAGAAGCTGAATTTTGCTCCGATAATGTTTGAAAATTAATGCCTCGGAAACCCGAGCTCTTTTTGCAATTTTCGCCGTGGATACAGATTCATATCCAAAATTTGCGAATAGATTCAAAGCCGTTTTTAAGATCTTTTTCTTTTTGTCTGTCATTTTGTATGGTGAGTACTCACTTATTTTAATATGAATATATAGCTTAATGTAATAATGTTTGACTTTTTAGCTATAAATTCAGTTACAGGAATATTTTACGCTTCTTATAATCAAGTGGATTGTTTAGTGTACGACTTTGGAATGGTGTTTTAGCCGTATTTACAGGAAAACCTTGAAGTTTCTGTGCTTAAATTGACATTAGGTTTTTATATCTTACGTTACAAATTAAAATTTAATCGTATGCCTGAATACACGCTGAATATCAATGGCCAATCCAAAAAGGTAAATGTAGATGCGGATACCCCACTTTTATGGGTGCTTCGAGATACACTCGAGCTCGTAGGAACCAAGTTTGGATGCGGAATTGCACAATGTGGTGCTTGTACTGTCCATATCGATGGGCAAGCTATGCGATCTTGCAGCATTCCAATTTCTTCCGTCAAGGATGATGTTACCACCATTGAAGGTTTATCCCCTGATGCCAGCCATGTCTTACAAGAAGCATGGAGGGAACACGATGTCCCACAATGCGGTTATTGCCAATCGGGACAAATCATGAGTGCTGCTGCTTTGTTGGCCTCCAACAGCAATCCTTCAGATGAGGATATCGATGATGCGATGAGAGGAAACATCTGCAGATGCGGGACGTACAATCGTATTAAAAAAGCCATTAAAACAGCTGCTAAATAAAACCAATTATGACAAAGAATTCGACTATGCAAATAGATAAGAGCAGAAGATCATTTATGAAAGTTTCTTTGGCCACTGGTGGAGGAATGCTTTTGGGTTTTAACTTGTTGGGTTGTAAACCTGACTCACCAATGCGTGCTCAAGTGATTCCAGCATTGCCTACACCTACTCAATGGTTTGATATAAATGCCTATCTTAAAATTGGAGATACTGGTCTGGTAACCATTATGTCAGCCAATCCAGAAATTGGACAAAATGTAAAAACATCAATGCCAATGATCGTCGCGGAAGAACTTGATGTAGATTGGAAAGATGTTGTTGTTGAACAAGCTCCATTGTCTCAAGATTTTGACCGGCAAGTAGCAGGTGGTTCTCAGTCAATAAGATATTCGTGGCCACAGTTGCGCGAGGCAGGAGCAACTGCTCGTCAAATGTTATTGGAAACCGCAGCTGAAAGATGGGGGGTTGAAGCGGCAGACTGCCAGGTTTCAAATGGAGTCATTACAAGTCCGACTGGCGAAAAACTTGGATTTGGAGAAGTGGCAAGTGAAGCTGCTAAAAGAGAAATCCCTACAGAAGTAAAACTAAAAGATGTCGCTGATTTTAATATCATTGGTAAGTCTAAAACCAATGTAGATATGGAAGGCATTATCACCGGCAAGCCGCTATTTGGAATTGATTACAAAGCGGAAGGAATGAAATATGCAGTTGCGCTGCGACCACCTGCTTTCGGTCAGGAACTAGATAGTTTTGATGGCACTAAAGCAGAAGCAGTCAATGGAGTTGAGCAGGTCTTTCAATTTGGAAATAAAATCGCAGTAGTTGCCAATTCAACCTGGGCTGCCATGAAAGGCAAAAAAGCACTAGAAGCCAATTGGAAAACAACTGGGACTCTTGAAAACTCAGAGCTACATTCTGCTGCACTTAAAGAATATGCCAATAAATTATCTGCCGAACCAAGAAGAGTGGATGGTGATATTGATAAAGGATTTGAGGAAGCAGATTTTGTTTTTGAAAAATATTATGAAGCGCCATTTTTGCCGCATGCATGTATGGAACCTATGAACTTTTTTGCTGATGTAACCGAAGAAGGAGCTTTCTTAAGTGGACCGATACAGACTCCAGCTTGGACGCAAGATCGAGTACGGAATGTATTGGGATACAGTGAAGAAGAAATGGATAAAGTGCGTATCGATATGTCAAGAATGGGAGGTGGTTTTGGAAGAAGGTTATATGGTGACTTTTCAGAAGAAGCGGCATTGATTTCTCAACAAGCAAAAGTGCCAATTCAATTGGTGTTCTCGCGAGAGGATGATATGTTGGCAGGAACATACAGACCTGCTTCAGCTTATAGAATAAAAGCGGGCATGAAGGATGGAAAAATGATTGCCTACCACCTTACCGAAGCATTTTACAATGGTAGTATGTTCGGAGCAATGCCGAGTAATTTTCCAGCAGGTGGTGTGCCAAACTATAGAGTCGATTGTCATGAACTCAAAACCAATTTTACAACGGGTGCTTGGCGTGCTCCTTATGCCAACTTCTTGGCTTTCGCAGAGCAATCATTTTTTGATGAGCTGGCAGGCGAATTGAAAATAGATCCTATAGATTTCCGCTTACAAATATTTGCGGAAGCGAAAGAAAATCCTGTAGGGGAAGAACACAATTATGATATCGATAAATTCATTGGTGTTATCAAGCTGGCCAAAGAAAAATCTGGATGGGCTGCCAACAAAGACAAAAAGAACCTCGGATTCAGTGCGTATTATTCTCACAATACTTATGTCGCAGAAGTCGCAGAATTATCCATTCAAAATGATTTTCCTGTGATTGAAAAGGTAGTCTGTGCTGTAGATTGCGGAATTGTCGTCAATCCGCTAGCAGCCATCAATCAAGTAGAGGGTGGAGTAGTGGATGGAATTGGGCATGCCATGTTTGGAGATTTTGAATTCAATGAGGGCCATACAAAAAACATCAATTACAACAATTATCGCTTGATCCGTATGGATGAAGCCCCTGCTGTGGATGTATATTTTGTTGAGTCAAACAATGATCCAACGGGTCTTGGTGAACCATCTTTGCCTCCCGCGGGTGGTGCGCTCGCAAACGCATTGGCAGCTGCTACAGGAAAGAGACATTATAGACAGCCGTTTATTAAATTTATGGAAGAGTTAAAGGGGTAAAACTTTTTTGTATTCTGTCCGTTTCACTTTAGTAATACTTTATTGAGCAATAAAATGTAAGCATGTTCTGGAGAAAGAAAAAGCCGGTTGTTATCCCAATGGATATTAATGATAGAAATTTTAAAGACATCATTTCTAATGCAGAAGTACCTGTTTTGATCGATTTCTATGCTCCTTGGTGTGGTCCTTGTAAAGTGCTCGGTCCGATCATTACTGAAATTGCAACAGAATACGATGGCAAAGCAATTATCGCCAAAGTAAACATAGATCAGAATCCAAAACTAACGGCCAAGTTCAAAGTAAAAAGCATTCCAACACTCATGTTCTTCAACAAAGGCCGTTTTCAAGAAAAATTCAACGGATTGGTACCTAAACCAAATATTGAGGAGATATTGGATATGTACATTTCGGGGAATTACGAAGAATAAAAAATGAATGAGAAGCGGTTTTACTTCTTGGTTCGATTTTCAGGCTGCTTATAATTTTATGCTTTCTAAGATACAATTGTTCTTGCACTGAGTGTATACATCATCTTTGTTTTTCATCTACTTGGATATAGTAGAGCACATTCGATGTAGTAAAAAAAACACCATCAAACTGCTCCAATGTAGTTGGATATGTGTGAGTATTTCACAACAGTCAAAAAGTACTTTACTCCACAAAAACAGCTAGTGCTATTCCATTAATTACTACTAATTCTATGAATCAATAGAATTCACTTTTGCTCCAATTTTTTTATAGTTGTTTTCATTATTTCTAAGGAATTGACTTAGTGGTATTCATTGAATTTTTTACGAAAACCAGCCACAGGCGGTTCTTTTTTTTGAGTTAATCATACATTAACATCGTCACTTTGAGTGATTTACTTTTTAATGAAGTAATAAAATAATGTTACCCTAACCTCAAAAATAACCACCATGAGAACACTTCTCTTTTTTTCACTTCTTACTTTTTTTTGTACAGAAGCGAATTCTAAATCTTTTAATCTAGAGACCCCTCCTGTGGATTGTCCAGCAAACGAAATGATCGATTGCTTTTCGGATATCATGCCAGGGACACCAGTTTCTAATTTACCCTGTCCAGTGGAAAGTACTGTGACCTCAGAGCCAATTTTGGTTTCAGGTAGTGCAGAATGTTCTGGCTCTGTTTATGAAATTACATACACAGTGACGGACGATTGTTCTAATACAGGATCTTGTACTCAAACATTTACTCTAAATACTGTAACTCCCACAATAGATTGTCCAGCAGATGAAACAGTCTCTTGTTTTTCGGATATTATGGAAGGAACTCCTTTCGTGACAAATGATTGTGGTGTAGGAGGTGAAGTTGTTGTTACTGGTCCAACTTTAGTTTCTGGAGATGACCTTTGCGATGGAGCAATGTATGAAATCTCTTATTCATTTAATGACGATTGCGGAGGAGTAGCTGATTGTGTGCAGACCTTTACCTTGGCTGTATCACCTCCAACTATATCTTGCCCTGCTGATGAAACAGTAAATTGCTTGGAAGATTTTGAAGCAGGTACGCCTACCATTACAACGGCTTGTGGTCTAGGAAGTACTTTTGCTTCTGTGGGCGAATTGGTGTCTGGAACAGATCTTTGTGCTGGAGCTATTTATGAAGTGACTTATACAGTGACGGATGATTGTGGAGCAACTGCAACTTGTATCCAGTTATTAACATTGGATGCAGGGCCGCCAGCAATAGTTTGTCCTGCAGATGAAACGGTTTCTTGCTTTGAAGATATTATAGAGGGAACAGCCACTGCAACTGCACAATGTGA
>CALFDU010000119.1 GCA_937950315.1 uncultured Saprospiraceae bacterium | reverse complement strand
GGGTCCGATAGAGTTTTCGATTTCTGAGACATTGGACATGTCTATAAATTTTGAGCTAATGCCAAATTGATCGTACACCTTGGTTAACTGACGGTGTGAACCTCCATAAATATCATTCACACAAACAATTTCATCGCCTGTCTTGAACAGTTTGATCACTGCATCCATCGCTGCCAATCCGCTTGAAAAGCAGATGGCCCTTTTACCATTTTCTAGGGCTGCAAGATTGGCTTCCAATACATCTCTTGTAGGATTTTTGGTACGTGCATACTCGTACCCTTTGTTTTTACCTGGTGCCTCTTGCACATAGGTTGAAGTTTGAAAAATCGGAGTCATGATTGCTCCTGTAGACGGATCAGGTGTTACACCCGCATGTATCGCTTTCGTTCCAAATTTCATATTTCTAAGTCTTTATCTCTTGCTTTAAATAAGTATCCAGTTTCTCCGCTATGTCATCTTCTGGATGGTGGACCACGGCGTTCCAGCCTTTTTCTATTGCTCCATTGACATTTACTTCCATATCGTCTACAAACAACCAAGTTTCTACTCCTTGCTCATGTAATTTTTCAGCCACAAAGTCATAGATCACAGGATCTGGTTTCCGCATTTTGATATAATGTGAATAAAAATATCCATCAAAGAAATCTACCTTAAAATCTTCCACATTGTGTTCACGTTTCATGTATCTATCGATCCATCGCTCATGAAACCCATTGATGTTGCTAAGCAGAAATAGTTTGTAATCATTTCTTAGCTCGTTGATGAATGTAAAGTGCTCTGGATTAACACCTGCCAACAAGCTATTCCAAGCATCGATGACATCTCGTGGATCAATAGAGGCTTTGATATTTTGAAAGCCCCAGATCATTTCTTCATCGGTGATTTCTCCTATTTCATATCTCCTAAGCACTTCCAAAAGATCTTCAGGAACTGTATCCATATTCAGATCCATATCCAGCAGTTCAGAGAAATTCTTGAACATGGTTGGGTAATCCAACTTCATGAAGATATTCCCAAAATCAAATACAATCGCTTGGTATTTTTTTGTTTCTTTCAATTTACAATGAAGATTTCATTTTCTTTTTCAATTCGAACAGCTCGTCCCGATATTGAGCAGCAGATATAAAATCCAATTCCTTTGCTGCCTTCTTCATTTTACGTTCTGTTTCATTTATTAGTGCTGCCAACTGATCAGAAGACATATAATCGATGATTGGGTCCGCAGCCATGGTATCTCTATCTGGCTCGATGTAGGCATTTTGTTTATTGCCTCCTCTGATGTCCAAAATAGATTTTTGTGCCATGATTTCTTCCTTGGTCTTGGTAATAGTGGTTGGCGTAATGCCGTGTTCTTCATTATAAGCAATTTGCTTTGCTCGACGACGATTGGTTTCGTCGATGGTGCGCTGCATGCTCTCAGTTACTTTGTCACCATAGAATATTACAAGCCCGTTGGAGTTTCTTGCAGCTCTACCCGCCGTTTGCGTAAGCGATCTAGAATTTCTCAAAAATCCTTCCTTGTCCGCATCGATTATCGCAACCAAAGATACCTCAGGAAGATCCAGTCCTTCCCTCAATAAGTTTACTCCGACCAACACATCAAATTTCCCAAGACGCAAGTCTCTCAATATTTCTACACGATCTAAGGTGTCAACTTCAGAGTGAATGTATCTCACTTTGATGCCTATCTTAATCAAATAATCCGTCAATTCTTCAGACATCCTTTTGGTTAGGGTTGTCACCAAGACTCGCTCGTCCGCTTCCTTTCGCTTTCTGATCTCTTCAAGCAAATCATCGATCTGATTCATACTCGGCCTCACCTCTATCGGAGGATCAAGCAAACCAGTCGGTCTTACAATCTGCTCCACAATAACACCTTCTGTTTTCTCAAGTTCGTAATCACCAGGCGTTGCACTAATATATATTGTCTGTGGTGCCAATGATTCAAATTCTTCAAAATTCAAGGGACGATTGTCCATAGCAGAAGGCAATCTAAAACCATAGTTGACCAGATTGATTTTTCTTGCACGATCACCACCCCACATACCTCTCACTTGTGGTACTGTCACATGACTCTCATCAATCAACAACAGATAATCATCAGGAAAATAATCCAACAAACAAAATGGACGTGTCCCTTGTTTTCTACCATCAAAGAAACGTGAGTAATTCTCTATTCCATTACAGTATCCAAGTTCGCGCATCATCTCAATATCAAAGGTTACACGCTCTCTGATTCTTTTTGCTTCAATAAATCGACCTTCCGATTCAAAAAACTTTTCATGATCATTGACTTCATCTTCAATTTCTCTGATGATCAACTTGATTCGATCTCTAGGTGCCACGTATAGATTGGCAGGAAAAATAGCCGCATGATCTACCGATTCAATTCGCTTACCTGAGGACAACTCGAGACGCTGAATATCTTCAATTTCATCTCCGAAATACACTACACGATATCCATAATCTGCATAAGGCAAATTGATATCGATGGAGTCACCTCGCACTCTAAATGTTCCCCTTGAGAAATCATGCTCTGTACGTGAATACAAAATCTCTACAAGCTTGTATAAAAATTGATTTCTACTCAATCCTTTTCCCTTCGCCAATCGGATGATACCAGTTTTATAATCATCCGGATTTCCCATACCATAAATACAGGAAACGGAAGAAACAATAATCACATCCCTTCTCCCGGACAACAAAGACGAAACCGCTCTCAATCTCAACTTATCCACCTCTTCGTTGATCGACAAATCCTTCTCGATATACATATCAGAATGAGAAATGTAGGCTTCTGGTTGATAGTAATCATAATAGGAAACAAAATACTCGACAGCATTCTCAGGAAAAAATTCTGTGAGTTCTGCATAAAGTTGTGCCGTCAAAGTCTTATTGTGTGTCAATACCAGTGTCGGACGATTCAACTCAGTAATAACATTGGCTGCAGTAAAGGTTTTTCCCGATCCAGTAACCCCCAAAAGCACTTGGTATGGCTCCCCATCATTAATACCATCTACCAAATGTTTGATAGCCATCGGCTGATCTCCAGTTGGTACATATTTAGATATTAAATTGAAATCCATTTTATTAGCTTTGTTGTTTAGAAACAAAGACACAAATCTAATTGTTTTAATTCAATATGAACACAATAGAACTGAACTATAAAGTCATCGGAGAAGGCGAACCAGTATTAATTTTACACGGTTTCTTGGGCATGCTCGATAATTGGAAAACATTTGGGAGAAAATTGGGGGAAACGTGCCAAGTTTACCTTATTGACCAACGCGATCATGGTAAGTCTCCTCATACCGATGATTTTGGATATGATATTCTTGCGCAAGATCTTCATGACTTCATGGTACAACACCAGATTCCCAAAGGCAATCTCATCGGGCATTCGATGGGTGGCAAGACGGTAATGCGATTTACCCAGCTCTATCCGGAGATGGTGACAAAAAGTGTCATTGTAGATATTGCACCTAAAGCATACAACAATCACCATACGGATATTCTTGATGCACTCCACAGTATCGATCCACCGACTATTTCTGATCGAGGAGAAGCTGATGACGCTCTAGGCAAATATATATCAGACTGGGGAGTACGCCAGTTCTTAATGAAAAACCTAAGTCGAAATAAGGAAGGTGGATTCAAATGGAAAATGAATTTAGAACTGTTAACAGAAAAATACGATACCATCATTCAAGCTGTTGACACAGAAACTTCAGAGGCACCCACCATATTTATCAACGGAGCAAAATCCAATTATATTCAACCTTCTGATGAGTCTGAAATTCTTGAAGTATTTCCCAATGCCTCTTTTCACACCATTGAGGATGCAGGACATTGGGTGCACGCTGAGAAAGGAGATGAACTTTTGGACAAAGTGATTGAATTTCTTTCATGAACTTAATTATTCCTTTTCCAAGAAATGAATTACAATGAGTACATTCGTCATACTAATTAATAAGAATACAAATGCTGTGACTTAAACAGCATTGAGACTTTTAAGAAATGAGCATGAACGAGCACTCAATCAGTCTAAACAAATTTATCAGCAATACGGGAGTATGCTCTCGTAGAGAAGCCGATAAATTTATTGAAGACGGGCGAGTGAGTCTCAATGGTACCATTGCAAAAAAAGGCAATCGAGTAAGTGTAGGTGATATTGTTAAAATAGATGGTCAAACCATAGGAAGCAATCCTGACTTCGTTTACATAGCACTCAACAAACCACCAGGCATCACCTCGACGACCGACTTGAAAGACAAGGACAATATCATAAGTTTCATCAATCACCCCAACAGGATTTTTCCAATTGGAAGACTTGACAAAGCATCTACTGGGTTGATACTTTTGACCAATGATGGTGATATCGTCAACAAGATTTTGCGAGCAGAAAACAAACATGAAAAAGAATACATTGTCGTTGTGAACAAACCACTTACAAGCAAGTTTGCTCAACAGATGTCCAGTGGTGTTCCTATTCTAGGAACAGTAACTAAAAAGTGCAACGTAGAAATACTCAATAAGAATACTTTCCGTATCACTTTAATCCAAGGATTAAACAGACAGATCAGAAGAATGTGTGAACATTTTGGTTACAAAGTAAAAAGCTTGAAGAGGATTAGGATCATGAACATCGATCTAGATGTGGACACTGGATACTGGCGAGACTTGACCAAAAAGGAATTAAAGGAGTTAAGAAAAAATTTAAAATAGACCATTAAGCTATTGCTTCTATCTTCAGTTTTCGCTTTGTAAATACCCGCTTTCAACCAACTGTCTAAATTTAAACACAGGTTTTTAGGTCTTTTTAAATCATTCAATAGTCTTTTAAAGCAGTTATTGAGCAAAACATGTCCTAAATCTCCCTTTTCAGCCAAATAATGCCCTTTAGAATTTGTCTATAGCTTAATAGCCCTACATTTGCAGCTCATTAAAAAAATTACTTTGGGTAAGTTTAAAAAATTAGGGCTTTCAAAACCAATATTGAAAGTATTGGATGAAATGGGCTTTGAGAAGCCGACTGAAATTCAGGAACAGGCAATTCCTCAGTTACTGAGCGGATTTTCTGACTTCATTGGTTTGGCTCAGACGGGTACGGGTAAGACAGCCGCTTTTGGACTTCCCCTTCTCGAAAGAATCGATCCATCCAACAAAGCAACCCAAGCATTGGTACTAGCTCCCACAAGAGAGCTCGGCCAACAAATCGCAGAACAACTAAAAACATTTTCCAAATACCAAGAGAAAGTAAATGTCCTGGCGGTATATGGAGGTGCGGCGATTTCAAACCAAATCAAAGCATTAAAAAAGCCAGTGCATGTTATCATTGCAACACCTGGTAGACTGATTGACTTGATCAAGAGAAAAGCTGTTTTCTTAGAAGATCTTGAATACTTGGTGTTGGATGAAGCCGATGAGATGTTGAACATGGGTTTCAAACAAGAGCTTGACAAAATATTAAGCTATACGCCTGATCACAAACTTACTTGGTTGTTCTCTGCAACTATGCCTTCAGAAATAAAGAAGATCGTCAAAAAATACATGGATGATCCTGTAGAGGTGAAGATCGATAGTAAAAATATTGTGAACACCGATATCAAGCATGTCTATTCGGTCATGAAACGGTCGGATAAAACAGAAGCACTTTGTAGATTTATTGATATCTACCAAGATATGAGAGCGGTGGTTTTTTGTCGAACAAAAAGAGACACACAAGATCTTGCAGAAGAATTGCTGCAATTGAATTACAAAGCTGATGCTATTCACGGAGACCTATCTCAAAAACAAAGAGATAGAGTAATGGGAAGATTCAAAAAGAATGATCTTCAGTTATTGATTGCTACCGATGTTGCAGCAAGGGGAATTGATGTCAATGACTTGACACATGTATTTCACCACACCCTACCCGATGATGAATCCTATTATACGCACCGAAGTGGTCGTACTGCAAGGGCAGGAAAAAAAGGTACATCGATATGCTTCATCAATAGTAGAGAAGGCTATAAGATCCGCGAATTAAAAAAGAAATTAAAAATTGACATCAGTCAAGTAGAAATTCCTGCCGCTGATGATATTGCATCCATCCGAATTGAAAAGTGGGCTGAGACCATTGCTCAAACACAACAAAGTGAAAGGCTCAACTCATCATTGGTAAAGAAGGTGAACAAAATGTTTTCCGACCTTAGCAAGGACGAACTTGTAGAAAAGTTACTTTCTATTCAATTAGACCAATTAAACCTAGGATCTAACAAAAATCTAAACAGAGAAGAATCTGAAGAACGCCGTGGAGGTGGTGGAGGAAGAGGTCGAAGTGGAGGCCGAGGTGGTCGCGGTGGAAGAAGGCGCGAGTATGGAGGCAAAGGTCGAAGTGGAGGAAGCAAAAGCCATAGAAAAGGAAAAGGGAAAGGTAAAAGCGCTGACTCGAAAGGCAAAAAATCTGGAGGAAAGAAATACGGCGGTAAAAAGAAAAAGTACTAATGTAAGTTGATCCATTTAGGATAAAAAATTCATGGTTCTGACTCCTAGCAAAATATTTGACGAAAGTCTAGCTCGACATGCGACATAAAAAAAGGCCGACCATCTCTGGTCGACCTACCCTTTAAAAGAAAACCTTGTTTAATTTAGAACAGGTTCTTAGCCTTGTTGAGCAAATCTGCTGCTCCACCGGCATTAAGACCACCTGCCAAATTTGCGATTTGTGAAAAGTCCCACTCTTTGTCTGCTTCTTCTTTTGACTCAAACCTTTCTCTCAAACCACTGATTATATCTGGTACTGAATTACTCGCTTCTTGTTGAGCTTCTTCAGCGTTCATTCCTTTCGCTTGTAAAATCTCTTGCATTTTTCCCTGAAGGTTTTGGAAAATTGAATTTTCCTGCATTTCTGCACCTCCTGAAGAGAATAGATCTTTTACTTCTTCAAGACCGCCTGATCCCAATTTAGCTTTGATTGATTCCATCAATGCACCTGCACCTTCACTTGCTGCTGCTGAAGTAGCATCTGCGCCTAAACTGTTAGAAAGCATTCTTTCGGCCATTTTTTGCATAGCCATTCTTTTTAAATTCTCAAACATCAACTTTTGTTTTTATTGTTATTGTATACCCTTTTGACGGAAGTTAAATCAGTGTGTCACTTTTATTAACACTTCATAATTAGTTCCAAATAAGTGTCATTTTTTTGACAAAACTGCTCAGCTGACCTAAAAGGCATTTAAGTAAATCGAGATCGTTGAACTCTGAAATTTGAGAAAGCAAAGAATAGATGATGTCAGAATAGTTGTATAACAATGAGGTACATCCCAATAAAAGGAAATGATAATGCTAAGAACAGTCGACTATTGATGCTAGCTTACCAATTCTGAAGCGTACATTTCATTTCTTATCTGTTGGATGTTTTCATCAGCAAGATATTCATCCAATGTCTTCAATCTATCAATAATACCCGCTGGTGTGATTTCAACAATTCTATTGGCAACAGTCTGTGTGAATTGGTGATCGTGCGAAGTAAAGATCACAGTCCCTTTAAAATTGATCAAGGAGTTGTTGAAGGCAGTAATGCTCTCAAGGTCAAGGTGATTGGTCGGCTCATCCAAAAGCAACACATTGGCTTCTTTCATCATCATCCTTGAAACCATACATCTTACCTTCTCTCCTCCAGAAAGCACGTTGGACATCTTGTGAACCTCGTCTCCTGAAAACAACATTTTGCCTAAAAACCCTCTGATGTATTGCTCGTCTTTGATGGTCGCATATTGGCGCAACCAATCCATCAAACTCATAGGATCATCCGCAAAGAAACTTTCGTTTTCTGTAGGTAAGTAAGCTGTCGTAATCGTCTGCCCAAATTCTACTTCACCAGAATTAGGTTTTAATTTGCCATCTAGAATTTCATAAAAAGCCGTCGTGGCCAATCCGTTCTTGGAAATCACAGCTACCTTGTCTCCTTTATTTAGGGTAAAGTCAACGTTGGTAAGTGTTGGTTTTCCGTCGATCGAATAATTTACTCCTTTCATGGCAAGTATCTGATCACCGGCTTCTCTACTCTGATTGAAAATGATTCCAGGATACTTTCTAGATGAAGGTTTTATTTCTTCAAGATTTAGTTTGTCCAACATTTTTCTTCTTGAAGTCGCTTGTCTAGACTTTGAGGCATTGGCACTAAATCGATCGATAAAAGTCTGCATCTCTTTACGCTTGTCCTCCATCTTTTTGTTCTGTGCCAATTTCTGCTTTAGTGCCAATTGAGAAGACTCGTACCAGAAACTATAATTTCCCGTATAAGTATTGATCTTGGCAAAATCAATATCAACGATGTGTGTGCATACTGTATCCAAGAAGTGTCTATCGTGAGAAACTACGATAACGGTGTTTTTAAAATCCAAAAGAAAATCTTCCAACCAAGTTACCGTCTCAATATCAAGATCGTTGGTAGGCTCATCAAGAATCAGTACATCTGGATTCCCAAAAAGCGCTTGTGCAAGTAAAACTCTTACCTTCTGATTTCCGTTCAATTCTTTCATCAACTTTTCATGCTCACTTTCTTTGATACCGATCCCACTTAAAAGTGCAGCTGCATCAGGCTCTGCATTCCATCCATCCATCTCCGCAAATTCACCCTCTAGTTCTGAAGCTTTGATGCCGTCCTCATCCGAAAAGTCTGGCTTGGCGTACAAAGCATCTTTTTCTTGCATGATAGACCACAGTTTGGTATGCCCCATCATCACCGTATCGATGACTCTGATATCATCGTACTCAAAGTGATCCTGCTTCAAGACCGCCATACGCTTTCCTGGCTCAAGAGATACATTGCCCTTATTGGCATCTTTTTCTCCTGACAAAATTTTCATGAAGGTGGACTTACCTGCACCATTTGCACCAATTACGCCGTAACAGTTTCCAGGCGCAAAAAATACATTGGCTTCATCAAATAAAATTCGCTTGCCAAACTGTAGTGTTAAATTATCTACTTTAATCATACTTCTTGAATTTCGCTGCAAAAGTAAATAAAAAATGCACTACATGGGCATGTAGAGCATTTTTCTATTCTGGATATAAATTAACTTTCTAGGCAGTAAAAATTGAAGTAAATTTGTCTTTGTTTTGAAACACAAGAAACATACTGATAACCCAAATCAAAGCCGCGGTTCCAATTCCTGCCATGTCATGGAAAACATGAAACAAAGTAGCATTGAAAAATATTGCCACCAGAAAGATCAAAGATATCCCGATATACTTACCGAAGATCAACCCAAGGCCTGCTAGTATCTGAAATACACTGACAAGTTTCATGAAACCACTTTCCTGATATATATCCATCAAGGTCCCGGCATCACCTGCCATTTCCGGAAGGGGCATAAAATGCAAAAATGGATTGAAGCCAAATACCACGCAGATTACTCCAAAGAAAATCCTAAAGCCTGTTTTAAATTTTGAATTCATTTCAAATAGTTTTGATGTAAAAAATTGGTTATACTTTAAAGATAAAATTCTCACTAATAAATACGCTATATATGCATAATCTTACGTTAAAAGATAGATGAAAAACTTCTTAGTCATTATATTATTTCTGGTAAGTACCAACGTATTGGCCCAGGCCAACAAAGCGACCATATATTTATTGCCAGGACAAGGAGCAGATTATCGTTTGTTTTCAAAAATTGAACTGGAAGGTTATCCGTATCAACACATTGTCTATTCTGTTCCTAAGAAAGGAGCAACCATGCAAGAATATGCCCAAGAGCTTTCCAAACAAATCGACACTTCAAAGCCCTTCATCTTAATCGGAACATCTATTGGCGGTATGCTTGCATGTGAAATGAATGAGTTTTTAGAAGCAGAAAAAGTGATAATTATTTCTAGTGCACAGAATAAGAATCAATTGCCTGGGAGATACAACTTTCAAAAAAAGGTACCGATACACAAACTGGTAAGCAAAGGAATGGCAAAAACAGGGGCGTTGATTTTACAACCCATCGTAGAGCCTGACAGAAACAAAGAGAAGGAAATTTTTGTAAGCATGCTCAAGGCAAAAGATAAAAAATATCTAAAGAGAGCCATAGACATGATCATAGAATGGGAAAAAGAATCTCTTGATGAATCAATCATTCATATCCACGGAAACATAGACAAAACCATTCCAATAAAAAATACAAATCCTGATTATATAATAGAAGAAGGCTCTCACATGATTACACTCACAAGAGCCGATGAGATCAATGTGATTCTCAAAAAGGAATTGGAAATTGAATAAAATTTATACTAAATCTGAACCTTCTACATTGATGCCATGGGCCTTTAAACCGCGTACTGTAGAAACATAGTCATTGGCTGCCATCAAACCGTTAAAAATGAAATACATGATGATTAAACGTGGAAGTATTCCTCTGATGGCATCGATTCCACCTCCTCCTACGACTATAAGAACTTGTATTCCGGCTATTACACACAAACCCAATAAAAAGCCAAGAAAAGGTTTTCTATAACTTAGATAGCCAGTACCTGCCATCAAAATCACAATGGCAAAATTGATTCCCATAACTATGGCTTCAAAATTAAATTGGTATCCTTCTACCAACATTCCCAAGAAAAACAAACCGGTCATCCACCAGATTGCAGTCCGACCATGTTTTACTTTAGGGTGTAAGTCTGCATATTCACCTTTTAACCTCAATATTTCTTTGGCATTTTCAATAGACGCTTCTTTTTGAAATACAATGCCATCATCTAGAATATCATCATTCATCTTAGTTGTTGTTTAATAATCTTAAAATAATTCTGACAACAAAAAAAATGACAATGAAATACCACCACTTAGATCCTCCATCACTTTCCTCCACAACATGCTTTTTGTTCATATCAGCAATTTTGGAAGCCTGATGTACCGCCTGCATAGCAGATTCCTCGGTAGCACCTCTAGAGACCAATACCTTCATTACTTCATCAGCATCTCTCCCTCCTTCCAACATGTTTTTGGCATTTTTTAGTATTTCCGCATCGCCACTTAACTGATTCATACTTTCTTCAGTCATAATACCTCTTTCTAGTGCAACCACCTTAGCAGCCTCTACTTTTTCTTTGGAGAAATTATGTGACTGTTCGATGGTATTAAACAATCGTTTATCCGAGTAAGATCTCGCAGCTTCAATAAACTGTTCATTCAAGTTGTCCGACATAAAATTGAATTTTTATATTAGTGATTTATTCTAAAATATAATTTTTTTAATGATCTACTGCCGCTCCTGCCCCTTTGGGTATCCTGATATCTTCTACAATCTTCTGAACATATTCTGGTGGAGTAGCTGTCATTCTAGAAACCACCAATGACACAACAAAATTTACCATCATAGCGATCATACCAAATCCTTCTGGAGATATCCCAAACCACCAATCACCTTTCAGACTTGAGACAGCTTCCTTTCCACCATCAAAAAAACCAAACTTAAATTTCAATATATAGAAACTCATCAAACAGATTCCAACAATCATCCCAGTTACCGCACCTTCCCTATTCATGCGTTTATCAAAAATCCCAAGAATGATTGCCGGAAAGAATGACGCAGCCGCCAGGCCAAAAGCCAGAGCAACAACTGCTGCAACAAAATCAGGTGGATTGATTCCGAAATATCCAGCGACACAAACTCCTACTGCAGCAGCCATCCTAGCAGACAGTAATTCTTCTTTGTCCGTCATGTTTGGCCTAAATTGCTTCTTCAATAAATC
>CALFDU010000118.1 GCA_937950315.1 uncultured Saprospiraceae bacterium | reverse complement strand
TTGCTCTCTACACTAATCCGCCCATGTAAATGTTGTTCAACAATTTTCTTACAAGTAGCTAGGCCAATACCGGTTCCATCAAATTCTTTATCACTGTGGAGTCTTGTGAAAATCTTAAAAATCTGATCGCAATATTTTTGTTTGATTCCTATCCCATTATCCTTTACTAGAATCGTAGATTGACCATTCTCCTTTACATAGTCGATAGACACTTTTTTAATTTGGCTTTGATTGTATTTTAGACCATTTTCAATTAAATTCTGAAAGAGCATTTTTAGTTTAATCTTAGAAGCACATATAAGCCCATCTGTTTCTAAAATGATTTCAGAATTGGGATAAATTTGAACCATGAAATTTTTTATTGGATCAATTATTTCTGAAAGTTTTATGTTATCGAATTTTCCAGATCCATTGGCGTTTAATTTGGAATAATTTAAAATTTCATCGATCATTTCTGTAAGTTTCATTCCATTTGAACAAATGACATCAGAATAGTCAATAACATTATTAAGATTTTCTGCTCTAACTTCTCGTTTCAAAAGAGATGCATAATTGTTCATATTTCTAAGAGGTGTTTTTAAATCATGAGAAACGACATAACTAAAACTCTCCATTTCATCATAAGCACGCTTTATCTTTTCATTTTTTATTTCTATTTTTTTGTTTTTAGTCCTTAACTCGGAAACCAATTCATTAATCTTTGTATAATTTTTTTTATTTCTTATCGACAATCCGTTAGAAATTACAAACAAGAAAATAAACATCAAAGAATATGCGATACATCTTTCGATTGGATTGAATCTCACAATTTCATGTGCGTATTCAATATACATCGTCAAAAATATCGTAACGTTTACAAACACCAATTGGATGAAAGCCAACACTTTGGTTTGTTTTGTCGATTCCAAAAAATGAAAGGACATAACCATCAAAACCATGTTCATAATACAGCACTCAAAGACAGCTCCCTTGGCTATTGCACCCAAACAAAAAAGTATATTGAATGCAATGTGCGCAACAAAAGACGACAAGCTAAATAACCCAAACTTATTTAGCAATAGAAAACAAAAAATCAAAGAAAAACCTCCTGCATAAATGATGGTATCATACATTGTCCAGGAAAGGGTGATGATGTTGGAACTTAAACTTAAAAATAAAATGAAACACGCAACAACCAATAAAATATTAAAATTGATCAGCTGAATCTTTCTGAGTTTGTCGAGCTGATGTTCCAAGCCAATATGTGTTAATTGACGGCTTAACTGTACAAAGTTAGATCTCATTTTTACAAAGTCCTTTACTCGTTATAAAGACTCTAGCATAAAGCAAGCATTATTCTTAAGCCTAGAATAGACTCAGAATTAGAAAGATAGGAATGATCAGGGCAGCTAGACCCTTAGAAATTGATTCTGATTTAAACTTAAATAAGTTATTTTCTTAAGTTACAAATACCAGACTTTTCATGACCAATTTTATACTTAATTAACAAATCTAAATTGACGATATAAAATCATTATGATCCGACGTAGAGCTTATAAATTCTAGAAGAAGATGGCTTTTCCTACTTAGAACCACTTGATGGTAAGATCGATTAATTTTTGCTTAAAGTTATTGTAAGGCGGAGTCAACAAATCCAAAGCATTGGGAACATGTTGTTTAAACACACCTCTTGCATTTGAGAACGATTCAAAACCTGCTCGCCCATGTGCTTTTCCGATCCCACTATTGTTGGATCCACCAAAGGGCAAATTGGTATTAAAAAAATGGGCAGCATTGTGGTTTACACAAGTACCTCCAGCTCGGGTGTTTTCAATGATATGATTGATGTTTTTTCTTTTGTTGCTATAGATATAAAGACTCAAAGGTTTTTCTCTTGCATTAATTTCATCTATGACTTTATCAACATTTGAGTAGCCATACACTGGCAATACCGGGCCAAAAATTTCTTCAGTCATTAGTGTTGAATCTTTAGAAACATTGGTCATCAATGTAGGAGCAATGAAATCTATATCGGCATCCATCTCTCCGCCGGTTTCGATTTTTGCGCCTTTTGAAACTGCGTCATCAATATAACCTTTGACTCGTTCAAAGTGATGTTTGTTTACGATCCTAGCATAGGATGATTCTGTGGTCGCATTTTCAGAATAAAAGTTTTTGGTGTGCTTTTTAAAGGCATTTATGAATGCTTCTTTTTTACTTTCGTGGACATAGAGATAGTCTGGAGCAATGCATACTTGGCCATTGTTTACAAACTTGGCCCATGCTGTTCTTTTTGCTGCTAAGTTTACATTGGCAGATTCATCAACGATGGTTGGAGACTTACCTCCAAGCTCAAGTGTGACTGATGTCAAATGTTCGGCAGCAGCTTTCATGACAATTTTTCCGATGCTAGGTGCACCGGTAAAAAAAATATGATTGAAAGGCATTTTTAATAACTCAACAGAAGTACTGACTCCACCCTCAAACAAGGCAACCTCACTTTCGTCAAATGTTTCTTGGATCATTGTTTTCATGATCGCAGCAGCATGGGGCGTCATCTCGGATGGTTTGATGATCACTGTATTACCTGCCGCTATTGCAGAGACCAATGGCCCCAATGTAAGATTGATTGGAAAATTCCAAGGAGAGATTATCAGTACCACTCCTTTGGGTTCGTAATGTACTTTAGAACTAGAACCGAGCATTGCCAGAGGGGTCTTAACATTTTCACCACGCATCCACCGATGAATATTGTGTCGTGCATCTTTGATTTCACTTGTGACAGGATAGATTTCTGTGAGATCAACTTCGCTTGGATGTTTGCGATAGTCTTTGTAAAGTGCTTCTTTTATTTGCGAACGATATTTTGAAACGACTTTGTGTAGTTTTTTCAATTTTGCTTTTCGCTCAGAAGAAGAAGTATTGCCTATTTTGAATTGGTTCTTTGATTGCAAATCAAAGATTCTTTTGATCTCCTTAACCTGCGAGTCAACTTCTTGATTAATGGTTGTCATTGTAGAACGTGTTGCTTGTTATTTAATTCTAATTAAATTTATGCCATACAATCCTTCCCTCCACTCCATGATGATATCATTGAGAATTTCATATAAGCATAAGTAAGTAGTTCTATCTGATTTTCTCTATATCTATTTAATATACGGTCTTTCTCCTGCAAATAACAAACTCTTTGCCTTTAATTTCCAATCATCTGGAATCCTGTTTCCAAAAGCGACATTTGCGAAAGCGTAAAATTCACCGCGCGTGGACAAAGCCCTATCGTCCAAAATTTTCTCTGCGGCCTTATAATTACCTGCCTTCATAAAATCGATCAATTGAGTCGCATTCCCTTCCTCTTCTGTAAGGACCTCATCGATCGCTTCCATGTAACCACTGATGTCCATGTTTTTTTTCAGCCTCAATGCGGCCACAGCCATCACCCCGACTTGGGACAATGAATCAGGTGATAATTTTACTGCCTTGTCAATCCATTCTTGTTGGGCACCATCGGAAGCGGCACAGATGGCCATGATACTTCCACCCATATCAGGTAGTCTGCTTGACATATCAATGGCCTCTTGTAATTTACCTGTATGAATCAGATGGTGAACATGAACAGACGGATCATTGATATCTCCTCTTTCCAATGATTTAAAATTATCTAAGTATTCACTTTGCATGGAAGTCTCTTTGACGGTCATTCCTTTTGCTTTGATATATCTCAGAATACGCTCTGCATTCAATGCAATGATGGGCTTTAAATCTCCGCTATTTTGATAAGCACTCACCAATGAACCGTAAGCTGCTGCCCAATCATTTCGATTGACCAAGTAATGACTTGCCGCGTAATTCATCCATCCATGGTTTGGCCATTTCTTGGCTCCTTCCAAATACTTTTCTTGTTTTTCATTCCCCTCTGGAAGACATCTCGTTACGACATAATATATGTCGGCATTGAGAGGATCATTTTGTGCCTTATCGGCAAATTCATCGCATATCTTCTCGCGACTTTCATCGTTGTGATCCATGAGCAATCGAAGACTGATCAACTCATGAGGATTCCGTTCAAGTCTGCTCTCCAATACCTCTACGGCGTCATCAGCGGTTGCTGCAGCACTTATCCATTGCAATACATTGGGCGCATCAGCAGGATCCCACATGGCATGTGATCTGATGAAGGCCTCCTGATCTTTCGCATAATTTCCCAAACCAAAAATAGACAGCGCATCCAGCCCATGGAAAGCTCCCAAAACCATTTTGGTCGTTCCACTTTTTGATGATTTTATCTGATCGGGTGCTTCTTCAAAAATGTAATCCACATCGGTAATGGACCATCGCCTACTTCCGAGACTTTGTGCATAATCACCTGGGATACCTCCGTAATATACTTTGTACTCAAGCAAGGCTGAAGCACTCGCAACGTTGTACACATAATGCTTGGATGTACGTTCTAGTCGTGGCATAAACGATTCGATGGATTCACCCTTCTGAGTGGTTGTTCTGATGGTAAAATCATCGGCTTCACTGAAGTCGCTCTTGACATGTGCGTAGGGTTGTACTACGATCGATGAGCCATTCAAATCTACATTCACCGGTTGCCCAAGACCATTGTAAATCGTGATGTCTGACAATCCAGTATGCCCCGCATACCAAAGCGTCCCACCTACGATCGAACCAGCGACAACAAACTTCACCAAAGAAGAGACTATGCCATCGGCAGTAATAAACTTGTCCCACATGGTCATTTTAATCGCAGGCTTTCTTTCTTCGCCAGGTAGTAAGGTTTTGTAATTGGCACCAATGGCAGATGGTGCTGGAGCTGGTACTACTTGATTGGAAGCATACATCTCCTTTACCTTTGATTCTGATCTCAACAAAAGCTCCAAAGCTTCTGATCGCAATTTGTCCAACGAATACACATACGAACCTACCCAACCACTGATGGCTCTTACCCAGTCATTGATGTTCTCTTTATTGGCTCCTGGAAATTCAAATTTTTCAAACAAGCTTTCTGATTCGGTAATACCCAACTCCTTACGAAGACTGTCGTCCAAGGTCATCACTGCTTGCACATCTGCCACAGATGAAATGGATCGATGCACATCATTGCATTGCTGAATGAGAATCCTCATTTCATTGTTGCTTACTTTGTTGTCTGCCATGACCACCTGCAACACATGACCCAAGTTGTTGTGGGCATCATTGATATTGGTGATGTTGTGTTCTGAAAAATGAATCATTGACAACAAACCTTTTAAGTATTCGCCCCACCCTTGACCTATTGATTCGCCCATTTTTAGATGAACGGTTCTTGCCATCCTATCGTGGTCTGTGACGATTTTTTTGGCTGCATCGGACTCGGACTTGATGCTGTCGACAACTTTAGGAAGTTCTTTTCTTCTTATTTGTGTTCCACGATGCCAGATGCCACTGTCGCCGGTTGAAGTCAATTTCTTTTCCTTGATGGCTTTCATCTGAAAGTACTCCTCTTGCAAGGTTTTGAAATCTTCCAATTCCTCCACAAGGGTCTGCGGGTACAATTCATCTGCGGTTTTATCGAGGCTCGCTGTGGACAATCCAGTCAGATAAATCTCATCGACGGTTTTATAATCTTGACACAAGAATCTATTCAGGTAGGCGCCGCGGTAAGCAGGATTAAAATAACTTCGATCAAATTGTTTGTTGTGAATGGATACCGCTTCAGTGGTTGAGAGCACCTCCGTTTTGACCTTTGCGCCAGCGATCAGATCACGGGTCATCCCTACACGAATCTCAGTAGGATTACTGAATAAATCCCATGCATTTCTATCATCGATATCTCCGGAAATATAATTTCGCTTGGCATTGGCTTCACGCTCTTGATCAGGTGGGTGCGTCAACCACATCTTGGGAGGTTGTGCTATCTTATCTGAAAAAACCCGATTGCTTTCAGGATTCGTTGCAGGAATTTTTGGTGACTTACCGTACTCATCGTCATTAAGAATGTAAGCTGTTTTTTCAACCGAGTTGGATTGTATTGCATATAAATCTTCAATTGCTTCCCCTTTTCCTAGACGATCATTCAGGGCACTCATCGCATCTGACAATGCCGCATCGGCCGCCTGCAATTTATGCAGAGCGTGAATGAGTGCATCACTACCGGTTACAGAAACAGCCACCAGGTCTGCTTGAAATTCCATCTCCCTGGAGAGCGCTCTTTGTGACAAAACGACGACTCTAAAAATCAGTTCGACCAATGAACGAATAGACCAAACGATGATCGATAATATCCACCCTATCCAAGCTACTCTCAGATCGATCCTCGACAATCCATTCAATAAAGTATCCAAAGCATCACGTCTTGTGATGATGGATGAGGCTATCTGATTTGCAATGTATACCCAACGACCGACCAACATCGACTTCTGCGCAAAGTGTCCATACTCGTGTGCAAGAACAGCCTTGAATTCTCCAAGGTTCAAAATGTTGATCAAGCCTAGTCCGATTTCCAAATTTTTCTTGGAAGGGAAAAATAGGTTTACGAAAGACAGGTCATAAAATACACTTGCATTTACTCGATTGGATAAATACACTTTGCTCGGCCGAGGTGCACCAATCTCGTCGGCAAGTTTGTGTAAAAAGTCAAACAACAAAGGTTCTTCTTCCGGCTTCACTTGTCGATCGGTCACATCGTGTTTGGTGTTGATAAAGAAAAAAGACTTGATCATAAATATCCCCAGAAACAAGGAAGCGACTCCGATCCCAATTCCTACGAATCCACCGGTACCTCCAGAAAGCAATCTGTACGCAGACGAGAAAAAGAGGAAAGTGAGAAAAAAGTAAAAGGCGAAAAAGGCGAAAATTCCTGCTACTGCAATCCAAACATGTTTTTTGTAAGCTGAAGTTGCATCATTGTAATTGGCAGGTACGTCACTGACGCTGGTCGTGTAGAGAGAGGTCATTGTTCAAGTTGGTTAGGATGATTGATAAGTAAATATAAAAAAGTCTACACAAAACGCGTTATGATTTCAGTTTGATTTAACGCCATCAAGATATAAGATGAATATTCTTGACCAAGAGTAATTGTTTGCAACGAAAGCGCTTTTTTGATTTTTCCAATTAAATTGTATTTTTAATAAAAACACAAGATGAAACAAATTCTGACACTTCTGATTGCAACAGCCATGATCATGACATGGGGTTGTCTTGAACCTGTGGCCACAGAAATGGAGATACCTGTCAATGATGATTGTACTGGCAATTATGCGGAATTTGTTTTCAATGACACCACCTTTTTTACAAAGTACTCGCCTGACCTGGGTGAATTTTTAACACCTACAGGAATACCCTGTGGCATATCTGCAGCTTTGGATCTGAATGCTAATAGGTTAACCATGCGCATCGTCGGAGAAAGTCAAAACCTAGGAATGGGTTTTGAGGTATCCACCTTAAGCGAACAGCTACCTTTTTCATTTGTAAATTATACCAACAGAAATATTGATGATGCACCATTTTCCAATATGGTTGAGGGTGCCAATAATTTTGTCATCATCGATCAGCACGATACCACCGAAGAATCAATCACAGGACAATTCAATTTTACGGTTGAAAACTCAGACGGAAAGATGGTGAATATCAGCAGCGGAAAATTTGAATGCTTCTATGGAAAGTTTTGATTAGGGGTTTCAATAGAATTTTATTTACCCCACTACAAATCAATCAAGCATCAATTCCATTGGTTTTTGAGCTTTTTTTCATTTTTCGGAACAAATTGAGGAAAAGGGATGTTTAAAACAGACAAAAGCAAAACAGATAAGGCTTGTGTAAAGCGAATATTATAGTATATTTGCAATCCATTACGGGCAAAGGCCCAGAAGAGATAATAACTAAAGATAAATATATCGCGGCGTGGAGCAGTTGGTAGCTCGTCGGGCTCATAACCCGAAGGTCGTAGGTTCAAGTCCTGCCGCCGCTACAATATCCCTTGTAAGTCATTGATTTGCAAGGGATTTCTTTTTTTGTGGGGGTGGGTTTGGGTGCGGTTTTCTGAAATTTCTTGATGGTTTGGTGAGTAATAAAGAAGACCTCAGGGTTAGGTGAGGTCTTAATAATCTTTATCTACACCATTCAGTGCTTACTCTCTTAGTTCAAAATGCATCACGATTTTATCACCAAGATTATTGATTACTTCTACTGTTGCCCGGTTTGATACATCGATCAAACCATCGTAGCGATCTCCACAAGGAAGGCCGCTTAAGCATTCAAGTCTTTCAATAAATTGGTGGTCGTAGTAGAAGTTAATAAATAGATTCTCCTTGCTGTATGCCCAAGAATGTCGATTGGCTTTAAAATCAACCTTAAGTCTTTTCTTAAAACTTTCCTTGGTTACCGAATACATTGGATATGGTATTCTGAAATTATATTCAATAGAGTCAATAATAATGGAACAATAGTCATGTGGCAGGCAACTGTGTTCTTCGTTACAAGGGAAACATTCTACCGTGATCTTTTGATACTTACTCAGAATCTTATTTCTTTCTTTTAGATAGGGCTTGTTATCCAAAATAGAAAAATCGCGTTCTGAAACAAACCAATATGAATACACGGCAACATCCGAGAAGTTATCAATCTTTGAATCAAAAACTGTTACTGTATCTACGATCATGTGTGTTTGTGCAATAGTTGTATTACAGCAGCAAAGTAAAATCGAAAAATAAATTAATGTTACTTTTAAAAACATGTTCTTGGATTGAAGCAGTTAATATATAGACTTGACTGTATTATTCTATATGAGACACAAAGGTGACCGATAAAAATCTTCTGTCCAAGTATAACGTAAGAGATATGATTTTTCATCTCATATTACGGAGAGTCTCATTTTTTGTTTATCCTATCTTGAAGGCTTTTCAACTTTTCCAATAATCTGTCAAAAGTAGATGTTTCGCCATAGAACATACTTTCTTGCATTTTTTTATAATCCTCTTTCCATTTTTCAATCTCTGATTCTGGAGGGATGAAACTTAAGGTCCCTGGAAGATGTGTTTTGTAGTCGACCCAACTAATATTTGTCAACATTTCTCTATGCTTTAATATCGTAAGATATAACTCGTCATTGTTTAGGGCTTCTTCAAGAAATTCAGAATCCATTAGTCTTTCAATATCATATAAATGTCTCGTCATTCTATGACTTCGTATTTCCTTATCTCTGGGCTTTTGAAATTCTTCATGTAAAAGAAATATTTTTTCAAGTAAAGTTTTGTGTGGTGCTGCTGTAGGTATAACAATTGGTGAATCAACAAAGTCTTCGTCAGGAAAACTTTGTCCAATAAAAGATTGTAGCTCCTTATTAATAAATGGATCTCTTAAAGATCTTGAACTCAACTCCACTAGTATTCTAGGTTGTATGTATTCGACTTTCTCAGTTAATGATTTATAGTTTATTGAGATTGCAATAGGATCTGTATCTGAATCTTTTAAATCTTCGACATTAATTTCAAAATCATTCACCTCCTTTTCTTTAAGTTGTATTTCTAATTTCTTAAAAAAGGATGTTGAAATAAATTCACATGAGGTCTTTCGTAGTTTTCTGACTTGAGATTTATTAAGGTCACCGGTAAATCCAAAATAAGATCGATCTATTGCAAGATCAATATCTTCCGAGAATCGATCAATTATATTCCAGTCTTTACTTAATGAAGTTCCTCCCTTAAAGATTAAGTGATCTTTGTACTCTGTTTGAAATATCGCATTTAGCACCATGATTACCCATAAGTCCTTTTCAATGGCTGTTGGTGATATACCTACCCGTACACTAACTTGATTTATAATTTCTAGTCTTTCTTTTTCAGATATTACAAACCACTTTTTCATTTCTTAATTTAGTTAAATACTTCCTAATCCAGTCTGGTACTAATTTGATATCATGTTCAAATTCTTTTATATCTATACCTAAGATATGTTTAGTGACTATTTTGTCCACTGCTGGATCAATATTTTCAATTGACAATTCTCTTAGTGCCTGTACAAGCATTATAAATCTATCATTACTTAATGAAAGCTGTTTTGGAGATACTTTCTTAAACTTAATGACACTATTATACACTTTAATATTTCGGGGTGATCCATCTGTTATATAGACAAAATTTGTTGGAATTTGAGTTGACAAACCAAGTTGATTTAATGCATACAAACCAGTGGGGATAATTCTTGCTTTATCTCTTTTAGCAATTGCTAAGGCAATTTCGTTAAGTGTCGGATATATTACCCCAAGCCTCTTACTTGTCTTTGGATAGAGGTAAATGCCTTTAGCAACTCGAACTATTTTCTTTTTATCCTCTAACCTATTAAGGGCTTGTCTTACAGCTGTTGATGAACCAAATTTGATAAAATTAACGGGGAAAAATATTTTACCACGCTTATGGTTTGTAATTGACTTAAGTATCTGATTTTCAATAGATTCCATTATAAAACTCAAACTAATTTGTCACAAATATATACTATAATTGTGACAAAACCTCAAATATTTATAATACTACGTGAAATCTGTCAAATTATCAGCTTTGATACAACCATCCTTGTATTTACAAATCAAACTTATTCTATCAAAACTCAGACAGCTATTGTATAGTGAATAATTTCCATACACAAGAATGATTTTCATTCAACATATTTCTTAATGCTCCCCAGGTCTCTGCTTATAGAAAAAGACCCAAAGGATACCAAGACCTTATTTCTTTATACCGTTTTCTTTCATAAACTTAATCCAGCCCAGTTTGTCTCCCTGATCAGAAAGAAAGTCAGAATCCTCAACATTCATCTTTAGAACAAACTCACCATCCGTAAATTCGTATAAATGAAGATCATTTTTTAGTCTTTGGTAACTTATGGTAAGACTATTTAAAGGAATGCAAGTGCTGGATTGAAAATCAAGATCATACATTACTTTATACTCTCTATCTTCAATCAAAAGCAATGCATCGTCCAAGTTGATTGCACCAAGATTATTTAAAAATAAATTTTCCCATTTTATACATTCTTCAGTTTTCAAACCCGAGTAGAATTTCTTTAAAAAAACAAAAATCAGAGTATTGAGTTGTTTGGATATTTCTTCAGGCTTGGCCACATTTAAATCAACAGGTTTCACGAATGTTGTATCTATTCTTTGAACATTAACACCAGGGACAAACATTGTGTAAGTACTATCAACATACCCCTCATTATCTGAAACGGTATCAAATAAATCTGTACAGTTTGAATGAGAAAAACAAATTATTTTCGACTCTACCAAGGCTGTATCTTTTGTTAACACAACAGCCTCATCAGATTGAAGATTGGTTACATTTTCTTCTGTAAGAACAACCCCTTTAAATGTTTTTGGCTTTTTACTTTTCTTATTTGGGTTGCACCCAAATAAAAGTAGAAGAAGACTTGATAGTAATAATTTATTCATTTTCATCTACTATTTCACCAACGTGAAATTTCACAAAATCTGTTTTAAGAATGGTCATCTCTAAATAAATTTGACATAAAATAAGGATTTTACTCACTAATCATTAGATAATATAACCTTCTGAATGGACACCAAATTCATTCCTTCTCGAATCTCCAACAAATATATACCTTTAGATAAATCATAGAGGTCAATATGGGAGATTGACTTACCCTTTTTTAGTTCGTTTCCATTTAAATCATATACCTTGAAATTAAATTCCTTTCCAGAAGTATTTGTTACAAAAATTTTTCCATTGGAAGGATTCGGAAAAACCTCATATTGAGGTGATACATCTATATCGGGTTCTAGATCTGTAGTGAGATCTGTATGTCCTTCCGAGATACAGCCATAATCTTCAACACAAAAGTTTTCATCCATAAACATAACATACACATCACCCCATTTTTCACGAACATCCTCAAAAGGTGATAATTCTTTAGAGCCATTACCAAGCGCCACCATAGATCCATCATCCAATTCCAAAAGGTGAACAATGTCCTTGAAATTTGAAAGATAGTCTTCGTCCAACATAGTAGGAATTCTAAATATTAAATTTCCTTCATTGTTTAAGGACATTATAAAAGGCGTTCTTGAAAACACATATGGCTCATTCGAAATGTCTACTTCAAAAGCATCTACGATTGTGTAATTATAGTTTTCATAGAATCTTGTTATAGCACTGCCATATAAAACCAAGCCATTAGATTCACTTTCTAACATATCTTTTAAATCATATGAAGTTGAATATCCAAAGAAGGAATTTCTCAAAATATTCTCTAATTCTCCTCCTTTATAATTCAGCATCGAATTATATGGAATGCATCCAGGAGGGACCCCAATTTCATTGCAAAAGTTTGCATCAGTTCTAATAGGTAGGATTAACTCTCCTCTTTCAGTAACACAATTCTCTTGTTTGTCAAAAAGATCAAACCAGATAGTCGAGCCAATTTCATTATTGAAATAATGAATTGTATCCAAAACAAGAAATGACTCATTTAAATTATAAGTGAAAATCTGATCTTTTAATTCGTGAAATGGTAAAGTTTCATCCCACATTTCTGCACCCTCAACTGCGATCATAAATTCATCATCCACCTGACTCATTCCAATAACACTATTTGAACAAAATATTGGATTATAAAAAGTTATTATCGTATCAGTTTTGAATGAAATTTTATCCCAAACTAAGAGTGAACCGAATTTATTTACACAAGGGTTTGGAGGATTTGCTTCAATCGCATCAATTGCAATCATTAAATAATCATTAAATTCCTTTATATTATTAATTGATAAATACTGAATATCAAAAGGATATTCTTGCGAATATATCTCTACTAAATCTAGCGTTATTTTGTCATATTTTGAAACTACAATATCATTGTCAACTGCCCTTGCAATGTAAACACTGCTCTCATCGACAATCATTGTATTACTACTTCCAATATTCTCTATCTCTTTGCTAAGGACAAGATTCCCCAGCTTATCAACTTGATTAATTGAATAATATGAAGAATTTGTTACTGCTGTGAAGTAAATCTCATCATTGAAGGTGGCAGCGCCTAAAACAAAGTCGGTACCACCTTCATTGTTAATGTCAAAAAAACTTACTTGAGCGCATGCATTATTTGCAACAAGACAAACCACCATCAAAACTAGAAGCTTATTCATTTGCTATTTTTTAAATCTTCACAATCTTCCCACTCAACAAAAGCTCATCTCCATCAACAATCTCATACACATACACCCCCGCATGTAATTCAGAAAGATCAATCGAGGATTCTTGATATACCCTCGTAGAGAAAACCTTCTTCCCTGATGCATCATACAGAACAATAAATGCCTCTTCTGGTAGATAATCTGTAAAGACTAATCTTGTTATCCCTTCTACTGGATTGGGGAAAATATTGATGTCAGCTGATTCTATTTCTGCCAACGATGAAGAAAATTGAGCAGACAAACTTATTGTCAAAGAATTTAAAGTATCGGAGAATTGATTTATGTACCTTAATCCTGAAGGGCATTCATAGTACACACTATCTCTTAGGAACAATTCAGCATAATAGGATTGAGGGGTCGGTTGACAAGTCGGCGAACCACAATATGCATCAAACCATCCTGCTACAAAATTGGGACTCATAAACGATCGAAAAAGACAATCTGTTTGGAAGTCTTCCTTTGCCCAGTAAACGGTAATTGGGTACCTTGATTCTTCTACAAATAGACTAATGTATTCTCTATACAAATCTTGATCATTACAATTGATTGGAATGATGGCCTTTTTTGATTGCACCAATACTTCACCTAAGTCATCAACAGTCCCATCCAAACACTCAACCATATTAAAATTCAAATAACCAAGCCTAACATCCAAAGTGTTTTCTAAAGGAATCCCCCCAATATCATCCTCTCCAAACATTTCATCAATTCCAAAAGTCGCTTGTTGATCAAATCCTATTTCTACCGTATCCAAAACACCAAATCGATCTTTGATGATTAAGCTTGTTTGAAATTCTTGAGCAAGCAATTTTAAACAGGATCCACAAAGTAGGACAAGTAATATGAATAACTTTTTGTTCAATTTTGATTGTTTATTTTAACTATTGTTTTTTTGATTTTTGTCGCTAACAACAAGAAAGTACAGTCCAGTTTTTGTTCATCTCCGATTTACCATTCCTTCTTTCTTCCTTTAACAACAACTTGTCTCTACTCCACTTTCAATGTTTCTTCCATTGATTGCCTCTATTCCAAGACAAATTCAATTCCATCATTCTAAAATAACAAATATTCCGGTCAATCTCATTGTTGGTAAAAACACCACTTCTTACTATCTCGAGTTAAAACGCGATTTATTTCTATTACATAATAATTTTAAGTCACAAAAAATTGAAAGGAATTGTTATATTATTACTTCCTTACGCTTCCTATTTTTATCAAAAAAAGTCTTCACACAATCTGAAAAAATTTCATTTTATTGACTGCTTCTTCTTTTAGTAAATCTAGCGATCGATTAAAAAACATCAATTTCATAAAAGTTGAATAAAATTCACAAGAAATACAACAATCTACTGAGACCAATATTTATTGGTCTCAGTTTTCTATTTCTATCCAATTGTTTTGGTCAATCAGGATTTATGGTCAAAGAGTATTTTGATGCCGATCAATCTGCTGCTTACTGCATAACTGAACATAATAATTTCATTTATTCAACAGGTACTCATCGTAATCTAGAATTAAACTATCAAGGAATTTTCATCACAAAATTAGATCAACAAGGAAATGTATTAAGTTATAAGGAATATTTCGACTTACAGGATCCACTCTTTTTCCAAAACCTAATTAGTGATGTTTGGATTGTTGACGCATATTTATACGCAGTAGTTTCATCAGGTACTAGCAGGGATAGAATTGTTAAATATAGTTTGGAAAATGATATTATAGATTCAATTTACTTCATTCCATCCTTATTAGAACCTGGTCCACCAAAAATAAGATCCCTTGGGAAATACGATAATGAATTAATAATATTATCAAATAATATTGACCTAAATCCATCCTCGTTTGACACAAAAATTATTGTTCAGTTTGGTTTACAAGAAAATGGAAGAAGAATATCAATAGATCGTCTAGACAAAAAAGAAATTGCTCACAAAATTCACCCAACTGAAAATGGCAATTTATTAATATCAAATTCTTTATTCGAAAGTAATCTATTTCATGCTAATGTAAACCTTATTGAAATTGATACAGTTGGGAATATAATATGGGAGTACCAAATTCAAAATGGATATAGTGCTTTTTGTAAGGACTTTGTTAATCATGATAATGGAGATAAGGTTCTGATATACTTAGAAGTAAATGATTCAGAAGAAACAAGACCAGTCATTGAAAAAATAGACTCCGTTGGTGGGCTATTGTGGCAGCGTCGGATAGGAGGAAATTTGTGGGATAGGTCTGTAAGAAGTTTTTGGAATAGAATTGTAAAAAGCAATGAAGGTGATGGGTATATTTTTGCTGGACTAAATGAAGAAACGGTTGTCTTGGATTCAACACAAATTCATGGAGTTGTTGGAAAACTGTCATTGAATGGAGATAGTCTTTGGTATAAGAGATTTACTATAGAAACAGAAGAAGAAGTATCTAGGCATAGTATAAATGATTTAGAAAAGACAAGTGATGGCTATATTGCAGCTGGTTTAGTTCAATATAGATACGTTAATGGAGATAGACCAGTTGTGCAAAGTTATTTTATAAAAATGGATAAGGGACAAGCAAATATTTTGTGTATGACAACCTGTAGATAGCCAGTTTTCCATGGTTCAGTGTTCAAAAAACCTAATATTTTTTGAATATTGAAATGTGGGAAACTTGGTTGTAGAATTCAGAAACATGGATCATAAATAT
>CALFDU010000117.1 GCA_937950315.1 uncultured Saprospiraceae bacterium | reverse complement strand
GTAGGAGCTTCAGGCGCTATTTCAGGAGTATTATTCGCGTTCATACTGATGTTTCCAGATGTGAAGGTCATGCTATTGATACCACCCATTCCTATGAAAGCCAAGTATATGGCGATTGTTTTCTTTGGGATAGATTTTGTGAGACGGTTGATGGGCGCCAATATTGCAGTATTTGGGCATTTAGGAGGCGCAATAGCGGGTATAATATTGATTCTGTTATGGAGAAAAAGTAACTTTAAGCTTTAAATAGCTTAAAGTAAATCAAAGGGTTATATATTTGTATTTTATTTAATATGTTTAGGTCTGTAAAAGAAGATATCAAGCTCCAGTTTCAATCTGGAAATATGCTAACAAGAATAATACTTGTTAACGTAGCCATATTCGTATTTGTAAAGTTGTTATTTGTTTTTACAACATACGGTAATGTCACTCAGATACATACCAATATTTTAGATTTTCTAGCACTTCACACAGGTGCACCAAAAGTTTATACTCATTTCTGGGGCTGGATTACACATATGTTTTTTCATGAAGGAACATGGCATCTGATCTGGAATATGCTACTCCTTTATTGGTTTGGAAGAATCGTAGGTGATTTTTTAGGAGATGAGAGGATGTTGCCTTTGTATATTTTAGGAGGATTGTTTGGGGGGCTATTCTGTGTGTTGTTTGAATTAATGATGCCAGGATCAAGTGGAGGAACATCCATGGCCTGGGGCGCATCGGCTGCCGTCATGTGTATGGTTCTTGCCGCTGCAATGACTTCCCCTGACTACCATTTTCATTTGTTACTAATAGGTCCTGTAAAATTAAAATGGATTGCATTGACCATGATGTTTTTTGACCTTATTGGTACTGCTGGTCAAGTAAATACAGGAGGGCATTTTGCACATTTAGGAGGAGCCATATTTGGAATTATTTATGTGGTCAGATTGCATAGTGGCCAAGACCTTACGTCTGGTTTACAAAAACTCTTCGACAAATTGAACAATCGCCAAACTCCAATAAAGCCAAAACCAACAACCAAAACAGCAGCCATGTCTGTGGTCTATAACAAAGGGAAGGACTCAAAAAATTTCAGCAATGAAGTTGAGTCAGAAAGCTTTCAAACAAAGCTTGACACCATTTTGGACAAGATCAATGATCATGGTTATGAAAACCTGAGCGATGAAGAAAAAGATTTTCTTTCTAGAGCCAGTAAAAAAGACTAAGTGCATAAGCTTATTTATTTTTTAAATATCAGTTTTGGACTCGCACTCCTCATTTCCTATATAGCTCCCTGGATCAATCCAGAGACCTTTGAACATATATCACTTTTTGGATTGTTCTTTCCAATCTTTGTTATTATCAATGTGTGTTTTGTACTTTTTTGGCTTCTGAAAAAACCAAAAAACTCGATACTTTCTATTATATGTCTTTTGATAGGATGGAATTCAAATGGTGGTCTAATGCAAATGGGTAATTCGGAAGTCAGTGATGAAAGTGCCATTAAAATTCTAAGCTATAATGTACGGGGTTTGTATATCCGAAAAGAAGATAAAAAAACCATCAACGATTTCACACAGTTTTTTCATAATAAACAACGGGACATTGATGTTTTCTGTTTCCAAGAAAAAGGATATTCAGATCAGACTCTTTTACACGAAATTCTTCCTGATACAGAATACGTAGGTAGTATGCATGGGACAGCCATATTTAGCAATTATCCTATGCTAAAAAAAGGCATCATTGAAATTGGTGGAAACACCGATGAAGCAGTATGGGCAGATATTAAATTTCCAACTGGCACAGCCAGGGTATATAGTTACCACTTGAGTTCGAATTTAATTAGTAAACGAACAGATGCATTGCTAAAGGATCCAGAATTAAGTGAAGAAACCTGGACTGGCTTCAAAGGGATATTAAGATCATATACATCACAAAGTGTTAAGCGAAAAAAACAGCTTGATGTATTGATGGACCATGTACGTAAATCTCCCCATCCGGTAATCATGGCTGGAGATATGAACGATGTCCCCCAATCATATGTGTACCGATTATTTACCAAGAATCGTCAAGATAGTTTTAGGGAAAAGGGCAATGGTTTTGGAGTAACTTTTGGAGAAAAATATCCTCTTTTAAGAATTGATTATATTCTACCTGACTGTAACTTTGAAATCCTTAAGCATGAGGTCAAAAATGTTCCTTTTTCAGATCACTACCCTGTCAGATCGCACCTTGTATTTGAAAAGTGATCTCGATTCTATTTCTAATAGATTAATTAATATCTTTCTGCTTTGTACTTATAAATAAGCATTCTATTCTGTGAGTGATATTTTCATCAACGTAATACTTCCTTTGGCGATACCGCTTGAAACTACTTATAAAGTAGATGAAACTCTTGCACCTCAGATTCAGGTAGGAATAAGAGTTGAAGTCCCGTTGCGAAATAAACTCTATGCAGGATTGGTACATAAAGTCCTGGACGAAACACCCGATACAGATACCGTATTCAAGAATATCATTTCTGTTCTGGATAAAACGCCAATTGTTGATGAAAATCAATTGAAGCTGTGGAATTGGATGGCCAGTTACTATTGTTGTACCATCGGAGAAGTCATGAATATGGTATTACCATCTGGACTTAGGCTTAATAGTGAAACTTTATTGCATACAACCGATGACTATTTAAAACGTTTGGATGAATTGCCAGACAAGGAGTTCTTGATAGCAGAAGCAGTATCGATTCAAAATGAATTGAGCATTGACAAGGTCCAGCAAATACTTCAACAGAAAACAGTCTATCCTCACATTCGATCATTGATCGATAAGGGGATTATTAAAATAGAAGAGGAACTGATTAAGAAGTACAAAGTAAAAATGGCTGACTTCCTTTCTTTTGATGATTCACTTAAAACGGAACAAGGATTTGAGGCAGCACTAGAAGCTTGCAGTCGATCACAGAAACAATCCGATGTATTGATGGCTATGGAAAACATGACCAAGGAAGAAGAATGGATCAACAAAAAAGAATTGTATGAATTGACAGGGACCAATCAATCCGTTATCAATGCACTCAAGAAAAAAGGGTTTATCAAAATAGAGACACGAGAGATATCTCGACTCAAATCATACAAAGGAGATCTAATAGAACCTTCTCCGCTTACCAATGATCAAACAAAAGCGGTTCAAGAAATCAGAGACATATTTGCCGAAAGGGACCATGTGTTACTCTATGGTGTAACTGGTAGCGGTAAAACTAGAATCTATATTGAATTGATTATTGAGCAAATCAATCAAGGCAAACAGGTTTTGTATTTGGTTCCCGAGATTGCTTTGACCACTCAATTAATTCAACGATTACAAAAAGTGTTTGGAGATCAGATTGGTTTGTATCATAGTCGGATGAACAACAATGACCGGGTTGAATTATACCATGAAGCAAAGAGTGGTAAGGCCATTTTTATGGGTGCACGTTCGTCGTTATTTCTGCCTTACAAAGATCTTGGATTGATCATCATTGATGAAGAACATGATCCTTCTTACAAACAAAATGACCCAGCGCCAAGATACAATGCACGAGATACTGCTATTTATATGTCTCGTCAATACCAAGCAAAAGTACTTTTAGGTTCTGCGACTCCATCCCTTGAAAGTTACTTAAATGCCGTCGATGGAAAGTTTGGTTTGGTGAAATTATTGAAGCGACATGGTGAAGCTGTACTCCCAAAAATAAATGTGGTTGATCTGCGAAAGTCATTTGAAGCAGGAGAAGTGCGGGCCAACTTCAGTAAGGAATTGATGGATAGTATCACGATGGCATTGGCTAAAAATGAACAGATACTGCTCTTCCAAAACAGAAGAGGTTATGCGCCTACTTTAAAATGTAACAAATGCGGATGGAATGCAGAATGCCCCAATTGTGATCTTACTTTAACTGTTCACCAATATTTTCAGGAGATACGATGTCACTATTGTAGTCATCGAGAAAATCTACCTCACTCGTGTCCAGATTGTGGTCACAATAAATTATCCAAACTTGGTTTTGGTACCGAAAAAATCGAAGATGAATTACAATCCATGATTCCATCAGCCAAGATTGCAAGGATGGATTACGACACCACCAAAACCAAAAAGAGTTACGAAAGAATCTTAAGTGACTTTGAATTAAAGAAAATAGATATACTTGTTGGGACACAGATGATTACCAAAGGCTTGGATTTTGAAAATATTTCTTTGGTGGGTATTCTTAATGCTGATAAAAGTTTGTTTTTTCCAGATTTTAGAGCGAGTGAAAGGGCTTTTCAATTATTTACGCAAGTGGCTGGAAGAGCTGGTAGGAGAAAAAATCAAGGAAAAGTAATTTTGCAAACATTCAGTCCAGAACACGATGTAATTACAGAAACTGTGATGCACAACATTGTGAAATTTTACAAACGAGAATTGCACGAGAGAAGATCATTCCTTTATCCTCCCTACTACAGATTGATCAATCTAACCTTAAAACACAAGACGCCAATTACGGTAAGAGAAACTGCAAAAAATCTTGCCGTTTTATTAAAAGGAAAACTAGGCAAACGAGTACTCGGTCCGACTCAACCTGGAGTGGCAAGATTGAGAGGAATGTATATTGAGCAGATCATCATCAAGATGGAAAAGAATGGACCAGCTATCAAAAAGATCAAAGAATTATTGCATTTCTGTATTGGGGAAATTAAAAAAGATAAGGTGATGAAGTCGGTTAGAATCATCATTGATGTAGATCCTTAACTAAGATTCACTCCATCGATAGGTATCTTGTTCCAAATCTAAATGATCAATCACTCGATCTACCACTGTATCAACCAATTCTTCAATCGTCTGTGGCTTAGAATAGAATGAAGGAATAGCAGGTAAGATCAATGCGCCGGCTTGGGTCAGCAACTTCATGTTTTCAAGATGGATGAGACTCAGGGGTGTCTCCCTAGCTACCAGAATTAATTTTCTGCGTTCCTTCAAAACAACATCAGCAGCTCGAGTCATCAAGTCATCAGAGACACCATGAGCTATCCGCCCCAAAATACCCATAGAACAAGGGATGACAACCATATATGTATAACCAGCCGATCCAGAAGCAAATGGTGCATAGAAATCTCTCTTCCCATATATTTTGAAAGGAATATCCTCTTTATCAAACATACCCAACTCGATTTCCCAATTGATAATTGCATTGTCACTCATCACGATTCCAACTTCGATATCATCATAGGCTTTCAACTTATCTATCATACGTTTGGCGTAGATAGAGCCACTTGAACCAGCAATCCCGATTATAATTTTCTTCTTTGACATGGTATAGTAACATATAAAATTAAGAATGGTTGATTAAACCAATTCCGCAACGACAAATATACTGCCACATACGGATATTAAGTCTTTTGATGACGCAGAGAGTTTGGCAGCTCTTAACCCTTGTGCAACAGATTTATAGGCTTTGCCATAAAGATGGTATTCTTCCGCTTTGGATTGTAGCACTTCTGACTTTAGTGCTCTAGGAATTTTAGCATGTACAAAATAGTACTTGGCTGATGTGGGTAGCATTTTGAGAATCTTGGACGGATTCTTGTCTTTCACTGTCCCAAAAACAATATGAAGTCGATCATACTTCTGGTTGTGAATCATTTTCTGCCATTCCTGAATACCCGCCAAATTATGAGCACTGTCAAGAATTATTTGTGGATTTTTTTGAAGCAGTTGCATTCTTCCAATGTATTTCCATTCTACCAGTAGCTTTGGAAGTTGGGTCTTTATTTTAGCTGGGTTAAATGCAAAATCCGACATCAACGAATCAAGAAGATGCAAAGCTCCAATGGCTGTTCGCAAATTTTTTAACTGATAGTCTGCAAGCCAATCAAACTTTATTGGAAACGAATCCTTTTTTATTTCAACTTCAATTTTATTTTTTGAAACATTGGTTTTCACCAAGGACTCAGCCTTGTAGATTTTTGATTGACGTTTCTTGGCAGTTTGTTTAAATACATCCCAGACTTCCTTTTGGTATTCCCCGATTAGAACAGGGATATTTTTCTTAATGATTCCAGCTTTTTCTTTGGCAATTTTCTTGAGTGTATTTCCAAGGAAGGCTTGATGATCAAAACTAATGTTGCTAATAATGGAAAGTATAGGTGTAATAATATTGGTAGAATCCAATCGTCCACCTAGTCCCGTTTCAACGATTACTATATCACATTGTTCTTGTTTAAAGTATTCAAATGCCATCGCAACAGAAAGCTCAAAGAAGGATGGGCTTATTTCTTCACTATACTCTTCTTGGAATTTTCTAGTGAATTTTGTCACGAAAGATTTTGGAATCAATACACCATTGATCTTAATTCGCTCGCGGTAATCGCGGTAATGAGGAGAGGTATACAGGCCTACTTTGAAACCATGGGTGTGCAATACACTTGCTAGTAGATGTGAGATACTACCCTTTCCGTTGGTTCCTGCTACATGAATACATCTAATGGTTTTCTGTGGATTCCCTAACCAATTACAAAGTGCTTTGATTTTTCTTAAATCTATCTTATCTATTTTACCAGTATTCTGAAACATTGGTAATTGGTGGTATAGATAATCTATTGCGGCAGAATACGTTTTAATTGGCCTGGTTTTCATTGTTTTCCATGAATTCTTGCACAATAAAAGTCTTTATTTAAAGGAAATGAAAATTCATCTATAAATGGTCTTGACTTCTATTAAAATATTACTTAACTTAATAATATGGTAGGCATGGTAATTGTAATATGTCTTACACTTTTACGATTATACAGTCAACCTAAATCATTCCTAACCATAGAACCTAATGCCATGATCATTTTTGCAGTCACATGTTTTGTGTTACTTCTCACCTATCTTAATTCGATAGAGACAGCAAGTTAACCTCAAAAAAAAGCCTACAATTGAAATTGTAGGCTTTTTTTATTCACTATTTGAACATGCTCGCTTTTCTGAAATGTTTTACCAACAAATAGTAAAACATTGCTCTGTATTTATTTCTGTTTTTAGCTCCCATGATTTTTACTACGGCTGCAATCCCTTCATCTAGCTTAGGAGTATCTTTCAATCCTAATTTTTTAATCAAGAAATTTTTCTTTACTCTTTTAAGCTCTTCTGGATCACTTGAAGAAACTTTTGAAGCATCAGCTCTGTACAAAGATGGACCGCAAGCTTTTGCAACTGCTCTTAATAACTTAGGATCAGTCTTAACTTTTAATTTCTTGAATTCTTTCTCAAAGGTTTCAAGACATGCATCTAATTTGCTCATTGAAATTGATATTACAGGTTACTTAATATTCCAAATATAAATAAGTTATTTGAAAAATAATACAATAGCTTTATTTCTTGTGGTAAGTTTACATTGAGTCAATCATAAAAATAAATTGACTCATTTAGAAAATGGATCTTAAAGAAAAAGAAAGAATAGAAATTGAGTTTTGGAAAAACAGTAAAACTGAAAACCCAAGCATCTTCACGTTAGGAAATTTTCTGAACAAGATTGATAAGATCAGCATACTACATGCTAAGATTTCAAAGCATAGAAATTTATTCAACAATGTAAACACTTGTCTTGAGATCGGCGCCGGTCAAGGATGGGCATCCTCTTTTATTAAAAAGTGGATATTACCTGAGGCCCAGATGACAGTAAGTGATATAAGTCCTTATGCTGTTGAATCGGTAAAGTATTGGGAAGAGTTCTATGATATCAAGGTAGAAAATGCTGTTGCCTGTAAAAGTTATGAATTGCCATTTGAAAATGAATCGTTTGATTTGGTTTTTTGTTTTGCAGCGGCCCATCACTTTGTAAAGTTGGAAGAAACTTTGACAGAAGTGCATAGAGTTCTTAAGCCTTCCGGCAAATGTTTATTCTTATATGAACCAACAAGCCATCGCGTTACATATAAATTACACTTAGCCTATGTAAATAGCACCAACCCAAGCACTCCAGAAGATATCTTGATTCCAAAAGAAATAAAAAAGATCGGAGAAGGATTGAATTTTAAAGTTGAACATAGCTATGATCACAAATCACAAAACCCCAAGTCGTTGATCATGGGATTCTACTTTAAAGTTATTTCGACATTTGGCTTTCTAGAAAAAATACTTCCTAGTTCGTCTGACTTTATCTTTATCAAAAAATAAACAATGGTTATAGAACAACTAAGTATCTATCCAATTAAAGGACTCGGTGCCATCAATGTACAATCCGCCATGGCCTTGGAACGAGGCTTAGAAAATGATAGGCGATTTATGCTTGTGGATCCCAATGGGAATTTCCTCTCTCAACGAAGCATTAAAGAAATGGCTTTGTTTAAGCCATCAATCATAGAGAATAAGCTCCGAATAGAATATAAAACTGAAAGTATTCTATTGGACCTTCATCAAGAAGAAGGAATAAAAATGAACACAACCGTGTGGGATGACTCCGTCAATGCGATACAAGTAGGAAAAATAGCAGATGAATGGTTCTCAGATCAGCTAGGTAAATCTTGTGTGCTTGTCAAAATGAATCATAACACAAAGAGAAATAAGGTCTTGAAAAAGGAGCCCAATCATTCGCAGGTAAGTTTTGCGGATGGTTATCCGTATTTAATTCTTGGGACTGCAAGTCTAGAGCATTTAAATAGCAAGCTCGAATCACCCGTAAATATTGACCGGTTCAGGGCCAATATCATTGTAAAGACCTCAGTGGCGCATGAAGAAGATGAACTAGATCTGTGTGAGATCAATGGGAAACAATTTAGAATGATAAAACCATGTGCAAGATGTCAGGTGATCACAATCGACCAACAGCTCGGTATTACATCAAAAGAACCATTAAAGACGCTTTCAACATACCGTCAAAAAGAAAACCTGGTTTACTTTGGGGCTAATATGGTATGTATACAAGAAGGAGTTATTAAAGTTGGCGATAAAATAAAGAACCTATAATCACAAAGGATCATAGGTTCTTCTTATTACTCATCTTGTATTTCGATTTTTTCAATCGTTATTTCATAAACTCGATGCTCTTGTTGATGAACTCTGACATCTCCTCTCCTTTCAACATATTCTGATTTAGTTTCGCAAGCATAATTAGATACTGAGCAAAATTTTCTTTCTTCTCTGCATCTCGCATTTTCAACAATCTCTCAGAGATAAGATTGTGATTACTATTTACAATAACATTATAGGTTTCAGGAAACATATTGCTCATACCACCTTGCATTGCCTGCATCTCTTGCATCCTTCTCATAAACTCTGGCTTGGTAATCATCACTGGATGGTCATTTTCAGACAACGGTCTAAGTTCAATATTAAGACCTGGTTGCTCACCTATAGCTGTTGTAAAAATTCCCTTTACTTTTTCCGTTTGTTTCTCATCCAAGCTAGATTTCTCTTCAGTATCTGTTTCCACCAATTTATCGATGGTATCTGCATCTACCCTTACAAACGAAACATTGTCTAGTTTTTGCTCTAGGTGTTGGATGAAGTGATTGTCGATAATATGGTTGAAGACCAAAACATCGTATTCCTTGTTTTCTGCAGACTGAATATAACTGTGGTGCGCTTTTTCATCGTGTGTATAGATCAATACGCGCTTGTCATATTTATTGGTCTGCTTAACAGATATTTTATCTAGGTATTCTTCGATCAAGTAATGTTCACCTTTTGTGTTTTGGAATAGAGCGAAGTCTTTCCCTTTGTCGTAGAATTTTTCTTCAGACAACATTCCATACTTTACAAATACTCCTATATCATTCCATTTCTCTTTAAATCCGTCAGTATCCTTCTTATAAAGTCTTTTCAGTTTATCAGCTACCTTCTTGGTAATGTAACTCGTGATCTTTCTTACATTCGAGTCACTTTGTAGATACGACCTAGATACATTTAATGGAATATCAGGTGAATCAATAACTCCATGCAACATCAATAGAAATTCTGGAACGATTTCTTTTACATCGTCAGTAACATATACTTGATTGGAATATAATTGAATTTTATTCTTTTGAATTTCGAGATTGTTGCCCAATTTAGGAAAGTAAAGAATTCCGGTTAAGTTGAATGGGAAGTCAATATTAAGGTGGATCCAAAACATTGGTTCTTCAGACATCGGATACAACTCTTTATAGAAAGCCTTGTATTGTTCGTCTTTGATGCCGGCAGGTTTTTTCTTCCATAAAGGTGTTGGATTGTTGATGATATTATCAACCTCCTTGGTTTTTTGGATTCTATCTTCCCCTTCTCCTTCTGAATAGTATTCTGTCTTTGTTCCAAATCTAATTGGCACAGGAAGAAACTTACAATACTTATCCAATAGGCCTTGGATCCTATCCTTTTCCAAAAATTCAGTACTATCCTCTGAGATGTACAAAGTTATCTCTGTACCTCTTTCTTTCTTGTCAGAATCATCAATGATGTATTCAGGTTCTCCACTACAACTCCACTTAACGGCTTTGCTCTTTTTGTAGGATTTGGTGTTTACATCTACCGTTTCTCCTACCATAAATGCCGAATAAAATCCTAGACCAAAATGCCCAATGATGTTTGCTTCATCTTTATATTTCTTTAGAAAATCATGGGCAGAAGAAAAAGCAACTTGATTCAAGTATTTTTCAACTTCAGCAGCAGTCATTCCGATGCCACGATCCTTAATGGTCAATGTTTTATTTTCCTTATCAAGGATGATGTCAATGGTAAGATCACCTAGCTCCCCTTTATAATCTCCTCTTGAGGAAAGGGTCTTTAATTTGCTCGTGGCATCTATGGCATTGGAAACGAGTTCTCTCAAGAAGATTTCTTGATCACTGTATAAAAACTGTTTAATGATTGGGAAGATATTTTCCGCCTGTACATTAATTTGTCCTTTTTGCATGGTTCTTTTTTTTAATTATATACTATCCTAATCATCAAATACAATACCATTGGGACATCTGTGTCAATTTGACCAATTAAACAATTACAATGCAAATTTACAAGGTAAAACTGTCAATTTTGCTGACTTTCTGACCCAAAATTGAAGGTAGATTACTCAAGAACAGTAATGTAATCATTGATAGCCCTATCAAAGCAAACTCACGTGTTTAAAAGTAGCATGCCATCTTCTTACTAAGTGCTGCATACTAGATGCATACTCTGGGCTTTTTAAATTCAAAAAATAACCAAACAACAACTTGCAATAACCGAAAATATTGGAAATGTGCCCTCGAGCTAGCTTTAGGAAGATGGGATGAAATTTAAGCCAGAATTCGCCCCAATAATTGCCTTGCTACCATTTGGAACAGGAAGAAAAGGAGAACAAATGAAAAAATATGATTATGTAAATGATTGACTACCTATCTGTTGCATTTCAAGGCCGATAGTTTCTCTATTTTTTCTTAAAAGGCCTTGTTTTTGGCAAGGTATTCGCACCTCAATATATGTTCAGATTACAGAAGGAGAGTACTTAAGTGATTAAGTTCTTCTTTGGACCGGTTCATCGGGGGGTTCGAACCGGTCTTTTTTTCCCCCTCTTTATCTCGAATATTTAGATACTTCTGGACATTCCAAATAGCTTTCATCCAATTTTATAAAAGTTTCATCTAGCTTATCGGTGATCCATTCTGCGAAGTAAAGGTTCTTCTTGTTCTCTTTTGCTAATTCCTGAATTTTAGAATAATCTTGTTCCAAACTTACTTTATGAGGTTTTGTTCGAGATTGAAGTTTGATGATTCTGTACTCGGTATTTCCTCTTGGAGTAGTATATTCTAATGGAACTGAAATATCGCCAACTTCCATTTCTTCAATGGCAAAGTAAATTTCTGTAGGTAATTCTGCTGTTTGGAAAAATGATTTTCCAGTATTTGGATTCTGAAGTCTTCCTCCATTGTTGTAAGACTGTGAAGTTTTCAGTGAATATTTTTGAACAGCTTTGTCCCACATGATCTCTTCTCTTTCAAGTTGTTGTTTTAGTGAATCCAATGCTGTCTCCGCTAGTTCTTTGTCATCATAAGTGATTTCCGGAGTAATCAATATGTGTCTCAACTTGATCTTATTTCCTCTTCTTTCTTGCATTTGAATGATGTGAAATCCAAATTCTGTTTCTACTGGTTCTGATATTTCATTCAATTCCAACTGATAAGCTTCAGCTTCAAATTCAGCCACATAAGTTCCTCTTTCTGCATATCCCAACTCACCTCCTTGAGCACCTGAGCCAGGGTCATCAGAATGTTTCTTGGCGAGTGCTGCAAAATCAGCACCTTGTTCAACGATCTGTTTTCTTATTTCCAAAATTTCTTGGAGTGATTTAAGTCTTTCGATTTCATTAATCTGAGGAGCCATTACTATTTCAGCAATTTCTACTTCGGCATTTAGATATGGCAAACTGTCCTGAGGAATAGAACTATAAAAGGCTTGCACTTCTTTTGGTGTAATATCAACTTCAGTAAGAATCTGCTGTTGCATTCTTTCTGCCAAAATTTGAGAAACCATATCTTCTCTAAGGTTTTCCCTCATTTTATTGACGGTCATTCCGTAATACTCTTCAAAGAACTCTTCATCGCCATTCATCTGTCTCAGCACTGAACTTACACGAAAATCCAATTGTGCATCTACTTCTGCATCTGTCACCAAAACACTATCTAGCTTTGCTTGATGAACAATAAGCTTTTGTCCAATCATTGCTTCTAATATTTGGCAACGACCGATTTCACCACCTTGTGATTGAGCAGAAGCATATTGATATTGGGTTTCAATATCAGAAAGAAGGATGATCTCTCCTCCCACTTTTGCAATTACTTTATCAATCACTGCTTTATCTTGTCCAAAACAAAATGCAGGTAAGCTAAGTAGGATAAAAATTAATACTTTATTCATCTTTAAATTATGCTTTAAAAAAAGTGTTACAAAACTACTTTTCGGAATATTCAATTAGTGAGCTTTTAGAAATGGCGTCTTCATATAATTTACTTTTCTCATCTTCTAAAAGCCTTCTTGTCCTTTTGTGTAAAATCAATTTTTCAATCTGCTTCCGCACAATTGATTTTGGTGCTTCTTTACCCGGTTTCAAAGTTTTTTCAACCTCAATCATGTAGTACATGCTATCCCTTTTTGCTGATTTATAGAAACCCGTTTTCAATGTAACTTCGTCAGCAATATCATTTGGTAAATATTCAAATAGCTCGTTTTTGGTTACCCAAAGACTATCCTCTATATGATGCCAATATCTATTTTTTTCACAATCAGATTCAATCTCTTCCCAAGCTTCTTCTTTCCATCTGTCGACAAAATTACTCTTATCTGCATAGGGTATCAAAATCATATACATCAAATAAGCAGGTTCAGACAATAGAAAATCCAATTTATGTAATTCATAGTATTTATCAACCTCACGATCTTGTATTATTGTATCTAAATTTTCAGACACCAACATACTTTCGTAGTTATGAACCAAAAGTGAATTACGATAATTTTTCACTAAGGGTTCTATGGTTGAGTTATCTACTTTCTTTGCCGCTTGGTTTTTAAACAAGGTTTCTTTCACCCATTTATCAACCAAATTATTTACCACATCTGTACTATCTGATTCACTCATGTTAGGTGGAATCATTTCCTGAAAATCTTCTAGATAAAGGTTTTCATTTCCAACACTTACAATCAAAGTCTTAGCTTCTTCTATCGGTGCTTGGCATCCGAATAAAACAAGAATTGTTACAATATAGATGCAAGCCTTTTTCATCAATTTATGATTCCACTAAATCAATGATTATTTAATCAACGATCTAAATACCTTTTGATCAATATTTACATCAAATGACTTCTTCAATTCTTCAATCCAATTCTTTTCCAAAAGGTCCTGATAGTCAGCAATTATATAACCTCTAGCCTCTTTCATTGTTTTGTTGGTCGGAGGAATCATTCGTTTCACTTTTGTAAATGTATTTACTCCTTGAACAGTTTGTACTTCTGTCATTCCTCCTACATTTCCCCAAGGGATCAAATCAACACCTCTTCCATCTTTTTCTAAAATTCTAGTAGTTGTAGCAATCACTTCCTCACCATCTTTATTGAACATGTTTTTCAACTCCTCAGTATTCATCTTTTTGCCTTTCTTCAATATTTTGGCTAAAAGCTTAGTATCTGTCGTGTTAATGGTATAATCTTCTACTTCAATTCGTTCTTCCCACATGTAATTATTCATATTATTTTTGTAGAAATTATCAAGTCCAACAGAATCTTGACTTGCTTTATCCCATACTTCCATTTTGGTCGCTTCGAAAAGTAAAATACCTTCTTCATACTCTCTCATCAAAGCTTTAAATTCAGGATATTTATTTGCTAGGTTTGACTCCTCATAAGCAAGCATTCTTTCATCAACATATTTTTCGTAAAGTAAGTCTACCGATTCAGCCAATGGCGTATCCTTGTTATACCTCAATCGACTGCGGGTATCCTTCTTACAGAACTCAGCAAAGTCCTTGAGCTTCTTCATATATTTGTCACCGATTTTCAATAAATGAACATCTGCGATATTTTCAGGAACCTTCCACTTATAAGAATAAAATTCTTCATCTAGATTGTTCGCAAACTGTTGAAGTGCCAACTTATTTTCCTCAAGACCTACCTCCTTCTTGATGTTTTGAACCAATGCTTTTTTTGCCGCTTCAAATCTTTCATCTTTAGAAATAGTTGCTTGAATTTTTCTTCTTTCCTTTGCTTCATCGACCATCTTTTTCTTCGAGTGTCGCTTGATCACATGGTACCCAAATTGAGTTTCGATAGGTGTGGTATAATCTCCATCATTCTTCAAGTCAAAGGCAGCATTTTCAAATGCTTGCTCAAATTTATTGATACCAAAAAAGCCCAAATATCCAGCTTTGGTATTTGTATTAGGATCTTGAGAATATGCCATTGCCAATTTCCCAAAATCTTGTCCTTTGCCTAATTCTGTATGCAATGAATCAATCAGCGCTCTTGATCCTTTATCTGTTTTCTTGATTAAGATGTGAGATACTTCCATCTGACCTCTTGCAGGTCGTTTAGATACAACTTTTACAATGTGGTGACCAAGCTTAGATTTAACTGGTTTAGAATATTCGCCAACCGGCGTTGTATACATTGCATTTTCAAACTCATAAAAACCAGCCGGCAACATTGCTACATAATATCCCAATGAACCACCCTTCAAAGCTGACCTTTTATCTTCAGACAATTTCTTAGCCATTTCATCAAAGGACTTCCCTCTTTCCAGCTCACCATAAATTGTATTGATCTTTTCCTCTGCTGCTTGTTTTTTGCCGACAGAAGCACTGGTTGGATTGGCAACAAAAATGTGTTTTACCTCAATATCTGATTTAAATCTTTCCATCACTTCGTTGATCAATTTTTCAGATACTTCTTTATCTACTAGGTAGGAAGATGCCAGTTGTTTTCTATATCCCTCTAGTTCATTTTGTAACCTTGATACAGTATCTAAACCCATCTCCTTCGCCTTTTCAACTTTTAGTTTGAACTTGACATATAGATCTAGGTATTCTTGTAAACTTTGCTCTGAGTAATCTGCCTCTTCTCCATTATTCTTATTGTAGATATAATCGAATTCCGAAACATTAACTTCTGAGCCATTTACAGTAAACAACACATCATCTTGACCGACTACCGAACTGGCCAAAAAGAAGAATAAAGAAATCAAAAGAATTGTAAATCTTATCATTTGAGATTTGGTTATTTTTTTTTAAATGTATCCATGTGAAATGGAGTGCAAATTTAAAAAATCCAACGAATTATAGCCTGAATTTATTGAATGTATACGCGTTTAACTCTTGGGGCGATACGTGTTAAAATCTCATAAGGCATGGTTCCACAAGCGGCTGAAAGCCCCTCAATTGGGTGATTTTTACCAAAAATCGTGACTTCATCGCCTTCTTTTACCCCTTCTAGCTCAGAAATATTTACCATGCATAAATCCATGCAGACATTCCCAATCAGCTCTGCACACTGACCATTTATCAATATTTTGTAATTGTTCTCTCCTGCGCGACGCATCAATCCATCTGCATACCCAATACCAATAACCGCAATTCTAGCTGATTTATCCAACCTAAGCCTATTCCCATAGCCTACCGTTTCCCCTTTTTCGACATTCTTTATTTGAACGATATATGATTTTAAATTGTGGACTTTCGCCAAAGGACTCTTTTCTGGATTGATCAAATCAACCCCATAAAGACCTAAGCCAATCCTTACAAAATCATATTGCGCATGAGGAAACCGAGTCGCTCCACTTGTATTAAGAATATGTTTTAATGGTTTTTCTCCAAGCCGTTGACTTATGATTTCATACCAATCTTCAAAGCGCTGAATTTGATTTTTTGTAAAGCCATCTTCACCAACATCGTCACTAGCTGCTAGATGAGAAAAAATGGCTTTGACTTTTATGTTTGGGTGATCTAAAAGATCATCAAGTCTTGAGAAATCATTTTCTTCAAAACCCAACCGATGCATCCCTGTATCCAGTTTTAAATGGATATTTATTGGTTTATTCTGCCTTTCGGCAAATGTATACAAGGCTGTTGCCATATAATGATTTGACAATTCGATATCAAATCCATATTCAGCTACCAAGGGTAAATTTTCCGCATGAGGATTAAAAATTAGGATTGGTTTGGTGATACCACTTTTGCGCATTTCTATTGCTTCCTCTACGATGGCAACCGCAAGAATATCAATCGATTTATTGTTGATTAAAGCAGTCAGTTGTTGAGATCCACTCCCATATGCTGATGCTTTTAAGACGGCCATAATTCCCGTGTCCGGATTGATGGACCGTCTGTAATAATCGATGTTTTCAGATAGAGCGAACAGGTCTATTTCCAAGACTGTCTTGTTCTGTCGTGCATTAATCTTTCTAGAAATGTAATCGAGACCAAATTGTCTTGCTCCTTTGATTAAGATGATTTCATTCTGAAGATTGTCAACTGAGAACTCTTGATCAAATAAGTCAATATTTTCAAAAGTTTGAAACTGCAATTTTGAATGCTGATCTTCCAACTTTGATGAAAGTTTCTCTCCTATTAGCAACAATCTATGAGGCTTCACTTCCTCCAATATTTTTACAATTTGCTCATAGGCTTGTGGAGAAGAATTCTGGGTATCCAGATCGCTCAAAATCAATGAAATCAACCTTCCATTGGCGTTCTGATGTAATTCTCTAATGCCTATTTTCAATGATTCGATATCAAAGGAATAACTATCATCCAACACCAAGCAACCGTTGATTCCTTCTTTCAACTCAAGCCTCATTGGGATATTGTCTAGACTTAAGATCCCTGCCTGAATTTCATCTACATTGATTTGTAAATGCAATAATGTGAAAATAACATGGGTTAGATTTTCAAGAGAAGCTTCATCGGTAAAAGGAGCTTTAAATTGAATGGATTGACCTAAGTAAGTAAGTCCAATAATAGAATGATCACTATTTCTACTATATGAAACTTGAGACAAATCATTTAGCTTTTTGCTCGACCAAGGAAGTAGATTTTCTTCGCTAATAATATTTGGAATCGTCGTTTTTAATTCTGCTTGATCATAACTTGCAACAACTGTTTTACATGCAGTAAATAGGCTAAGTTTTTCTTCTAATTTTTCTTGCCTTGAATTAAACCCCGCACTATGCGCATCACCAATATTGGTAAAAATCCCAATATCAGGTTGGATGATTTTTTCTAGATTTTGCATTTCGCCAAATTTAGAAACACCGGCTTCGATGATGGCAATTTCGTGGCTTTCATCAATCAACAAAAGAGACAAGGCTGTTCCTAGTTGCGAATTAAAACTCACGGGGCTTTTCACAACTTTATGTAGGCGTGAGAGACATTGACTTAACCATTCCTTGACGATGGTTTTACCGTTGCTACCCGTAATGGCAATAACGGGAATCTTAAACTGATTTCTGTGATGTCCTGCAATGGATTGAACAGCTGAATATGGCGAATCAACAAGATAAAAATTAGCGTTTTCAAATTGATTTATTGCAAGGTTTTCATCGGTTACAATAAAGTCGCGAACTCCTTTTTCATAAGCACTACCTATGTATTTATGACCGTCAGTATTATTTCCATTGAAGGATATAAACAAAGATTGCACTCCATCAAATATTTTTCTCGTATCGTAATCAACAGATCTTAAATCGTTGACTATCAGAGACTTATTTAGCAACTTCGCTTTAGTTATTTCTAGTATTTCTTTGCTATTGTATTTCATTTAGAGGTCAAAACCTATATCTCTTCTGAAATTCTTTTTATCAAACATGATCTTATCTGCAATGCTCAATGAGTTGGCTACAGCCGATTTAAAGTCATCATCAAAGGAGGTAACGGCAATCACTCTTCCGCCATTGGTCAATAACTTTCCATTTTCCATTTTTGTTCCAGCTTGAAAGATCAAACTTGAAGGAAGATCGGAAGGAATTGTGATCTCTTTACCTTTTTCATAAGCTTCAGGATATCCACCTGAAACCATCATGACAGTCGTCGCCGATTGGGGATTCAATTTGATTTCTTGAGTAGCTAAATTTCCATTAAAGCAAGCATCAATGTGTTCCATGAGATCAGATTCGATACGAGGTACTACTACTTCCGTTTCAGGATCTCCCATACGGCAATTGTACTCAATCACATACGGCTCGCCGTCAACCTTAATCAAGCCTATAAAAACAAAACCAGTATAGTTCATTTTCTCAGCGGCAAACCCATCG
>CALFDU010000116.1 GCA_937950315.1 uncultured Saprospiraceae bacterium | reverse complement strand
TGGTTTGCTGACAACCCATTGATTACCTCCCTATCAGGAGGACAAAATTTGAAAAATGTTCAACTTCTCTTGCTGCAGAACAATGCGTTTACTTCATTGGATTTCTTAAATGATTTAGAAGGTGTAGCTAATATAAGTATTACCAACGAACCAAATTTGACGAGTCTATCTGATTTACAATCTTTAAAAGTGATTAGTGAGTCTACAAACTTAAACAACAATGCATCCTTGTCAGATCTAAGTGCATTGGAAAGTACTTTATTGATTGCTGCACTTAATATAAACAACAACCCAAGTCTATCTGATTGTTGCTTCATCCCAAATCTTGTTAAAAAGAACATAATACTAGGAACCAATGTATCTGGAAATGATGCTGGATGCATCAACCTTGTTGATGTTTTTGATTCTTGTCCAGATGCTGACTTTGATGGCATCATTGATGACAACGACAATTGTGTCAGCCAATCCAATGTAGATCAAGGCGATATCGATTTTGACGGAATTGGTGATGCCTGTGATAACTGTCCAGTCATGAGCAATCCTGGACAAGGAGATGCCAATGGAGATGGAATCGGAGACGCTTGCCAAGCCACTACCAATTTTACCGTAGGTCTTGAAGTACTTGGCGGTGATGTATATGTCAATAGCAATTACCTTGGAGTGGTGATGAAATCACCTACAGGAAATTGCTATCGTGTAAGAATTTCAGACAATGGCGCATTGGAAACATACTTTGTCGATTGCCCAACGAATTAAATCCCTCAAAGCATAAGAGGCTTCAGAATAATTTTGAAGCCTCTTTTCTATATTTATTTGCGCAAGCGAAAAAAGGATGAAACTTACAATAATTTTCCAATTGACATTAACCAGATTAGAAAATGAATATCTTCTCTTTGTCGCAAAGTATTACCAGCTAGATGACAATTTCACATCGCTTATGGAGGATGGTCAACATCATTTTATCAAAGGTAAAGTCTGCTGAACCAACAACATCTTTATTTTGTTGGTTTTTTTGGAATCGGCCAAACAAGACTATGCTACTTTGCTAATGCAAATAAAAATGCTTAATGTTCATTATGGTAAAATAAAATGTAAGAATACTTGTTCGAAATTATTGGATGAATAAAGGTTAAAAGAGATCAAATAAGTATTATATTAATGCTTAGTGAATGATATCTGCTTTTAAAAATGCGAACAATGACTTTTAGAATATTAATTCCATTCTTTTTTTTATGCTTCTGTGCTAAAAATATAAATGCTCAGGATATGAACAATGAAAAACTAAATGCCATAATTTATACCTTTAGTGATGAAATCGAAGGTGCAAATGGTAGTTGGCAATTCGTTATCGATTCAATAGTATTTTTGTGCATTACAGATGAAGTCAACAACCGTATGCGAATAATATCCCCCGTTGAAAAAGCAGAAAACCTAAACGATGAACAAATCATGAGATGTATGGAAGCAAATTTTCATACAGCCTTAGATGTTAGATATTCAATCTCAGATGGCATTTTGTGGTCGGCCTTTATACATCCACTTACTGAACTAACCAAAGAGCAAGTTATCAGTGGACTCTCCCAAGTATACTCATGTGTAAAAACCTTTGACTCGACATATAGCAGCGGAGCGCTTAGTTTCCCCACCCAAGAAGAAAGGGAAATCCAGAGAAACTAGTTATAGAAATGATGAATTAAATGTAGTCCAAGCGACTAGTGCCTTATTGTGTTAATATGCTATAAGGGGAAATTATACATATACATTGTTCTTGGATTAAATTTACACTGTCATTTTAAATGCTGACAATCCTATAATGATTCTGTCAAGTTATCTTTTAGCAGATGTTTGAGTTGATAATATTAACAGGTATTTCAGACATGTGGATCGCACATTGATTCTATATGTTGAAAATTATCGATAATTCATCTGCGATAAAATTGATTTTTAAAATGATGATAATTTATAAAGGGTGTAAATGGAGCGGTATTATTTTAAATTTTATTAATTGAAAAAGATCAATTGTAAATATTTTAAACAAATCAAAATGTATCGCTCCATTACATTATTTAACTGATGATCTAACTGATTTTATCATTGTAAAAAGGTAAATATTAAAATTTTCATACCTAATCTTGTGATGAATTTGTACATAGCTGATTCCTTACCATTTGTAAAATATGTTTGAGTTTTTAAAACACTATCCCTCTTTTAAAAATTGCAGATAGAAATAAGACTGAATATATAGTTGAAAAAATCATATTTGCCTACACCGAATTTATGAGATGGCATAAAAAAGGCGGCCATTTAGGCCGCCCATTCAATAAACTTATGCGCCCGCATAAATTCTAACCAAACAATAAAAACTTAATTGCACTAAATTTTTTATGACTATTTATGCACCTTATACTTTGATTGTGTTGTTTGCAAATACTTGAGAAAAAGCATAATCTAAATCGCTTTTTAGATCAGTAATATTTTCAATACCAACGGAAAGTCTTAGTAAGCCTGGTTCTACTCCCGCAGCTCTTTGATCAGCTTCTGATAATTGTTCGTGGGTTGTTGAACTTGGGTGGATGATCAATGTTTTTACATCACCAACATTGGCAACATGAGATATCAAATTGACATTGTCAATGAAGTTATCGGCATTTTCTTTTCCTCCTTTTAGTTTAAAACTCAATACACCCCCAAATCCTTTTTTTAGATATTTGGTTGCAGTATCGTACTCTGGGTTGCTTTTTAGTCCAGGATAATTAACCCATACAACTTCGTCCTTTGTTTCTAACCACTCTGCCAATGCAATCGCATTTTCAACGGTCCTATCCACTCTTAAAGAAAGTGTCTCCAATCCTTGAAGCAATAAGAAAGAATTAAATGGACTTATGGCTGGACCAAAATCCCTAAGCCCTTCAACCCGAGCTCTGATTCCAAATGCAACATTAGGCAAGCCAAGTTCATTTCCTTCACCAAAAACCTCTGAAAAAACCAATCCATGGTAGCCTGCTGCCGGTTCAGAAAACTGTGGAAATTTTCCGTTCCCCCAATTATAATTTCCTCCATCAACAATGATTCCTCCAATAGTGGTACCATGACCACCGATCCATTTGGTCGCGGACTCGACAACCACATTTGCGCCAAGCTCAATAGGTTTTACCAAATATCCCCCTGCTCCAAATGTATTGTCGACCACCAAGGGAATATCATACTTTTGAGCCAACTTTACCAAGTACTCAAAGTCAGGGACAGCAAATCTTGGGTTTCCAATACTTTCAACATACAAGGCCTTGGTTGTTTCATCGATCAGTGATTCAAAACTTTCAAGATTGTTGCCTTCCGCAAATCTTGCCTCTATCCCCAATCTCTTAAATGTATTTTTAAATTGATTGTAACTTCCGCCGTATAGATAGGATGATGAAACAAAACTGTCTCCCGTTGTGAGGATGTTGTTCAAAGCAATGAACTGTGCCGCTTTTCCTGATGCCGTTGCAACCGCATAAGTACCACCTTCTAATGCGGCAATTCTTTTTTCAAAAACATCGGTTGTTGGATTCATGATCCGCGTGTAAATATTACCAAATTCCTTTAAGCCAAATAGATTGGCTGCATGTTTGGAATCATCAAAAGTGTAAGATGTTGTTTGATAAATTGGAACCGCTCTACTTTTTGTAGTTGGATCAACTTCTTGTCCAGCATGAAGTTGCAAAGTCTCGAAGTGATAAGTTTGATTGCTCATGTTTAATTTGTTTTAAAATTTACAATGAGCTGAAGAATAGGCTAGGGCTGAAAAACAAAAAAGCCGAAACCTAAAGGCTTCAGCTTTTTTATTAATACTTGTTTATCTATATCAATTAACGCATCTGCCTTGTAGCGGAAGTAAAACAACAGCAGCAGCACATCATACAAGCATCGCTTGATGAAATTAAAACTGAACTGATATTTTTGTTAATTGTATTCATTTACTTTTTAAGTACCCAAAGGTATGGGCTTTAAAATTTAAGATGCAAGTTTATAATTCAATTTATTTTAAAACGATTACTTTCTCTGACCAGATTCCATTGCTAGATAAGAAATTTACAAAGTAATTTCCACTAGTCAATAAGCCTGCATCAACTTGAATATTTACATTATTGTCTACTGTATTTCCTTGATCTTCAGAGACAACTCTTCCATTCATATCGATTATTCTTAATTGGTAATCACCAATTGCTTCTTCACTCTGCAAAGCAATATTTATTTCATTATTGAAGTATCTAGCAGAAGCTTCAGTTACCCAATTAAAGTCGTTTGTGCTTGATAACAATTGTATGTCTTCTACTACAGCAGTATTTACAATTGTATAGTCATCACCAATTTTTTCCCAGATAATTACAGCAATATCTGTTCTTTCTGCTGGCACGGCATCGAAAGTAGTTGCGATATTAAAATTCATCACTCCTTCCAAGATAGGTCCATTTCCGATTGCTCTACCAAATGGTTCTCCACTAAATTCATCAAGCAATACTTTTTTGTGTTCTGCATTAGCACCTCCAGCACTACTACCTGATTGGAAACTAATCAATTTGTTATCTAATAAGTAAGTGCCAATATAGAATTCTCCTTCTACAGCTTGATTTACATATAAATCAATCTCAGCAACAACTTCATTTGAAGAAGCACCAAAAAATCCGTGCAAGTCAATTCCAAAATTTGGAATTTCTGTATTCATCATTGTGACGCTGGTCTTTAGATCAACCAATCTATCGTCCCAGTTTCCTGATGACGCATTGATGTTATTTGAATTTAGGAAATATATTGGCTGACCAAATCCACCCAACTGTGATGTGATTGCTGTACTTGTAGGATTTGCCAATCCACCACTAAAGTGCGCAATTACTACTGTTGCCTCTTCTGCAGAGATTTCGTCCAAAATGGCTGTTTTAAAATCCCAACCCCAAGAGCCACAAAGTGTGCACCAGTCGGCCGTTCTTTTTGTAATAAGTGGAGTGTTTTTAAATGACTGTCCATACCCAACAACTGTTAAGGATAGAATAACCAATAGTGTAAAAATTTGCTTCATTTTTTTTGTTTTAAAAATTACCTGTTGACTCTTTATAAATTGCAGCTGTAACCACTTGGCCTACAACTTTTAACGATCTCTTGTTGATCACACTTAAATCATCGCAGTGTGTATGCCAGCACTTTTGAAACGACGAACCTGTGTTAGGTGATCTGTTGATGATATCCAACATTGGTATGTTGGCTATTGTATTCACATATACGTGGTCATCGATTATCTGACCCGTGTTTTTATTTACAAACATATCAGAATACCCCATTCTTGCTGCCAAAGTCCAAAGTTTTTCGACCTGCGCTCCGGCGAACTGTCTAGAAACATCATCTTTCCCAAAAGTAGGATTTTTTGCCCCTACCATATCTAATAATATTCCGTATTGTGCTGAATAATTGTTGATATGTTTATTCCGAGACCAAAATTTTGATCCTAAACACCAATAATCATTTGTACCGCTCGCTCCTTGATCCTCCGCATCAAATAAAATAATATCAATTCCCATATCAATTGGGTTGTCTTTTATCAATCTTGCGATCTCTAAGAGAACACCTACGCCACTTCCTCCATCATCGGCTCCTGGGATTGGCTTGTTCCTCATCTTTGGATCTTCATCTTGATCGCCAAACATTCGTGTATCCCAATGCGCAGCAAGAATAACTCGCTTATTCATTTTAGGATTAAATTGCGCTATGATGTTGGTTGAGGCGGCACTTTCTCCATTAGGAAAGTCCGCTGTAAAATCTTGCTCAATCACGTCCGCTCCATAACCTTTAAACTTTTTTACCAACCATTCCTTACATGCTTTATGTGTCTCAGTTCCAGGAACCCTCGTTCCAAAGTTTAATTGCTTTTCAATGAAAACATAACTAGAATCTGCGATGAAGGCAGGAATTTTTACAGGAGCTGCACTCGGTGTATTTACTGGCTGAGGTTTGCTAACAGTAGCTTTATTGTCCGAACCACAAGCTTGAAATAAAACAATTGTAATTAAGACTGAGCATATTTTCAATAATTGCTTCATGGTTTTTAGTTTATGGTCCAACCTGTTTCGTCTTTACCATCCTTCACTTGAATATTTAACTCCTTCAGCTTATCTCGTATCTTATCTGCTGTTCCCCAATCTTTACTTTCTCTCGCTCCTTGTCTTAATTCGATGATCAATTCCATCAATCCATCTAAGGCTTTTGAATCTCCTCCTGCTGCAGCTTGTTCATCTTGTAATCCAAAAATGTCAAACAAGAAATCATGGAATGTCTTTTTTAAATTATCAAGTGTTTCTTGACTCACTTGATTTATATCTAGATGACCTTCTTTTAAACTATTAATCTTGGTAACCAATTCAAACATTCTCGCCAAGGCTCTTGGTGTATTGAAGTCATCATCCATGTCATCAAACGCACCTTTGATGATATCATTGATTTCAGCATCAAGACTATTGCCAGCTCCGGTTGTAGATAATTTTTCGAGAGTTTTGTTGGCTTGCATTAATCTAGAGTATCCTTTTTCTGCCGCAAGTAGCGCCCCGTCGGTAAGATCATTTGGCGAACTATAGTGAGACTGTAAAAAGAAAAACTTAACTGCCATCGGGGTATATCCTTTGGTAACATGCGGACTATCTCCTGAGAAAAGTTCTTCAGGAGAAATGGTGTTCCCGTCACTTTTGGACATCTTCTTGCCATTCATCAACAACATGTTGGTATGCAACCAATAGTTTGCTGGCTGGCAATTACATGAACCCATATTCTGAGCTATTTCATTTTCGTGGTGTGGAAATTTAAGATCATTTCCTCCACCATGAATGTCAAAATTGTTTCCAAGATACTTGGTGCTCATTGCCGAACATTCCAAGTGCCATCCAGGGAAACCCACTGACCAAGGACTTTCCCATTTCATAATATGCTCCGGAGCAGCTTTCATCCAAATCGCAAAATCAGATGGGTGATTTTTTTCACTTTGGTTTTTTAAGTTATCTCTCGTTTCATTGAGAAGATCTTCTATGATACGTCCAGATAAATCTCCATATCCTTTCCCTTCGTTGGCATATTTAATTGTATCAAAATAGACAGAACCATTTTTCTCGTAACCGTAGCCATTATCAATTATCTGTTGAACCATTTCGATTTGCTCGATGATGTGTCCTGTAGCACGAGGCTCAATACTAGGTTTTTTGGTATTGAATATGCTCATCATGTGATGGAATCCATTGGTGTACTTTTGTACAATTTCCATAGGCTCGAGCTGCTCAAGTCTTGCTCCTTTCAATATTCTATCTTCACCATCATCCAGTAAATGACCTACATCTGTAATGTTTCTTACGTACCTAACTTTATAACCTGAATACAATAAGTATCTATAGATGATATCAAATGAAACAAACGTTCTGCAATTTCCTAAATGCACATCATTATAGACAGTAGGTCCGCAGACGTACATACCTATATACCCTTCATTGATAGATTTGAATGTCTCCTTCTTCCTTGTGAGACTGTTATAAACTTTTAGTGTAGAATTTATCATGGCGCAAAGTTAATATTTATGAACTTGCCATGATTATTATATTACAAAAAAATGTAATATCAAATCGATAAAATCTTGTTAAAATGACTAAACCTTACTTGGGATTGCGTGGAATTCAAACAGTTGGTTGAAATTCAATACAGTTTTATAGCCTTTCATTCTGAAATATTCTTTGGTTTCGGCTTCTGGTCTGTTACTAGTTGCTAAGACAAAGTCGCCTCCCCATGCACCCAATGATTTGATCGCTCCCCAATAATCTGAAAAGAATTCCTTGCCCATTGGTGAAAGCATCAAGCTCTTGGAGACCATTTCTTCATGGGCTTTCAATAATTTTTCAAATGACCCAAGTGTAGTACAATCTATTACCTCATTTGTGATCGAACTAAGATCTTTCGCTAGTTGTTTTCTGCCTTTTGCATTTTTAAGGTAATACTTAAGTCCTGCTTCCGAACTTTGTTTTCTGTTCAGATGGACAAAATAAAGTTGATCGACAAAAGGCCATTCGATATCAACTTCCGTGAAATTAACCGAATCTTCATTCAATTCGTAAACCAAAGGAAGGTCTACACCAGCAGCAGCTACATCATAGCCAGAACCGTTGGAAACCTTAAAATGAAGTAAAAGTGGGTTAATATCAGCCCATTTTGCGATTAAGTGGGTAAGGGTAGAACTAGATCCTAAGCCCCAAGTCAATGGAAAATCAAGCTTGGTTTGTACTTTAAATCCACTCCATTTAGATAAGAAATCAGAATTTAATCTAACCGCTGCTTTAAATAGTTTGGTAAGATATTCCGCTTGTTTATCATTGGTTGTTTTAAGAACAGAGAAGTCGAAAAACGAGATTTTTGCCTCAAACCAGCAATTATTCTCTACATCAAAGCTTTTCCAGCTTAAATCAGAACTACGTTGATTGGTGATAATTAGCTTTTGTCCTAGCTTAGAAGGAAGCGCTAGAGATTTAGCGCCATCGACAACAGCGTACTCTCCAGTGAGTAATAATTTTCCTCGTCCAAAATATTCAGTAGCGATAAGCTAAAAGTTTTGTTTTGTTCTAAATGCTATAACCCTAAATTTAGGAGATTGATTGTCGGTTTTTTTGGAGGAAATCCCTTACGGAACCGAAAGATACTACTCTATCTTTAAAATACAAACATGCGCTTTCATATTCTCGATCAGTCGCTTCAAGGTGCCTTAGAATATTTTTTAAGTGCATTTTCATATGGCCTTCTTGAATCCCAGTTGTAACCAAAGATCTGATTGCTGAAAAATTTTGTGCGAGACCCGTAGCCGCAACAATACTCATCAATTCTTTTGCACTAGGATTTTCAAGCAATTCAAGACTTCTTTTTGCGATAGGGTGTAGACTGGTCAGTCCTCCGACAGTACCAACCGCCATTGGAACATCAAGCCAAAACTTGAAGGTGTTATTATCAATCGAGCAATGGGAAAGACTCGAATATCCATTTTCTGACGCATAGGTGTGGCCGCAAGATTCGATAGCTCTAAAATCATTTCCAGTAGCTATAATTACAGAATCTATCCCATTATAAATTCCTTTGTTGTGGGTAGTCGCACGATATTGATCTATTTCTGCGATCTCAATGGCATCGTTAAATCGAGTGGCAAAAACTTCCGCTGTCATCGATCCCTTGAATTCCCCCAATGCTGAAATCGGACATTCTACCCATGCTTTGACTCTGCATTCAGGTGTATAGTTGGAGAGAATACTCATGATGATCTCAATACAATCGTCTTTTCCTGAAATGTTTTGATAGTAACTTGTCATGCTTTGCGCAAATTCTTCCAAACAGGTGTTGATGAAATTTGCACCCATAGAATCACATGTTTGAAAGGACGCCTTAAGTTGGTAGTAGTTCTTTTTCTTATCTGTAAAATCCAAGAGTTCAATATCAGTAATCCCACCCCCTCTTTTTACCATGTTTGAAGCAATGTCAGATGTGTTTTCCAACATCTTTTCTTTCGCCCCATCAAAGTGCTTTAGAAGAATGGCTGGATCATCATACCAAAAGAAATGGACCTGGCCCAGTTTAACGGTATCGATGATTTCTGTTTGGATTCCGCCTCTATCCATCCAAAATTTTGCCGCCGAAGAAGCCGCTGCGACTACCGAACTTTCTTCAGTAACCATCGGAACACAATAAGTTTTTCCATCGATCAAGAAGTTAGGCGCTACTCCGAAAGGCATTGGGAAGTTGCTTATGGTATTTTCACTAAACCCATCCAGAATTTTTTGCTGGTCGTCATTGCTATGCCAATAGCTGGACAATTCTTTGATAACCACATCTGGATCTTTAAAGAAATTCTTTGCAATCCATTTGATTTTATCCCGCTTTCGCATGGAAGAGAATCCACTTATCTTCTTTTGATTTTCTTCTTTCATTTATTTATTCTTAGCATAGCTTGCGCCATGTCGTAACCCTTTAATTGAAGTTGGACAAACTGATCGAGTTCCTCTTCACTTTCCATTGCATATTTTAGAAATCCAGACGCCATGGCATAACTACTTTCTATATTGGCAAGATGTATATGATAAAAGCCATCTAGAAAATTTTTAATACCGCCAGAAATAATAAGCTGTTTGGCTTTTACTTCTGCACCTTCAGAAATAATTTCATTGGCCCATTGAACCATACTTTTTGCATCGTGTCCTAGGTTAGAGACTTGCATGTAAACTTCCTTCTTAAGTTTCTCCGAACGGGACAATTCAATCTTTGAAAAATTGGTACCTCCATTTGCGGCAAAATCTACTGCTTCCAAGGGCAAACTTAAAAGAGCCTTCATACTTTCCTTACCAAAACCTTGCCCGACTTCCTTTACAATAATTGGGTATTTGGCAATAGCCAACAAAGACTTAATGGTGTCAATTGGGGCTACATATATTTTGTCACCTTCTGGCTGTAACCATTCTTGTAGAGGGTTAACATGTATGATCAATCCGTCAGCTTCTAATTTACTTAACAGTGCATCTATCTTATGTGTCTCATTGTTTTTAAGTAATTCTTCAACTTGAGCAATCCCTAGATTGGCAAATAATGGTTGGTCAGGCATCAAGTTTCTTACAGTGAAATCATTAAGATATTCATCACTATCCAATAATTGTCTGCATGAACCTAAGCCCATAGCTAAACCATATTGACCACAAATTTTTGATAATCGTTTATTGATTTTATTGGCAAGTTCAGTGCCTCCAGTCATTGAGGATACCCAGATAGGATATTTCATTGTCCTTCCACCAAAACTCCTGAGATCGCCTTCTTTTGTTCCAGGTAACGGAGACAGCATCGGTTCATAAATGAATCGAGTATCGAGCATAGATGATTTAATAGCAGATTCAAATGCTAGATTGATATGGTCCAGTTTTCTTGAAGAAGCTGTAGGGTCTTTTATAATGTTAGATTTCTTTTCGATCAGTTAAAATTTAATACCAAAAATATAAATTCTTAAACATGTATACCTACTAAAGGTTTAGTGTCGTTAAAGTCTTGTAAAATGAAATAAAGATGTCTATTTAGGAAAATAGTGGATGTTTTAAATCATTTTTACATTCGTAATTAAAAATACCAATACATGAAGTTATTACAATTATCCTTGTTATTGTTCATTTCAATGCCTTTCCTTACCGCTCAGAATGCAGAATGCATCAAAGCGTACAACGCTGCTGTAGAAAAGGTAAAGATTAAAGATTATGAAGGTGCCGTTGTTGAGTATGGGAAGGCTATTGCCGCTGATCCCACCTATGATAAGGCTTATTATAATAGAGGAACAGCTAGTTTAAGATTGAAGAATTATGATGCCGCTGCTGCTGATTTTACAAAAACCATTTCAATAACCCCAGAATATGCAAAAGCACATTACTATTTGGGTTATGTGAAAATGAAAAATAAGAATTATCAAGATGCCCTTGTTGACTTTACGAGAGCCATAAAACACGATCCAGAAATCTATGATGCATATTATTATAGAGGATACATCCAGATGCAGGATAAAAACCTAGAAAAAGCGATCGAAGACTTTACAGAAGCTTCTAAATTGGATCCCGATAATTCAAAGACACATTATAACTCAGGTGTATGCTATTATCAATTGGCCAATTATATCGATGCAGCCAATGCATTTACTTTGGCATATGATCTCAATGCTGATTACCCTAAAGCGCTTTATTATAGAGGTATGTCATTCAGCAAGTTGGAGAAGTACGATATGGCAATTCCTGATTTTACAAGCTACATCGAAGCAGATCCTACAGTGGAAGGATATTACAACAGAGCACTTATCCATAGTAAGATGGATAATGCCGAAGCAGCAATGGATGATTTTAAAGCAGCATTGGCGATTGATCCGATGCACGTTTCATCCCTAAAAAATCTAGCAAGTAATGGAGTAAAAAGTAAAGATTATCCCGCTGCCGCAAATGCTTTTGCACTGCTTATGAAAGCGGAACCGGAAGTAGAAAGCCACTATTTAAATGCAGGTATTTGTTATTTTAATGCTAGCTCTTACGGTGAATCACTTAAGAGTTTGGATGCACTGATAGCAATGAACCCAAAGCATGCCGAAGCTCTATTCAATCGATCTAACTCATATGCCAAGTTAGGTCAAAATGAAAAAGCATGTGCGGATGTTAGAAGTTCCGCGGAACTTGGATTTGATAAGGCATTTCAATATGTAGCTTCTTATTGTAACTAGAAATATATAAATCATGTATGGATTTTACTAAAGGATCCGACATGATGCTGAAGCTTTATTTGTTGTAATTCAGGTTCTTTTTAATCGAGATCCAAGTCAAAGTCTTTCTGAAATCTATATTTCTGATTATGACCATTTGCTTTCGAAAGATCCTACACGCTAATTAAGATGAGGGGTAAACCATTTAGTAAATTTATTTTTTTAAAATAAGACCTCCCAAAGCCACATTTGCGCAAGCAAAAAGGCCAAATCACATCAATTCTGGCCAAATATTATTCTTTGTTTCAAAAAAGTTGCGAAAATAACGCTGATTATCAGTGAGTTATAGAGGTTGAAGAAAAATATTTACCTAGAATCCTTGCCTATCAATTGTATAAAACATACTTTTGCCAACCGCTCAACAAGAGCGCGTTTTTATTACATTAAAAAACTTTTTTTGTGAAAACATTAAGTTATAAAACGCTTATCGCCAAGCCTTCTGAAATTGAGAAGAAATGGCATGTAATCGATGCAGAAGGACAGATTGTTGGCCGTATGGCTACCAAGATTGCCATGGTATTGAGAGGTAAGCACAAGCCGTCATACACACCAAACATCGATACTGGTGATTACGTGATCGTATTGAATGCAGACAAAGTAAGATTCACTGGTAACAAAATGAAGGATAAAATCTACCAAAGATATTCTGGATATACAGGTGGTCTTAAGAAGAGAACTGCTGAAGAAATGTTGGCTAAGAAGCCTACAGATATCGTCGAAAAAGCGGTAAGAGGAATGATTCCTAAGTCAAAACTAGGAAGAGCTCAGATTAAAAAATTATTTATTTATACAGGTAGCGAACACCCGCATGGTGCGCAAAACCCTCAAGAGTTAACACTATAAGATGGAGGTAATTAATACAATAGGAAGAAGAAAAGCTTCTGTAGCAAGAGTATACCTTTCTCAAGGTTCTGGTAAGTACATGATCAATGGGAAAGACTTTAAGGAATACTTCCCAACAGGGAATATCCAATTTAACATCACAGATCCATTTGAAACTTTGGAACTTACTGATCAGTATGACATCAAAGTAAATGTAAATGGCGGTGGTTTTAAAGGACAATCTGAAGCAATCAGATTGGGAATTTCAAGAGCACTTGTAAAAGTGAACGCTGACTACAGAAAACCTCTAAAGGATAAAAAATATTTGACTAGAGATGCACGTAAAGTGGAGAGAAAGAAATTTGGTAAACCAAAAGCAAGAAAGAGCTTCCAGTTCTCAAAGCGTTAATCTCCTTATTCAATTATTTAAAAATTATTTCGAAAATGAACATACCTACATATAATGAGTTATTGGATGCAGGAGTGCACTTTGGACATTTGAAAAGAAAATGGAATCCAAAGATGTTACCTTACATCTTCCAAGAAAGAAAAGGAATTCATATCATCGACCTTAATCGTACTTCTGACAAACTAGTAGAAGCTGGTGAAGTGATGAAGCAAATGGCGAAGCAAGGAAAGAAGATCATGTTTGTTGCTACAAAAAAGCAAGCGAAAGAAATCGTTTCTTCTGAAGCGAGAGGAGTAGCAATGCCATATGTAACAGAAAGATGGTTGGGAGGAATGATGACCAACTTTTCTACAATCAAAAGATCAATCAAGAAGATGAACAACATCGACAAGATGTTGGCTGACGCTAACCTTTCTATCACTAAGAAAGAAAGATTGACTCTTACGAGAGAAAGAAACAAACTTGAAAAAGTATTGGGTGGTATCGCAAACATCAATAGATTGCCAAACGCAATCTTTATTGTAGATACTCACTACGAGCACATCGCTATTGCTGAAGCTAAAAAACTTGGGATCAAGATTTTTGCAATGGTTGATACAAACTCTAACCCAAATACAGTTGATTACCCTATTCCAGCCAACGATGATGCGTCAAAGTCAATCGGTATTATTACTAAGTACTTGACAGGTTGTATCAAAGAAGGATTATCGGATAGAGAAAAGATGAAAAAATCTTAATCAACAGAATTCAAACTTTAATTAACAGAAAAATAATTAACAATGAGCATTAAAGCGTCAGACGTAAAAGCACTGAGAGATCAGACTGGAGCTGGAATGATGGATTGCAAAAAAGCACTGACAGAATCTGAAGGTGATTTTGAAAAAGCAATTGAAATCTTAAGATTGAAAGGTCAGAAACTTTCTATCAAAAGAGCAGATAGAGAAGCGAAAGAAGGAGTTGTAATTGCAAAGACTTCACATAACAAAAACAATGGTGTTGTAGTAAGATTATCTTGTGAAACTGACTTTGTTGCTAAAGGAGAAGCTTTCATTAAGTTGGCTGATACGATGGCAGATGTTGCTTTGAAAAATCTTCCTGCTGATGCAGAAGCACTTAAAGCACTTCCTTTTGGTGATGGTATGACCATCGGAGAAAAGGTAATCGAGCAGACTGGTGTTATCGGTGAGAAGATCGACTTAAGCAGTTACATGAAGATTGAAACTGCAGCTGGAGAAGGACAAGTTCTTCCTTACATTCACATGGGATACAGAGCAGGTGTTCTTGTTGCATTGAATCTTGAAGGACCGCAGTATGAAGAAGCAGGAAAAAATATCGCGATGCAAGTTGCAGCGATGAGACCTGTAGCTTTGGATAAAGACAATGTAGATCCATCTATCGTAGAAAAAGAAATCGAGTTAGGAAAAGAAATGGCAAGACAAGAAGGGAAGCCTGAAGCAATGATTGAAAAAATTGCAATGGGTAAACTTGGTAAATTCTACAAGCAATCTACTTTGTTGAATCAAGCGTATGTTAAAGAAAGCAAACAATCAGTTACGCAATATCTGCAGAGCATCCATGCCGACTTGACCATAACATCATTCAAACACATTGAACTAGGATAAATTTTTATAAAAAGCGACTTTAATTTAAAGTCGCTTTTTTTGTATCTATGCACAAAGTTGCCTCATGATTTATAAATACAAAAGAGTTCTTTTAAAACTAAGCGGAGAAGCCTTGATGGGTGAAGATGGTTTCGGTATCGATGCCGATAAACTCAAACACTACGCTGAAGAAATAAAGAACCTAGTCGATCGAAGAATCGAAGTGGCTATCGTTATTGGTGGAGGTAACATCTTCCGTGGCCTTAATGCTGTTGAAAATAGCATTGGAAGAGTACAAGGTGATTATATGGGTATGTTGGCGACCTGTATCAATGGCCTTGCCCTACAGTCGGTACTCGAAAGCCTAAACGTATTCACCCGACTAATCTCTGCTGTCCAAATGGTCCAAATTGCAGAACCATATATCAAGCGCAGAGCCATTAGACATCTTGAAAAGGGGAGAGTAGTGATCTTTGCAGCTGGGACTGGTAGTCCATACTTTACAACTGATTCTGCCGCAGCACTTAGAGCCAACGAAATAGGTGCAGATGTAATCTTAAAAGGAACCCGAGTCGATGGTATCTACGACAAAGATCCATTGAAAAATGAGGATGCCATAAAATACGAATCAGTGACTTTCCAAGAAGTTATTTCAGCAGGACTGCAAGTCATGGATATGACCGCGTTTACACTCTGTAAAGAAAATAATCTGCCTATCATCGTTTTCGACATCAACGAAACAGGAAACTTGGCAAAAATTATTGAAGGAGAGAACGTTGGTACGATTGTTACTGTTTAACAGATAGACAAAGTACAACATCAGCGATAATAAGAAAGATATAAGGTTATTGACCAAAGCTCAATTGATTGAGCTTGCTGCTGAGTATGGGGCCAAACCCTATACTGGAAAACAAATCTATCAATGGCTGTGGGAGAAAGGAGCAAATTCCTTTGATGAAATGACCAATCTCTCCAAAAACCTGAGAGAGCAACTTTCTGAATCACACACCATCCAGAGGATAAGAACCAACCTCATTCAAAAAAGCAATGATGGTACCATCAAAACAAGATTCAAGCTTCATGATGAACATCTTATTGAATCTGTATTAATTCCCGTTCCGCGCGATAAACGTTTTACCGTATGTGTTTCCTCACAAGTGGGATGTAGTCTTACATGTAGTTTCTGCGCGACGGGTAAGATGAAAAGAATGAGAAACTTAGATCCTGGAGAAATCTATGATCAAGTTACCATGGTCAACGAGCAATCCCTTGAGCATTTTGATACACCTTTAAGTAACATTGTCTACATGGGTATGGGTGAGCCCTTACTCGCTTACGCAAATGTGATGAAGAGTATAGAATTAATCACCAGTGAAGAAGGTCTCAATATGTCTCCAAGACGTATCACCGTTAGTACAGCAGGTATTGCCAAAATGATTATGAAGCTGGCAGATGATGAAGTAAAATTTAATCTTGCTTTATCACTACATGCTGCGGATGATAAGAAAAGAGATTCCATAATGCCCATCAACGAGTCCAATAATCTTGAGAACTTAATGGACGCCTTGGAGTACTTTTACAATAAGACCAAAAACAAAATCAGTTACGAATACATTGCATTCCAAAGATTCAACGATTCCATCTTAGATGCAAAGCATCTTGTGAAACTTTGCAAACGATTTCCCGTAAAAGTAAACATCATTGAATACAACCCAATCGATGGGTCTGAGTTTTCAAAGTCTGACGCACATCGCATCGATGATTTTATGAATTACCTTAAGAAGCAAGATGTGGTCTGTACACTCAGAAGAAGTAGAGGAAAAGACATAGATGCTGCTTGCGGGCAATTGGCAAACAAAGAATAGAATCTATATCAAAATTCGATTTTCTTAGCTCCCTTTGTTTTGATATTGTAGACATTCAATCCATTCTCTTCAGCATAAGTCAAGAACTTTTCTATCTCCCAAAACTTGATGCTCCCATCGATGATTATTTCCGACTCACACAATTGATCAACAGTCAATTTCATCAATTCAGTATTTCCATCGGTCACTAAAACATAATCTATTTTTTGATCCTTTCTTATCAAATCAAAAGTTTCAATATTTGCGAAAGCGAGAATCTTACTGCCCAATCTTAATATCCCATCCCTATGTTCAAAAGAATTATAGGAGTTATAGGACAGATCATAATCAATGTCTATGGAATGCGACAATCGATTTCTTGAATATATAAAGCCTGCATTTTCTCTATCCATATTCCCCAAATGAAAAACTCTTTTACCAACGATGACATCTATGCAGAGTTCTTTAGCATCGTATATGTATGCAACGTGCTGCTTTCGTTTGTTGATTGTATCAGCCACTGTGTAATTCAATAACAAAAAGAGAAACACCATGCCTAGATAAGTGAATTTACGCCCCTGCTTTAGATAAAACATACCTGAAATAATGCAGGCATACAACAAAAACATTTGTACTTGGTCCAACCATAAATTTTCAGATACACTGTATGGCAATTCCTGAACCCAATGGATCAGTCCTTTAAAGGCATCTAAAACGAAATCCAATATCGGGACCAAAAGTTTCTCATTGATGATGGCCAAGCCGGCAAATTCAAGAAGCAATAAAATCAGGCCGCTTACCAAAATAATGATGGCAAATTGAACAACAAACAATGAGCTGATGAGAAAAGAATTTGCAAACTGATTAAAGTAAAAAATACTAAGAGGGAAAACCAAAACTTGTGCAGCGATCCCAATAGCAACAGAAGTATATAAATAGTTCACCAATCTAAACCTTGAGACAAAGGCATCCTTTAGGTAAGGAAAGAAAAAAACAATACTCAATACAGCCAAAAACGAAAATTGAAATCCAACTTGAAAAAGCTGACTCGGATTGATTACAAGTAAAATCAATCCAGTAGCACTAAGTACATTATACATCGAAACTTGACGATGGATGATGTCTTTGGCAATGTAGAAAAGGCTAAACATCAGTGCTGCTCGAAGAACTGCTGGAGATCCTCCCGTGATCATGGCAAAAATCCAAATGATCAATACACTGATGATGCCTTGATAGATTTTAGGTAACCTAAATAAGGGTTCAAGTACTTTAAATAGTAATGAAATAAAGAGGCACAAAATACCTACATGCAATCCAGATACAGCCAATACATGAATCGCACCAGTATCAATGAATGCTTGATTTATATCTTTTTCCAATCCATCTCTTTTGCCCAATACCATCGCTTGTAAGATTCCAAGTTTGTCTTTGTCTGGAAAGTATTTTTCAAGAGTAATCAAGCAGTGGTTTCTAATAGATTGAATGACTTGTTTTAATCTTGAATGTTGGTTTTTTCTTAACAATTTTGTTTGATCCTTTTCAACAAACAACTGCATATTAACCCCTTTGCGATCCAAATATTGTGCGTAGTCAAATGCATGTGGATTGGTCGTTTCTTGTATGGGAAATGACTTGCCACTTATTAAATATTCGTTGCCAACAACAATGCTTGAGTCAGAGGATAAGCCTTTAAAGTAGACCAATATTTTCTTATTGGTATTTATTAATTGATTTTCATTACTTAGATGAGAAAGCACACTTCCAAAACATTTTTTGTGTTTTTCGTGTGGTGAAATTTCATCTATCCTGATACTCATTGTCTTTTCACCTATCAATTCGGTAGCTGTCCTTATGGTTCTTTCATGATGTAAAATATATCCAAAAGAGAAACAAATTATAGAGAGTATAATTGAATGAAAAAACTTGTGTATTCTTCCCTTTACAATGGTGATAGCAACAAGTCCAATGATAAGATAAAGAAGCAATGAAGAAATACGAATACTGATCTTGAAGTATTCTGCAAAGATTATTCCTGCGATGAATAGAAGTAAAGGTTTTAATAGTGGTATTTCATGATGAGGAAATTTCAAAACTACATTTCATTTAACTGGGTTTTGTATGTCGTGTAATAATGAATGATTAAATTGCAGCTTAGGTAAACAGCCTTTCTATGCGCTATCTACTCATTTTGCTATGGTTACTTCTTGGTCCAGGATATTATTTCTTGGCCAAACAATGTGGTCAAATCTCCGAACCTTCTTTTGTAGACGAACAAGTTCATCTGCCAGTTGCCTCTACAAACACTAAAACAATCAAAGAGACTCCTTGCCCAAAAGTAGAAGCCTTCGCTTTTAATAGAGGAAGTGCCGATCTTATTAAATTGGCTGGTTGGGATTCATACAAGGATTCATTGCTTGCCCTTTTGAACGAGGAAAAAAAGATTCAGATTGTAGGATTGGTAGTTGAAGGAGAAAGTAACGTAAATGATTTTGGAATGTTAAGGGCTAAAGCTATTTCATCAGCGATGGGTGTGCCTGAAGAAAGTTTGCAGCTTTATTCTAGCAATATTGCTAAGGTTAATTTCAAGTATGATTGCAAGATGCCAGGTGCTAGAATAAAATTAGTAACTGTAACAGAAAAAATTAAAGAAGTTCAAGATCGCACTTTGATTTATTTCCCATACAACTCAACCAATAAATTGAACGATGATGAAGTTGAAACCTACCTTGATGCACTCGCAATTCAAGTCATAAAAACGGGAGAGCAAATACGCTTGACAGGTCATACAGATAACAAAGGTGAACCAAAGTATAATTTGGAACTTGGACAAAGTAGAGCAGAAGTGATTAAAGATTATTTGATTTTTAAAAAAGTACCTGATGAAAACATCTTTGCTTTATCAGAAGGAGAAACCAAACCAATCAGCGAAAACACTACTGAGGAAGGTAGAGCAGAGAACCGAAGAACAGAATTAGAAATTATTAAAAAGGAAAATTAGGAAACATGAGTACCTTGAGTATATTGACAGATTTTTGCAGTTACTGGTGGCTATGGTGGATTCTACCTTTTATCCTTGGTTGTCTTTTGGTATTTTCTATCATGAAGAAGTGGAGGGTAATGTACCACGCCCTCATCCAGGAAAACAGAAAGCAGAAGAGTAAACTAAATAAAAGCGATAGTGTTTTACTTGAAAGTCAAAGGGAGGTGAAAGACTTGAAGGGACAATTGGCGATACAACGAGG
>CALFDU010000115.1 GCA_937950315.1 uncultured Saprospiraceae bacterium | reverse complement strand
GAACCTAATTCAGGGCTAGATCCCAAGACCGCTATCACCATCGATGAATTAATAAAAGATATTACCAACGAATTCAATATCACAACAGTGATCAATACACACGATATGAATTCTGTAATGGAAATTGGTGAAAATATCTGCTTGCTTCATATGGGCAAACTTGCATGGCAAGGAAACAAGGAAGAAGTATTGGATAGTGAAAATGAGACGCTGTCTGACTTTGTTTTTGCATCGCCATTCTTGAAAAGGCTTAGAAATTTTGCGGCCAAGTCTTAGCTTTCTCAGTTAAAAGTACTTTGTAAACTAGTACTGGCAATCATCAGCATTGTCCAGATTAAATCATTTTGTGTTGTTATAGAGGAATCTATTACGACCAATTCCTTTTGTGGTATTTATTGGTCTTTTAAGGAGATGTTCTACTTACTAATGGCGAATGGTTAGTACCTGAAGACCAAAAACAGCACAGTTCCAGGCTTCTTAAAATGCGAAAAGCCCAGTTTGCTATCAAACTAGGCTCTTTCGACTAAGGTCTCAAAATAAGAAAACTACTTCTTTTCGGTCTTGAGATCCAAATAGTTTAGTGCTATTCGGTTGGTGATTCAAAGATAAGAACGAAATGTAATATATAAAAGTTTCTTATATATTATTTTTATCAAACTTTATCTACCCAAAAGTTAGATACGTTAAATATCTTATATATAGTCAAAAAGGGGCAAAAGGGGATGATAAATGCATTAAAATAGGGGGTTTTCAGCCGAAAGATGAAAGAAAACGATAATTGGAGCAGGGGTGTTGTTGATTGTAGGCTGAACACATTTGCGCAAGCGTCAAAAAAAAGAGCATATAAATATGCTCTTTATCGTGGTGTGCCCAAGAAAGGAATCGAACCTTCACGCCCATACGGACACATGGCCCTCAACCATGCCTGTCTACCAGTTCCAGCACTTGGGCAGCTGGTCTGCAAACATAGATGTTTTCTGACCGATATCCTAGCTTAAATTATATGGATAAACTAGAAAATTAAATTGTCTATTTTCCTATTAAAAAGTGCTAGTATCTTAATTTTGGTGACATATTAAACCAAGCTAGAATTATGGACTTTAAACAGATAATAGGTCACTGTAAAGAATATGGATTTGTGTATCAATCGAGTGAGATTTATGATGGTCTTTCGGCAGTGTACGATTACGGTCCAAATGGCGTTGCGCTAAAAAATAATCTTAAACAATATTGGTGGAGATCGATGGTTCAGATGCACGACAATATCGTCGGTATCGATTCATCCATTTTTATGCATCCAAAAATCTGGAAGGCATCAGGACACGTAGATGCTTTTAATGACCCATTGGTGGATAACAAAGACTCAAAGAAAAGATACCGTGCGGATCAATTGATCGAAGGGTATACGGATAAGATTGAAGCGAAAATCAAAAAGGATGTAGAGAAGGCAAGAAAGAAATTTGATGACTTTGATGAGAAAATGTTCAGAGAGACGAATGGGAGGATTGTTGAAAGGCAGAAAAAAATTGATGATGTCCTCGGACGTATGAACAAAATGCTGACCGATGAGGATATGGTTGGATTGAAAGAATTGATTGAAGAGCTAGAGATTGCTTGTCCGGATAGTGGAAGTAGAAACTGGACGGATGTGCGTCAGTTTAACTTGATGTTCAACACACAACTTGGAAACATCGCAGGCGAAGATGGAAAACTATATTTAAGGCCGGAGACAGCACAAGGAATATTTGTGAACTTCTTGAATGTATCAAAAACATCGCGCCAGAAAATTCCATTTGGTATTGCGCAGATTGGAAAGGCATTTAGGAATGAGATTGTTGCAAGGCAATTCATTTTTAGAATGAGAGAGTTTGAGCAGATGGAAATGCAGTTTTTTGTAAGACCCGGTACAGAGATGGAATGGTACAATACCTGGAAAGAAAAAAGAATGAAATGGCATGAGGCAATCGGAAGTCCAAAAGAAAAATTGAGATTTCATGATCATGAAAACCTAGCACACTATGCCAATGCTGCGGCTGATATCGAATTTGAATTTCCGTTTGGATTTAAGGAACTGGAGGGGATTCATTCAAGGACTGATTTTGACTTGAAAGCGCACCAGGAATTGTCAGGTAAGAAGTTGCAGTACTTTGATCCTGAATTGGACAAAAACTATGTGCCTTTTGTAGTAGAGACATCCATCGGAGCGGATAGAATGTTTTTATCACAAGTAAGTAATTGTTTGGTCGAAGAAGATGTGCCAGGAGGAGAAGGGAAAAACAGTACTCGTACAGTAATGAAATTCCACCCAGCAATCGCACCAATAAAATGCGCAGTGCTTCCATTGCTTAAAAACCACGAAGGCCTCGTGAACGCTTCCAAAGATATTTGTGATAAGTTGAGACTTGCCGTGGATGTCCAGTACGATGAAAAAGATGCCATCGGAAGAAGATATAGAAGACAAGATGCCATCGGTACGCCGTTCTGTGTGACGGTTGATCACCAATCACTTGAGGACAATACCGTTACCTTGAGGGAAAGGGATTCACTGGAGCAGATAAGAATTTCGGTCGATGAAGTAAATAAGACGGTGATAGAGAAAACAAGTATGGAGAATCTTTTGTTAAGCACTAAATAACCAACCGCCAACTTTAAGTTTTTAAAAAATGAATAATAGTAAGAACCCCCAAGATTTTTCTTTTGCAATCCGCCACTTAGGTGTATATGGAGATAGTGAAAAGAAAATGTTGGACACTATCGGCGTCAAGAACCTTGATACATTGATAGATGAAACCATCCCTTCCAACATCCGTAGAGATGATGTATTGAATGTTCCACCAGCGATGTCCGAGATGGAATTGCAAGAACACTTTGAGGAGATGGCCAAGATGAATGATCATTACAAGACCTATATCGGTCAAGGATATTATTCTAGTTTTACTCCACCTGTTATCGCAAGAAATATATTTCATAATCCAGGATGGTATACGCAATACACACCTTACCAAGCGGAGATTGCGCAAGGAAGACTCGAGGCCTTGTTGAATTTCCAGACCATGGTAAGCGACTTGACGGGATTGCCTATTGCCAATGCATCGTTGCTTGACGAGGCTACGGCTGCATCGGAAGCGATGACGCTTATGTATGGCGTAAAAAACAAACGAGTAAAAGGTGACCCGATCAATAAGTTGTTTATTGACAATAATGTGTTTCAATCTACGATTGATGTGGTGACGACAAGGGCGGAACCATTGGGTATTGAGTTGCACATTGCAGATTGGAAAGAAGTTGAGCTGAGCGGAGAAGAATATTTTGGAGCGATCATTCAGTATCCAGATGGCAAGGGGGAAATTCATGATTATCGTTCATTTGCTAGTAAGTTGGAGAATGATAAAATCATGTTGACTGTCTGTGCAGATATCTTGAGTCTGACGCTTTTGGAAGCACCAGGAAACTGGGGGGCAGACATTGCGGTCGGTAGTACACAACGTATGGGAATTCCTATCGGATATGGTGGTCCTCATGCAGCTTACTTTGCCATTAAGTCTTCGTATAAGAGAATCATTCCGGGAAGGATTATCGGCGTATCAGAAGACCGATTGGGCAACGCTGCATTGCGAATGGCTTTGCAGACAAGAGAACAACATATCAAAAGAGAAAAAGCTACTTCAAACATCTGTACAGCCCAAGCGCTTCTTGCTATCATGGCTGGGATGTATGGCGTTTTTCACGGGCCTGAAGGCTTGACCAATATAGGTGTAAACATCCATCATAAGACTGCATTATTGTTTGATGCGCTCAAGGCAAATGGATGGTCCGTACATGAAGGATCATTCTTTGATACGATCAGAGTGGCGTGTCCTGATGTTGAGGGCTTGCGCAAGAAAGCATTGGAGCACAGAGTGAATTTGTACTACGACAATGATCATGTGCAGATTTCCATCGATGAGTGTACGACACAGAAAGACTTGGTTGAAATCGCTACAGTTTTTGATGTAAACTTGGCTGAAGAAGCGGGATCTAGGATTGAAGAAAGCATGCTCAGAACGAGTGAGTTTATGACGCATCCAGTATTCAGCGATTACCGTACAGAAAGCCAGATGATGAGATATATCAAGAGATTGGAAAACAAAGATTTGTCTTTGGTCCATTCAATGATTCCTCTTGGTTCATGCACAATGAAATTGAATGCGGCGTCTGAATTGATGCCAATCACAATACCTGAATTTGCCAATGTTCATCCGATGGTTCCTGTTGATCAAGTCAATGGTTACACGGAAATCTTAAACAATCTTTCTCAATATTTGAATACGATCACTGGATTTGATGCTTGCTCTCTGCAACCAAACTCTGGTGCGCAAGGAGAATATGCCGGCTTACTTACGATCAGAAATTACTTTATGAAAACTGGTCAAGAGAATCGAAACATTGCATTGATTCCATCTTCCGCGCATGGAACCAATCCGGCAAGTGCAGTGATGGCAGGTATGAGGGTAGTGGTTACTGCTTGTGATGAAAAAGGAAATATTGATTTGGTTGATCTGAAAGCAAAGGCAGAAGAGCACAAAGACAATCTAGCTTGCTTGATGGTAACTTACCCGTCGACGCACGGAGTATTTGAAAAGTATATCAAAGAGATCTGTGGAATCATTCATGAAAATGGAGGTAAAGTTTATATGGATGGCGCCAATATGAATGCACAAGTAGGGTTAACAAGTCCAGCACACATCGGAACCGACGTATGTCACTTGAATCTGCATAAGACATTCAGTATCCCTCATGGTGGAGGAGGCCCAGGAATGGGTCCGATATGTTGTACTTCTGAATTGGCTCCATACCTTCCAGGACATATGACAACAAGCAAGGAGAATTCTGGACCAGTATCACAAGCCAATTATGGATCGGCTAGTATCCTGTTGATCAGTTATTCTTATATAAGATTGTTGGGTCATGAGGGAATGTTGCAATCAACCAAGATTGCCATCTTAAATGCCAATTATATCAAAGCAAGATTGGAAAAAGAATTCCAAGTATTGTACACGGGAGAGAAGGGTAGAGCTGCTCATGAAATGATCATCGATATGAGACCATTCAAAGCATTGGGTGTATCAGCTGAAGATGTTGCTAAACGATTAATAGATTATGGATTCCATTCACCTACATTGAGTTTTCCTGTAGCGGGAACCTTGATGATAGAGCCAACAGAAAGTGAAGATCTCGAAGAGATAGACAGATTCTGTGATGCGATGTTGAGCATTAAGATGGAGATAGATCAAATTGCACTCGGAAAAGCAGATCAAGAAAACAATCTGTTGAGCAATGCGCCACATACCTTGATGATGTGTACAACCAATGATTGGGAATATCCATATAGTCGAGAAGCAGCAGCTTATCCGCTGCCTTACTTGAAGACTAGGTTTAAGTTCTGGCCTTCGGTGGCACGCATCGACAATGCAAAAGGCGACCGTACATTAATATGTACATGTCCAGATGTGTCAAGTTATGAAGAAAAACCTGCTATGTCGTAAAAAGTCATAAAAAACAACAGTACTGACGCAAAATATCATATATTATAAATAAATTTAATATGATATTTGTTTTAGGTATTGAGAATTTAAGGGTATTACGAATTTCCTGTTCTTCGGAACGGGAAATTCTTTTTTAGGACCTTATATCTTTTCATTACCTGGAGGGAACATCTGTTTGTGGAAGTAACTCCCTTCCCAATCTTCATGAATGCTGATAATCTCCGCATTACTCCAATCTTCAATTTCTTTTCTCATCCATTCAAAATCGTCGGAAACAACGGGTTCTCCGATTACCATCTTGCAATGGGTACGAAGTTTCCAAAATTGCTTAAACCACTGGTGGGGAATTCCATGATCGAGCCAAAGATCCCATTTGGTTTTGTATTCTAAAACAACAGGGACAATAGGAATTCCATGTTTGGCTGCCTCTACAAAAGTACCAGGTCGATAAGGCAGTGTTTCCAGATTTCCATTGGTTGTTCCTTCTGGATATACCAATACATTCAAGCCACTTTTGACCGTATCGATCATGGCTTGTCGAGTTGCTTTTCTTGAATCTTTACTTTCTCTCTTTACGTAAATGATTCCAGTAATTTTTGCTCCCTTGTTGAGCAATGGAATGTCAGCAACTTCTGCTTTGGCAATGACAAAAGCATTCAGAAAATATGTGATTGCTACTGGATCAGAAAGTGTTCTATGGTTACACACATAGAGTGCAGGCTTTTCATAAATTTCTCCTTTCATATCGATCTTCATTCCCAAGATCGGAAGAGCCAAATTCATGAATGACTTTCTTAGTTTGAAAGCACTTTCTGTAGTATGCTGAAAGGCAAAACTGGATAGAATCATATAGGGAATTATATGAACAGCTACCAGTGTAAATAGTAGTACAAAGCGAATGATCGCCAAAAAGAATCCAGGAATTCTCAGGAGAATCATTTATTCTTCTGTTTCCTTGGTTTCCGTTGCCTCTGGTTTCATCTGTGGGAAAAACAATACATCCTGAATAGAATTTTGATTGGTCAAGATCATTGTCAATCTGTCCATTCCGATTCCAATTCCAACAGTAGGAGGCATCCCATATTCTAACGCGCGTAAGAAATCTTCATCAAGCAACATCGCTTCATCATCACCTCTTTTTCCTAAATCAAGTTGTTCCTGAAATCTTGCTCTTTGATCAATTGGATCATTCAACTCAGAGAATCCATTACATATTTCTTTTCCATTACAGATGGCTTCAAATCTTTCTACCAATCCTTCTTTGCTCCTGTGTTTCTTGGCCAATGGAGACATTTCAATTGGATAATCGGTAATAAATGTAGGCTGAATCATGTCCGACTCACATTTTTCACCAAAGATCTCATCGATCAATTTTCCTCTACCCATACTCTTGTCTACATCAACATGAATAGATTTAGCGAAGTCAAAAATTTCCTCTTCGGTCATTTCTGAAATGTCGGTTCCAGTATATTCTTTGATGGCATCATACATCGTAATCCTCTTCCAAGGACGCTTGAAGTTGATCAAGTTATCACCTACTTGAACCTCCGTTGTGCCATACAAATTCATCGTGATTTTTTCAACCATCTCTTCCATCAGATCCATCATCCACTCGTAATCTTTGTAAGAGACATATAGTTCTATCTGCGTAAATTCTGGATTGTGAAAACGACTCATTCCTTCGTTTCTAAAATCTTTAGAAAACTCATACACTCCTTCGTATCCTCCAACAATCAATCTCTTTAGGTACAACTCATTTGCGATACGCAAATAGAGTGTCATGTCCAATGTGTTGTGGTGTGTCTTGAATGGTCTTGCTGCTGCTCCTCCATAAAGTGGTTGAAGAATGGGTGTTTCTACCTCGAGATATCCTTTCTCATTTAGGAAGTTTCTCATGGTATTATATATTGTTGTACGCTGCTTGAAAACTTCTCTTACTTCAGGGTTTACAATCAAGTCAACATACCTTTGTCTGTATCTTAATTCTGGATCAGAAACGGCATCGTATACCTTGCCGTCTGCATCAGTTTTTACTACTGGGAGTGGGCGCAATGATTTGCCCAAAAAAGTAAATTCTTTCACATGCACAGAAAGCTCTCCCACTTTGGTAAAAAATGCATGGCCTTTGATTCCTATAAAATCACCAAGGTCCAATAGTTTTTTGAAAAGTGTATTGTACAATGCTTTGTCCTCACCTGGAGCAATATCATCTCTACTTACATAGATCTGAATTCTTCCACTGCTATCCATCAACTCAGCAAAAGACGCCTTACCCATAATTCTTCTACTCATCAATCTACCAGCCATCACCACTTCTTGGTATCCTTCCTGGTTCTCTTGGGTAAAATTTTCCTTTAATTCTGATGCTTTTACATTGACTGGAAATAATTCACTTGGAAAAGGATTGATCCCTAAATCAATGATCGATTGAAGATTATCTCTTCTGATTTGCTCTTGTTCGCTCAATTGTACTGACATTCTGAACTTTTTATTAATTCGAGGCAAAAGTATATATTAATATGGAGCTATTCTATTACTTTAGTGTGTAATCAAAGGTCAATTCCAAACTGAACCTTAAAGACGAGAATGATAAAACTACATTACACACCGATACGTGGACTAGTCAAGCTATGTTTTCTAGCAATAGCCATGTTGATTGTCAATACAAGTTCAGCTCAAATAGTCATCAATTGGCCAGATTTTCTCAATAATAATTCAGGAGGTCCTATATTTTACAACCAAAGTACAACACTCACTGGGTGCACTTCTATTAGTTTTAGTATGCAGTATACCTCAAATGATTGGCAACCCAATGGAGGTGTTTTAGAAGATGCAGCTTTTTGCTCTGGTTGTTCTGGTGACCCGGCGGATGCAAATACACCTGAATGTGATTTTTGCTGGGACTTTTTAGATTTCGATCTCTTAATTAATGGTTCAGTAGAATTAGAGCAATTAGTTGGTACAACATATTTAATTACTTCTGAATTATTTACGTGGGATTCCGGTTGCATAGATCCAGAAGACAGTTATGATATTGAATTAGATGTAGTCTCTGCAACTTGGCAAAATCTAGAAAATATTGATCTTACTAATATTATGATAATTTGTAATCAAGGTGTTGCTGAAGATGATCTAACCATCGATCCAGGAGACGAGCTTTGCGAAGGTGATGATCTTGACCTTGAGGTAAGTTCTAATTTTACAGATGCAGAATGGTTTTTTGATGGATCAAACATCGCATCCGGAACCAATGTAAGTTTCACAGATGTCACCACTGATGAATCAGGAACCTATACGGTAGAAACCACAGATGTCAATGGGTGTATTTCTAGTGTGGAGTTTGACATTGAAGTTGAAGAAATCCCAATGTCATGTCCAGTTACAAGTCCTGTGGAGGCATGTATTGGTGGGAGTGGATTTGCTGAAATTGATTTGACGGTATTTGATGGAGAGGTGAGTTGTTTTGTGGGATCAGATGATGTGCTTTGGTTTACAGACTTTGGAGATATTCCTGATTCACCGATCATTGATCCTGAGAATTTTGAATCCGATGGTTCGGATTTGTATGCGGTGGTTTTTAATGGCCTTTGTTATTCTGAAGAACAATTGGTTTTTGTAGATACAGGAAGTGGGGTGGATGCAACAATCATTACTTCGGATGTCTGTGAAGGAGAAAATTTGATTTTTGAAGTAACAACAACGCCAACGTGTTTGTCGTGTACGTACACGTGGGATGGTCCTGCCGGATCAGGAATCACTGACGATGACACACCTTCTGAAATTTTTCAAGTTTTAAATGCATCATCTGCTTTCTCTGGGATGTGGACGGTAACTGTAACCGATGACACTGGATGTTCTGGGTCTACTTCTGTAGACGTTGTCGTCACGGACGCGCCGACAGGATCAATATCTGGAGGGGGTGATTTGTGTCCGGGTTTTTGTACGGACGCCAGTAACGAACTGACTTTAGATTTAAACGGAGGTACTCCTCCATACGATGTTACCTTGCAAATTTCGGTTGGCTTTCTTAATATAGAACAAGACATACCAGCATTCCTTCCGAATGGAACGATATCTTTATGTATTGATCCTTCTTCATTGCTTCCTTCATTCTCAGACTTTGATGGAGATGGTGTTGATGATTTGGTGATACCAAACATAGCTTTGGATTTTAGTGTTTCCTTGTTGGGAATTGAAGACGATACTGGGTGTGAAGGTACTGGAAGTGGAACCATCAATTACACGATTAACCCTGTCCCGAATGCCAATGATCCTGGTGGTCCATTTGAGTTGTGCGGAGGCATGCCATTTGACCTTACCAGTTTTGATGATAATATAAATGGATCCCAACCAATTCTTTGGTTTGAAGATATGGACTTGACTTCTCAGATAGGAAGTCCTGATGCTTATGTGCCGAGTGCACTGCCGACAACAGTATTTGCAGTTGTAGATAACGGAACCTGTCTTTCTCCACCAGTATCTCTTGAGTTGATGGAAATACCACAACCTGTATTGGACCCTATTGACGATGTTACGGTCTGCGAGGTCTATGATTTTATACAGCCATTCGGATCAAATCTTGGAAACAATGTATTTTATGAAGATTCAGATGGGAACACCTTTATTCCAGGAAATATAACAACAGAGAGTGGTACTTATACGGCGATTGCAGGCGATGATCCTGCTTGTATTGCTATGGAAACATTCCAAGTTACGATACTTAATTTGCCAGATATTGTTTTTCCGACCAGCGACATTTCTGCTTGTGGTGAAATCATTTTGCCTTCGATAGATGTTTTGAACTTTGACGTATCGACTGGGACGGTTGGATATTTTGAACAAGAAGGACAGGCTGGCGTCATGTATTCTGAAGGAGATATTATTGATCAGACATCTGGACTCACTTCTATTTTTGTGTATGTAGGAAGTCCAGGATGTTTTGATGAAGTAGAAATCAATCTTATTTTTTCATCAGATATTGAATATATTTTACCGGCTTATCCAGATGAAGCATGTGGAGATTTTGAGTTGTTGCCAATAGGTGGATCTACACCTGGGGTAGCATATTTCACAGAGGAAGATGGAGCAGGTACGGAGTATGGAGTGGGAGATATCTTGCAAGCGCCGGGAACCTATACCTTATTTGTTTATGATCCTGATATTGATCAGGCTTGTGTCCTTAATGCCAATGAATCATTTACAATAGCTTTAGAAGAGGAACCATTTATTGATCCGATTGCAGATGTAACAGTGTGCGAGGCCGACGGTTTTGTGTTGCCTACAATAACAGGAGAATTTCTTACTGGCGATGAAGGGTATGCGACCGAAACAAATGGAGGAGGTACAACCTATCAGGCTGGTGATACCATTTTTACCGCAGGTACAATATTTTTATTTAATACTGCGGCGAGCTGTCCCGCTACAGAAGTTGTGTTTGAACTAACAGTAGAACCCGCGCCCAATGCTGGAGCAGATGGTAGTTTTGAAACATGCATTGGTCCTGTTATAGATTTAACGACATTATTAAGTTTGGGTGCAGACCCAGGAGGTGTTTTTATTTCTGTTGATCCGACAATTTCGCTTTCAGGAGCAGACAATACTCTTTGGGATACCAGTACAGCTGATACTGATACACCCTACGTATTTACGTATGGTGTTCCTAGTATTACGGGGATATGTGATGATGGCATTTCAGAAATCACGATTGTCTTGACCAACGACGTTTCTGCAGGCGTTGCATTGCCAGATAGTAGCATTTGTTCTGGTGAGGTCATTGATCTTTTTGGTTTGATTGACGGAGAAAGTTCGGGTGGATTTTTTATTGATCAGAGTAATATTCTAGATACTATTTTTGATGGATCGTGGATCGCGGAAGGCACCAATACAACGTTTAGCTATATTATTGAAGAGGCGGATGGTTGCAATGGAGATCAATCCTCATTTGATGTATTGGTTGTTGAGAGTCAAGAGTTGACGGTTGAGATACCTATCACAGAAGTATGTCAAGCCAGTTGTATTGAGATGATCTTTAATTCCAACTTTTTAGCTGAACTTGATTTGCAATTGATTGATATGGATAATGGCGGAGTGGTTCACGATATAAGTATTGCTTCAGAAGATACGGAAGTATTCTTGTTATGTGCGGAGGGAACCACAGGCGAGTTGAATGGCAATGTCATTTCATTGGGTGAAGATGGAGGAGACTTTGTAGTTGCATTTGCATTTCTGCAGAATGCAGGCGATTGTGAAACAAATTTCAATTCTTTAAACGATTTTGAAATTGAATACATCCCTTCATTTGAAGAAACGATTGAAGGTCAAGTTTGCGAAGGAGAAGCGTTTGAATATAATGGCGTGATGTTTTTTGAAGGAGAGACAGTTATGAATGAATTATCGATGGCAGGTTGTGATTCGACTACCATTGTAAACGTTTCCGATTACCCTCCAGCTGAAAATTTTGAGAATGGAACATTTTGTATTGGAACAGATGTAGAGATTGGAGGTGAAATTTTTACCCAAGATACTCAGACACAATTGATCTTGGAGGACGCTTCCGCAAATGGTTGTGATAGTACCATTTTTATAGATATCGCTTTTGACAATGCAAGCTTTAATAACATCATGGAGACGATTTGTATGAATGATGAAATAGAAGTGAATGGAGTGGTTTATGATTTTGATAATCCAAATGGAGCTGATACTCTTTTTAATGGATCTGTTCAAGGCTGTGATAGTATTATCACTGTCGCATTGGATTTTTATGATCTGGCAGTAGGGGAGGAAATGGAAACAATATGTCAAGGGGACACCATCAATATATTGGGTGTAGATTTTTATTCAGGCATGGAGCAAATGGAAATAACACTAGAAAATGAATCTATCAATGGTTGCGATAGTACCGTTAACGTAATGATAGACTTTTTCCCTGCGATGCAATTGACTGAGGAATATGAAAAATGTGAAGGAGAAACTCTGATAGTAAATGACTTTGAAATTACGGATGATAACTTATCCGGAATTTATACTCTCACTGGAAGTGGATCAGATTGCCCTACGGTAATTAATTATACTACGATACTTTTTTCATCCACCATGATTGAAATAGATACCACAATATGCCAAGGTGAATCCATTGAGATCAACGGTATTACATTTGATGCGAACAACACATTTGACGAAAGTATAGGACAGACTGCCAATGGGTGTGATAGTACGATTGTGATTTCTGTAAATATTGAAGATGGGTCTGTTGGGGTGATGAGTCAAGTTGTAGGCATCAACGAACATTTACTTAGTTATGATGAAAATAACATCATAGATCCAGTCTGGAGTAGCAACTTGGGAACTCTCAGTTGTGAGGCGTGCGAAAGTCCAATGATTGCCATTCAAGAGGATACAGAAGTTTACCTTTCTGCGATGAGAGATAACGGCTGCTTGGTGGCAGATACCATTGTAATCAGTTTTATTCCTGAACCTGCTTTTGTTGGAATATATACACCCAATGTCTTTACACCTGACGATGATAACCTCAATAATATTTACACCATTTATGGAACAGGTGGTTTTGTGATCAATGAAATGACTATTTATGATCGATGGGGAAATCAAGTGTATTCTGCTGGAGAATTTCTACCCAATGAAGAATTGGTTGGTTGGGATGGTCGGATTGATGGAGTAAAAGCCATGGTCGGTGTGTATGTAGGAAGGATTGTTTATGAAGAACCAGATGGCACCGAGAATATTTTGGTTTTTGATCTTACTTTGTTACGATAGCATAATTTTTCTCCTTGATAAAAATTGCTTATTCCCCCATATATAAATACACTTTACCAGAAGGGCATCGATTCCCTATGGATAAGTACGAGTTGGTCCCTCAACAACTGCTTCTCGAAGGCACCGTAACCAACGAAAATTTCTTCCATCCTCAACAGCTTACCAAAGAAGAAATCCTGCTCACACACACGCAGGAGTACTATCATAAATTACACAACCTGCCACTTGTGCGCAAAGAAGAACGCGCGATTGGTTTTCCCGTTCGAGAAGATCTTATCGAAAGAGGAAAGTACATTGTACACGGTACCTTGGAGTGTGCTTACCACGCTATGGATTCTGGAGTATCATTGAATGTAGCAGGTGGGACGCACCATGCTTTTGCCGATCGAGGTGAAGGCTTCTGCATTTTTAACGACTTTGCCATTGCCGCCAATCTGTTGCTACAAAGAAATCACCAATCCAAAATCTTGATTGTGGACCTCGATGTACATCAAGGCAATGGCACGGCTAAGATTTTTGAAAACGATGATCGGGTTTTTACATTCAGCATGCATGGAGCTAGAAACTATCCTGTGAGAAAAGAGAAGTCAGATTTGGACATTGGGCTTCCAGATGGATGTGAGGATGATGAGTTCTTGGGCATCTTGGAAAAGACACTTCCCAAACTCATAGAAAGTGTGAAACCAACACTCATTTTTTACCTCTCGGGAGTCGATATTTTGGCGGTTGATAAGCTCGGAAGACTAGGTATGACCATAGCAGGTAGTAAGCGCAGGGACGAAATCGTATTTGCGCAAGCGTGTAAAAATGGAATCCCTATCGCAGTCAGTATGGGTGGTGGTTATGCAGAGAAAATCGCCGATATCATTGAGGCTCACTCCAATACGTTTCGGTCCGCCTTTGATATCTATGGTTATTAACCACTAGGGCAAACCCTTATAACCTATATAGTGTAACCGAAAAAAACATAGGTATAATTCTGTATTTTTTGATTTTCTTGAATTTTTATTTGTCGTGGTGAAGATATGTCCGATAAAAACTTTACCTTGAGTTTATAAAACAATATTTCTACACATTTACAACTTTCTCTTAACCAATATTTTCTACCCGTATTTTTAAAATTTAAACTAACAACGTATGAAGTTAAAGTACTTTACACTAGCCATTTTTATGCTCGCAATGAATGGCAATCTATTCTCACAATCCCACAGAAATTGTGGAGCCATGGAAAATCTTGAGTATCGTCAAATGAATGATGACAAGATCACACATACCATGAAGGCGATTGAATCACAGACTCAAGCTTTTGTGAACAATCCAGAAAGAGTGGTGAATGGCATAGTAACCATTCCTACAGTAGTCCATGTTATTTACAGTAATACAAATGAAAATATCAGTGATGCGCAGATTCAGTCTCAGATTGATGTGCTTAATCTTGATTTTAGATTATTGAATGCAGATGCTGATAATACGTGGCCACAAAATGCAGATTCAGAAATTGAGTTTTGTTTGGCTTCTGTTGATCCTAGTGGGAATTCAACAAATGGTATCACAAGAAAATCATCTACTACCACTTCTTGGGGGACCAATGATGCTATGAAATTTTCAAGTAACGGTGGTGTTGATGCATGGCCGACTGGCGATTACCTAAACATTTGGGTTTGTAATATCGGAGGCGGTATCTTAGGATATGCACAATTTCCTGGTGGAGCTTCTAGCACCGATGGTGTTGTCGTAGGACCTAATTATTTTGGAACAACAGGATTTTTAAGTCCTCCATTTAATTTGGGAAGAACAACCACACATGAGGTTGGTCACTGGTTAAACTTAAGACACATCTGGGGTGACGGTAATTGTAATGCAGATGATTTTGTATCCGATACACCCAATTCAGACAATCCTAATTATGGATGTGCGACGGGACACGTATCATGCAACACAACCGATATGGTTCAGAACTATATGGATTATTCAGATGATGTATGTATGAACTTGTTTACAGAAGGTCAGAAAACAAGAATGAGAGCTTTGTTTGACACAGGAGGATTCAGAGAAAGTTTATTGAACTCTGGCGGATGTGGATCTGGGTCGACTGCGACTTGTAATGACGGTATTCAGAATCAAGGAGAAACGGGAATTGATTGCGGAGGACCTTGTGCTCCTTGTTCAAGTTCTTGTTTGAATACAGAAGTCGTTGTAACGATTAACCTGGACAACTACCCAGAAGAAACAAGTTGGTCAATCACCAACAGCAATGGCAATACTGTTGCTTCAGGAGGAACCTATGGTTCTGAGCCTGATGGTTCTACTGTATCGATTACGGAGTGTCTTGTTGATGGATGTTATGACTTTACAATCAATGACGCATTTGGCGATGGAATCTGTTGTGGTTATGGAAACGGATCTTACACGGTAACTGCTGGAGGAAGCACGGTTGCTTCCGGTGGTTCTTTCAATTCAAGTGAAACGACCAACTTCTGCATAGGAGGAAGTGGTCCGACATGTAGTGATGGTATTCAGAATCAAGGAGAAACAGGTGTTGATTGCGGAGGACCTTGTACAGCGTGTGCCTCATGTAATGACGGTGTACAGAACCAAGGAGAAACTGGTGTTGATTGTGGCGGACCTTGTACTGCATGTCCAACATGTAATGATGGAATTCAAAACCAAGACGAGACAGATGTTGATTGTGGAGGTCCATGTGCCGCTTGTCCAACGTGTAATGATGGAATTCAAAACCAGGGAGAAACAGGAGTAGATTGTGGTGGACCTTGTAGCCCATGTGGCGGAGGTGGAGCTTGCTCTTATGTTAATATAGACTTTGAAGATTTTGAATCTGGATGGGGAATCTGGAATGATGGTGGATCAGATTGTGCTAGAATCAATTATGCACCTTACGCAAGCTCAGGAAGTATAACTATTAGAATTAGAGATAATTCAGGGGTTGCTTCATCAATGACTACTGACAACTTAAATCTTTCAGGATTTGAAGAAGTACAGATTGACTTTACTTACTATCCAGTGGGTATGGAAAACAATGAAGATTTCTGGTTGCAAGGATCACTTGATGGTGGAAGTACTTGGACTACTGTTGGTACTTGGGCAAGACCTGATGATTTCCAAAACAATGGTTTTTATTCAGAATCAATTGTGATCACAGGAGATTATACCAGTACAACACAGTGGAGATTCAGATGTGATGCATCAGCCAACAATGATAGAATATACATGGATGATATAAACATCACAGGATGTGTAAGTGGTAGCAGAGAAATTCAACCAGGAGAAATCATAGGTGAAATTCTTGAAGCAGAATCTATTGTTGAAGATACTGAATTGACACTATCTGAAATGAAAGTTTTCCCTAATCCTACTAGAGATTTATTAAACATCAACTACCAATTGAGCGGAGACTCAGAAGTAGAAATGATTGTTTATGATGTCAATGGTAAGGTGATTTCAAATGAGATTTTCCAATCAGAAAGAGGATTACAAAAACGTCAAATTGATGCATCAGAATTTGATGCAGGATTTTATTTCATCAGCTTAAGAGCTGGAGATGAAATAATAACCAAGCGTTTTATTGCGATTAAATAATAACCGTAGAATACATTAATAAGAGAGGGTTGATCTGCCGATGGTAGGTCGGCCCTTTTTTTATGGAAGTATTATAAGTTGTTTTATATTGGGAAGCAGGCATGTTTTTAATTTATTGTAATCAAATTTATTGATTTTATTATTTCAGATAAGTCGAATAAATATTTGGAGCGTTTGATAGTGGTTATCGAACGAAGATGAAAAACAAAGTATGACAGAAATTTCCGCTATTAAATTGGTAGCACCCAAAGTATTTGACGAAGTAATAGATACGGCAATGCAAATTGAGGGAGTAGGTCTTTCCGATGATTTTCCTCTTTCAGAATTTTTAGTTCAGGCTAGAGTCTTCTGGATGGCAGATGTATCTGATGAAGTTTGCTTGAGGAAGATTTCAAGATTGGTGTTTAAAAATTTCTTGCGTTAATGTCTGAATTCAAGGATTTAGAAAAAGAACAAAGGCAAGGTGAAGAGTTGGATTTGTCAAAACTCTTGCCTTGGATGAAGCAATATATTGCCAATATCGGTGACAATCCTGTTGTCACACAATTTTCAGGCGGAGCATCAAATTGGACTTATAGACTAAAGTTTCAAGACCGTGATTTAATTCTTAGAAGAGCACCTCTGGGTAAGAAGGCAAAAGGTGCGCACAATATGCCTAGAGAATACCATCTACAATCCAAACTTAAACCACATTATAATTATGTGCCAGCAATGATCGCTGTCTGCGAGGATGAAACAGTGCTAGGGTCCGCCTTTTACTTAATGGAAAGATTGAAAGGTATTATTCTTAGAAAAAATTTACCGAAGCATGTTGATTGGGATGAATTGACCGTACAAAAGATTTGTTATGCTTTTTGGGATAAGTTGATAGAGCTGCATCAGATCGATTATACCAAAGATGGTCTTGATTCAATTGGGAAAGGAGCAGGTTACATTGAGAGACAAATCTCTGGTTGGAATAAGAGATATATCAACTCTAAAACTTGGAATGTTCCTTCTGCTAAGAAAGTGATGAATTGGCTTGTGCAAAATATGCCAGAAGAAGGCAAGCTTTGTATTACGCACAATGATTTTCGCTTAGACAATGTAATTCTAGACCCAATTGATCCAAGTAATATTATTGGTGTTCTAGACTGGGAGCTTGCTTCAATCGGCGATCCTTTGATGGATCTTGGAAATAGTTTGGCTTATTGGATTGAAGAAGGAGATACTAAAATTGCTAAGTTTTTGAGATTTCAACCAAGTCATGTTGCGGGTATGATGTCTAGGAGACAAGTGGTTGAATACTATTGTAAAAAGACAGGAATCGAAGTGGAAGATTTTCGGTTTTATCGAGTCTATGGATTGTTTAGACTGGCAGGGATTGTCCAACAAATTTATTATCGTTACTCTAAAGGATACACCAAAAACAAATCTTTTAGGAACTTGTGGATTGCTACTTGGCATTTGATAAAAACTTCAGAAAAAGTAATAAGAAAAGGTGAAATTTAAAAGGGTTGATATGAACAAAGCATATCAACCCTTTCTTTGCAAGTTCTCTTTAGAGAGACATTTACAACATGTTTCCTTTGATTGAACCAAAATGAAAAAGAATCAAGAGTTAAACCTCAAATGCGCGGAAAACTCTTGATTCTTTTTACTAGTCTAGAATAATCATTTTCTTTTTCCCATAAAATCCATTTCCACTGATCTCATAAAACATAATGCCCGTGTGATTGATCTCATTTTTGGAAATCAGAATAACATTTTCGCCTTTCCTGTATTCATCATCGAGGGTATATATTAACTTCCCATTTGGAAGGCTTATGGTAAAGCTTGCATTACCGTCCTCAGGCATAATAAAACGAATGGCTGTCTTATCATTGAATGGATTTGGTTCATTTTGCAATAAGCTGAAGAACGACTCATTGAACTCGTCATCCATCCATTCAAGTTTAAGATTCTTCTGTTCCAAACCATCAACATAGATTTCTGAAACCATCACATCATCATCGTTCAACTGGAAATCAATCTTCTCTTTAGAATCTGAAATCAATGAGAATAGAATGTCTCCTTCATTCACTTGAATTCCATGTGAGTCATTCCAAGACATTCTTATTGCTTTCTCACCAATCGCGATCATGTTTGGATTGATTTCAATGTTTCCATTCTTAAATCCGATAATGTTTGCTTTATCGAGCAATGCGGAGAATTGGAATCCATAAAGTAGTTGATCGCTTTCTGCATAGAAATTCAGAATGGTTTTTCCATCAAGGTATTCTGTTTCTATCAGCATACGTTCATCACTTCTTGTTCTGGTTATTTCATCTGTTGAAAACCCTGGACTAGCAGATTGATTGACATCTCCAATTTTAACTGCAATTAGATTTGCATCTGTTACATTTTCAGAAAGCACATTTACATTGACTGTTTCATCAAATGGCCAAGGATTTTCCCAATCAATGAATTCATATTTTGCATCGACAAAACGCCATGATTGATTTTCAAAACCTTCATTAAGCCCCAATATCACTTTACGAATCGATATCAAATCTAATGCACTTAGGGATTGGTTATTGTTGGCGTCACCCGCAATAATCTTATAAGGACTATCTAACTTGTCTAATCCTAAAATATGTCTTTGGATCATTACAATATCTAAAGTTGTAACACCTTCGAGATAATCTGTGTCTCTTTCTCCTTTTGCCACAAAATCATACTCCATTGGATTGTATAAGAAGTAATATTGACCAGTATCATTGGTCATGGTGGTGTAAGGATATTCTGGAGCATAACTTTCAAGTGTCACTCTTACATCTTCCACTCTTTCTTGATCTTCTGTCTGTACCATACCACTGATAATCATAGTATTGGATGAAGTATCTTGACAAACATCAAAGTTGTCTATGATTTCTAAAGTCACTGAACAGAAGTCAGCATTCCCAGCTTCATCCCAAACCCACATTTCTAAATCGATAGGTTCACTTACCCCATTCGGTATATCGTCACAGGTGAACAATCTACTTGGTTCGTATTCATCTCCAGAAAACGAGAACAATAATTCTTCCTCATTTGTGCAGTTGTCAAAGGAAGCAATATTAAAATCGCTTGCCCAAATCTCGACAGAACCGGATTGCTGCATTGCTGCAGTAGAGATTCCACTAAGGCAATATGGTGTTGGTGCTTTACCGTCCACAACCGTAATATTCTGAGTGCAAGTTTTTACATTTCCACATCCATCTCTTGTTTCCCATCTAATTCGATATTCTCCAGGTACAGCATCTTCAATGATTGCTGTCACTTCATTGCCTTCTAAGTCATTGTCAGTATCATCAGTATAATCAATTTCATAGTCCCATATTCCATTTGCTCCAAGATCTACTTCAAAAGACCAAACCAATGGTGCATTGATTCCACAGACAGTGTCAATAGCGAATTGATTGATAGAAATATCTTCGATACAATTTTCAGAGGTAATTTCTACAGTAATATCTTCACAAGTTTCAAATTCTGGTGCCGTCTCGTCATTGATTTTAATGGTTTGTGTAAATGTCCAAATTCCACCTCCGTTTGGATCTAGTAGGTCATATTGACACCAGTCAATGACTGTCCATTCTTTGACCAATTTGTAGCAGACATTTTCAACAAAATTGAAAGTATCAGTCTCGACGGTAAATGCTACTTGATCACAGGCACCTTCTACAAAGATTGGCTCTTCTTGAGGAATATCATCCAAGCAAGCGCCTTCCCAATCTTCTGGCCATAAAATATTGCCATCGAATGGATCTAGGCTTGTTAAAGTGATCATCTGAGTACAAGTAATTTCTGGATTACTTACTGGCGACCACGTTCTTTCAATGATGGCTGCACCACAATCATTGAGCGGTGTAATCTCATCAAAATAACTTGGTTCTGAACTTGAGCATGATCCGAATATCGTCGGAACACCAACAATGCTAAGGTCAGTTGGATCAGAGTCGCAAGTAATTGTAATATCTAAAGGACAAACAATTGATGGAGGTAGTTTGTCTTCTACTGTCACCTCGATCATACATACGTTTGAATTATCTCCCTCATTACCAATAATGCCATCCATATTTCCATCATCCCAAACCAGCATGGCCACCATAATCGGACTTGCTTCAACATCAGCACAGCAGAATTCTACAAATGGTGCCGGAATTATTGTATCCAAACCATTGCAGTTGTCCTCCAATCTATATAGTTCCAACTTGGTGTCTGAGCAATTATCATAAGAACCTGCATCTACTGCGGCTGTTGACATCGTTGCGAAACCACCATCTGTTAAACTTACATTGATAAATTCTTTGCAGATAACGGTTGGTTGTGTTTGATCTAATACATGAATGGTAAACTCACACGAAGAAGTATTATAGCAGAAATCTCTTGCTCTAATTCTCACAAGGTGGTCCCCAATATCCATATTGGTGATCGTAAATGTTCCATCAAGATTGTCTATAACAGTTCCTCCATTTACAGATACTTGTACTTGGTCTATTCCTCCACAATTATCTTGCATTGAAGAGATAATGTCCCCTAACTCGTAGGTTCCTGTACAAGACCATGGATCTGTACTTACAATAATATCATCAGGACAATCATGAATGTATGGCCCTTCGTTATCAATGATTTTAATGATCTGATAATGCTCGATAGGGTTAACTCCCATTTCTACTTCTTCACACATATCTCTAACAAACCATGTTCTAAGAATTTCGTATGAACCAGCACAAGAGAATAGGATTTGATCATCCCAATTCCAAGAAAGCATACAAAGACCATTGGCACTCAATGGCACATCTATACTATCAATCTGAGGATAGCCAGTTGAATCAGGATGCGTCATATGCGGGAAGAGTGCTACTTCTGCACAATCTAATCCGGTTTCAATCGTGTAATCCAATGGGAAATCTATATCCTCAACATCAAACTGTTCAATGTCTATTGTCTGAGTGCAATTCACAATATTTGACGATTCATCAATGATGGTCCATTCTCTGATGATTCGAGCTCTTGGTTCGCCACAAGGTCCGAAGTCAATATAGTCGTCAAAGTAGGTCATTTCAAGATCTTGCTCGCAAGTGATTACTTCAGGGTAACCTGTAAACTCTGGGTGCGTTGCCATATTACAACTGATCAATGTATCTGGGGCGCAGATGATTTCAGGAATTAATTTTTCCTCTATATTTACTATTCCCCAACAAGAGTTTCCACTTTCTAGACAATCTGAAATAGAAACAGTGAAACTTTGTCCTACATCTGAAAGATCAAAAATATTATCAACGACCTGTCCAAGTGAATTGGTTACTTCAATACAGAAATCATCATAACAACCATAGTTTCCACCTTCCAAAATCATATCAGCAGTCAATTCCGCCATACAATCTGGACCCAGAGAAAGATTGATACCTCCATTACAAGCTAAGGCTGTATTACCGCCAGTATCAAATTCATTGACGACTACATCAAAGGTGCATGAATCAACATTTCCAGCAGCATCCTTTATAATAATGGTCGTTGCAGTTGTGCCTATTGGATAATCAAATCCAACTGGAGGATTGTAGAAGACAGAATCAATTCCACAATTATCAAATGCATCAATAGGTATTCCTCCTAGATCTGGAACCTGCGTATCACATTGTCCATTTCCAAGATTTATAACAATGCCATCACAAATACCGCTATCGGCCAAGCTAGGTGGCTCATTGTCTGTTACAGTAATATCGAATGCACATTGCGATGAATTTCCTTCAGCATCGGTTAAGGTGTATACCACTTGAGTAGTACCAACTGCAAAGAATTCTGAGGCTATAGAACCTGGTTCTATATTAATAGGAACAGGGAATCCGCTGTTGCTTTCGTCCTGTAAGATATACTCTACTGAAAGAGAACCTGCAGCACAATTGTCAGAAATCAATGGATGTTGCCATTCGTAATTTGCTCCACACAGCATAGGATCATTGAATATTTCTACATCCATCTGTCCGTAAGGTGCTAGTTCTGAAAGTTGTAATGTCCATTCACTCAGCTGTCCAACTTCTATTCCAGTAGCATAGACATCTAATTGCCAATCTCCGAATGCTGGTTCGCCAAAGAATACTTCCATTGAATTTAAAGCTTGGAATGATTGTCCATTACCAAGTGGGCTACAAACAATACTTGCTTGTGAGTCAGTCGCTTGGTCATCAAGGTTTATATTCCAATCGGCTGTTCCTGCACAAAGTCCTTCGAATAGTGAAACCACTGTACCAGATGGTGATGTTAACGTAATGGAAACTTCACTCATATCTGGATAGTTTCCTGTCAAGCTTAAGATGTTTACATCACTTACGTTAAAGACATCCGTTACATTTATGATAGAGGTTGCACAAGCGCCATTGGTAAATGGTAATGGTGTATCTGCACTTAAATAGTCAACTTGAATTAGTTCTGCACAATTAGGTGCTTCTTCATCCAAGATGGTAACGGTAAAGCTACAAGTTTCAAGACTAGGAGGGTTTCCTTGTAGCGAACTGATCGTTCCGTTGTCTTCAAAGACTGGTAGTTCAGGGTTATACATTCCAAAACTGAGACCAGCACAAGAATTTCCAATGGACCAATCTTCAAAACTATCTGTATCTGGGTATCTACTTCTAAATATATTTTGGCCAACCAAGGAGCCATTAAAACTCCAATTAAGTGGTGTGTATCCATTGACTGCAACACCATCAATCTGGTTGTCAAACATACTTATTGTGTAACCAGCTTCTTGTAATGGATCTACACTGTAAAAGAAAATAGTATAAACATCTCCAACAGCTAGGATTGTACCATTAGGTACATTGAACTCATCTGAAGTTGCGCCTTCGACACCAACATTCATACATGATATATCCATGGTGGCAGGACCAAAATTACTTATCTCAACACCAGCCTGAATACCATCATTGCTAATTTCTGTTATCAAGAGCAATGGTTGATCAGCAACAGTATAAGTTACTGTAGTTGTTCCTTGTGGGAATTTTAATCCACTTGCATCATCAATACCTCCATCAATAATATTACCTGCTTCATCTGTGAGTGTGTAATTAACTACAATATTATCCGGACAATTATCTACAATATCAAAAGGAGCAATATCATTAACTATAGCTCCGCACATTGCCGGATCATTGCCAAAGGTAAGGTCAGTAGGGCAGCTAATGGTCGGTGGAGTGTGGAAATCATTTACAGTGATTTTTATTTCACAAGTATCTGATGGATTTCCAAAAACATCAAGAGCAACCCATTGTAAAATGGTTGTACCTACTGGGAATAAATCTCCTGAAGACAAGCCAGTGTTGTCAACCTGGATAATGGTATCTAAGCCGCACTCAGCAGTCGCTGTAGGTGGAGAGAAATTCACAAAACTGTTACACCAACCTTCAGGTGCATCTACCATAATATTAGGTCGAGGACAATTTGTAAACATTGGAATTTCACAATCCAATTGGAACCCAGTATCCACATCATTGTCACTTGGATCATTGTTGCTGTCTGGATCTGGTGAACTTCCGTCAGTCGAAACATCTGAAACCATTTCTCCCGAAGGCGTCATACCAGTCGCAGTAACACTATTGAAATATTCATCAACATTTCCGGAAGGGCAGACATTGACTGTCAGGTAAATGGCTCCATTGTCTCCATTAGCTTCAGAAATGAGTACGTCATTTCCAGTCAATAAGTTTATGTCTGTCATACCATCAAAGTTGGTATTGACTTCAAATTCTTCACTTTCGACACTTACAATACTCCACATGTCTGCTGGATCAAATACTTGCGTCAAATCTTCAGTAACTTGAATTCCACTTAGATCTACAGTTCCAAAGTTTTGTACATTGATTTCAAATGTAATGTCATAACATCCTTCTGTACTTAATATTGGACCTTCGCTGACTCTTTTGGATGCACCTATCATTCCTTCGAATTCAAAGTCGATAATAGTTGGATCATTGTTGTTGCCTGCGTTTCCATCATTATCTGGATCCGCATCTGCGCCATCTTGCGATAGATCCATAACCATATCACCGTTAGGATCGACACCTGTTAATTCAGCTTGGTTTTCGAATGGACCAGTATCTCCTCCACAACCATCTACATTAATGGTTAGGATAATAGCTCCAACATTCATTGGGGCGATGCTATTATTTCCTTCGAGCATTTCAAATACTGTCTCACCGTCGTATAAAGGATTGATTACAAATGCATCTGATGTTAATTCTAAAATTTCTATATCAGTACAAGGATCAAATGTGTTCAATAGATCATCCGTTACTTGAATTTGATCAATAACAACATTTCCAAGATTTTCAATATTGAATTCAAAGGTAACATCTGCTGATCCGTCTGAATTATTCGTTAAGGACACAACTCTCTTTGCTAAACCAATGGAAGGTTGATTGTTGATGGTTGTGTTTGTTGTTCCTGATTCATCAGGGTTTCCATCATTGTCATCTCCATCAGGATCTGCACCATCAACCGAGTCATCCATTATCGTATCACCACCAGGAGTTGTTCCAGAGATTGTCACTGAATTCATGATGGTAATATTAGGGCAAGAACAGGCTTCTACGGTTAAAAGAATTGCTCCTACGTCTCCTACGGGCAAGTCATCTGTTCCTTTCAATAAGTTTGTATCGGTACTTCCGTCAAAATTAGTGTTTACAATAAAATCATCACTCGTAAGTGATACTGTATAATTATCACACATTCCGAACCCAGCAGCTTCTAAGTCATCCATTGCTTGAAGTTGGTCTATATCAACATTTCCAAAATTTTCAATATTGATTTCATACACTATTTCAGTACATCCCTCTTCATTAAATTCTGAAGTAACAACTCGTTTTGCAGCTCCTATTGAGCCAGTTTCACTTAGCTCCAAATCAGTAGTGCCTGACTCATCTGGATCATTGTCATTGTCATCTCCATCTGGATCACTACCACTCACAGAATCATCCATGATGATATCTCCACCAGGTGTATTACCTGAAACAGTAGCAGAGTTCATGATTTCAGTTCCGTCTGGACAACCACATGCATCAACAGTCAATAAGATTGCACCAATGTCACCTACCGGTAAATCATCTGTTCCAACCAATAGATTGATATCACTATTACCATTGTAGTCTTCATTTACAATGAAGTCATCGCTAGTAAGACTTACCATATAATCATCACAGGTTCCAAAACCCGCTGCTAATAAATCATCAGTCACTTGAATTTCATCAAGATCTACAGTTCCAAAATTCTCAATGTTGATTTCAAATACTACTTCCGTGCAACCGTCTTCGTTTAGATCAAGACTTACTACTCGTTTTGCAGCTCCAATAGATCCAGTTTCCTCTAATGTTGTATCAGTAGTGCCTGACTCGTCTGGATCATTGTCATTGTCATCCCCATCTGGGTCACTACCATTTACAGAATCATCCATGATGATATCTCCACCAGGTGACTCACCTGAAACAGTTGCAGAGTTGGAAATTTCAGTTCCATCTGGGCAACCACATGTTTCAATTGTTAATAAGATTGCTCCTACATCACCTGCAGGAATATCATCACCACCTGTCAAAAGATTTATGTCACTCGAACCATTAAAGTTAGGGTTTACGGTGAAGTCATCACTCGTTAAAGTTGAGGTATATGAAGCACATGCACCAAATCCCGCAACTTGTAAATCATCAGTTACCTGCAAAGAAGATATTGTTACATCCCCAAAATTTTCCACGTTAATTTCATACACAATTTCGGTACATCCATCGTCATTGAAATCAATATCTGCTACTCGTTTGGCAACTCCAATTGAAGGCATTTCTTCTACAGTGACAATGACTGTGCAGCTATCAACATTGCCACAAGCATCAGTGACGAATAATGTCACATTATTTGGTCCAACATTGCTTGCATTGAAACTTGATTGGGAAATACTTCTGATAAGTTGTGATGCGTCATTGCATTGATCTGTAGTACCACAATCAATATCGTCTATATCGATGTTTGCAATTCCATTCATGTCTAGATTTATGCTAAAGTCAGGACAGCACACTACAACTGGAGGCGTTGTATCCTCTATAACAAAAGTAGCTTGTGCTGTATTAGTATTACCACATTCGTCTGTCGCAATAAATTCATAAATCTTTGTTCCATTGGTTCCACAATCATCCGTAAAATCAATCAATGTATGTGTCCATGTAACCATTCCACAAATATCAGAAGCAGTGCCTGTATTACCGTTTGAATCCAGCCAAGCTTCTAGTGCTACATTATTACCAGCTCCATCACATTCTACCACTTGGTTTTCTGGTAGAATATCAATGGTAGGAGAGGTAGTATCCTGAATGGTAAATGTCGCTAAAGATTCACTGGAGTTACCACACTCATCAGTAACGATAAATGCATACGTCATCGCAGAAGATCCACCACAACCATTTACAGTAGATCTGAGTTCATTGGAGTATACTAGATTGGTAGCTTCACTACAAACATCTTGTCCTATTATTCCAGCTTGGCTACTTAACCAAGCAGTTAAATCTGCATTATTTCCTGCACCATTACATTCGACAACTAAGTCTGTTGGCTCAACGATAATTTCTGGATCACTTGTATCCTCTATTGTTATTGTTGCAGTATCTGACACAGAATTCCCACAATCATCCGTTGCCACAAAAGTATAGGTTGTAACTCCTGTTGATGCACAATCGGGTACAAAAACACCTGGAGCATCATTGGTCACAACCACGTCAGAACAAAGATCAAAAGCGGATGCTTCTGCTAACCAATTTTGAATGGTATTTGAATTAGTAGGTTCATTACAAGACAATGTAATATCATTTGGAATAGACAAGATTGGGTCAGTTGTATCTTCAATGATAAATTGAATGTTTACTGCATCAGACTCATTTCCGCATTCATCTGTAGCGGTAAATTCTACATCGTAAAAACCTATATCGTCAGAACAAGGATCATTACTAATGAAGACTAAATCACTAAAATTATTGTTCCAAGTAATTGCCCCGCATCCTTCTGTAACATCTGCATCGGTCAACCCTCCATTGTTCTGTAACCAGGTAAGCAGTTGAGCATTGTTTCCAGATCCATCACATTCTACAACTGTATCATCAGGATCAGCTGTGATGACTGGTAGGGTGGTATCTTCTATTGTAAAATCTGCCAAGCAAGTCGTTGTATTGCCTGCTTGATCAGTGGCTGTAAATAAATAAGTTGTTGTATTTGTGTTTCCACATCCACTAATGGTATTCCAAATCTCAGAAGTGAACGATACAGATAAATCACAATTATCAGATCCCATTACTTCTGCCAACCAATTGTTTAATTCTGTAGCATTGTCCAAAGAAGAACATTCAACAGTTTCGTTTATTGGACAGATTATTTCTGGTGCTTGACAATCTTCAATCAATACATCAAATTCACAACTAACAACATTACCCATAACATCTGTGAGTGTATAAACAATGGTTGAAAGTCCTAACTCAAACTGAACTCCATCCAGTCTAGGCAATGAATCTCCCATGGCAGTTGTAGCTCCGGTGACAGTATAGGCTAGATCAAAGCCCATACAATTATCATTAAAGATTGCATCTACACTCATGTCTGAAGACCATACACAATCATCTAGATCTACGCACTGGACCACCATATTACTTGGGCAACCTATTGTTGGTAATTGACTATCAATAACGGTAATCGTAAAGCTAGTCATTGAAGTATTTCCACATGCATCTGTACTCTCGAACATAACACTGGTAGTTCCCAATGGAAACTCATCACCAGAAGCAATTAATAAACCTGCTGCATTTGGTACTTGTACTGTTGTTACTGGTCCATTACAATCTTCAGCAATTGGCGTGGAGAAAACAATGTTGCTTTCACAATTGTCAACATCCACATTGACTGTAATATCCGAAGGAGCATTAATAAATATTGGTGCTGTTACATCGTCTGTATAGATGATGTTGGCTGTATCTGTATTCAAGTTTCCACATCCATCAGAAACTGTAAACACCACTGGAATAGTTCCTCCACATGCATTTGGAAGATCTCCGTTGTAATCAGTCGTGAGAATTGGTGTATTACATCCATCTGCAATAACCGCTTCATCAAGCCATTGAACAATCTGGGTAGCGATATCCATCTCTCCACATGTTATCATCAAATCTGATGGTGCTGTGATAGTTGGAAGAGTTTGATCCTCTACAGTATATGTTGCAAATCCTGTTGTTTGATTACCACATTCATCTTCTGCCGTAAACAGATATACCGTTGAACTTGTTTCCCCACACTCAGAAATTGTATTCCACAACACTTCAGACAAGCTTGTTGATCCACAAATATCCATAGACCTTGCAGTTGAAATCCAATCTGCAACTGTTGTTGCCGCTGGATCTTCGCAATCTACTGTAATGTCCATTGGTAGTGTCAATTCAGGTGCTGTATTATCGACAATAACAAAGTTGGCTGTTATTGATGTTGTATTTCCACAATCATCTTCAGCAATAAAGGTGTATGGTGTTGTTGATGTTCCACCACATTCTGATATAGGAATACCAACTGTAAAAGTCCAAATAATAGGCTCACTACAACCATCTTCTGCCAAAGCGCCTCCTTGTATATCTGTCCAGGCCATAATATCTGCAGTGTAATCTGCAGATGCTGTACATTCCAAAACAAGATCTGTTGGCTCTTGGGTTATTGTAGGTCCCGTTTCATCAATAATAGTTACCGTTGAATTTTCTGTAGACGTATTTCCACATGCATCTGTAGCAGTAAATGTTACTGTATAAACTCCGCTCATTCCACAGTCAGGTAAAATTGTTCCCAAACCTGAATTTGAAATTTCTACATCACTACAGTTGTCGCTACCGGATGCTTGAGACATCCAAGACATTATGATTTCTTCATTAAGTAAATCATTACAACTAAGACTAATCGGACTAGGTGCTAATACAGTTGGGACAGTGCCATCCGTAATTGTGAAGTTGGCCTGCGTCGAACTAGTATTGCCACATTCATCACTTGCAGTAAAAGTAACCAATGCTGTTCCCGTTAAACCACAAAGATCTGATAGGCCTGTAAAATCATTTTCCCAAGTCACTATTCCACACAGATCAGAAGCAATAGCTCCTCCGTTATTTGCAACCCAAGTTAAAATGTCTGCATTATTTCCTTCACCATCGCATTCGACCATCAAATCTTCAGCATCAGTATCAATAGTAGGCACCGATGTATCTTCGATGATTACATTGGCAAAGCATACGGATGTGTTTCCTGAAGCATCTGTAGCGGTAAATGAATATGTTCTTATTTCTGAATCTCCGCACATTTCTGTGGTTGATGCAACTTCATTGGTGAGGGAGGATCCCATACAATTGTCGTCAACAGAAGCTGTAGCAATCCATGCTGCTATTGCTGTATCAATATCAGGATCGGCACATTCAAGAACAAGATCTCCTGCCAAAGGACATGTTACTATTGGTGCTTCGCAATCTTCGACGACTACATCAAAAGAACAAGTTGATGCATTTCCTTCGGAATCCAATAAAGTGTAACTAACTGTTGAAGTTCCTAACAAAAACTGGACGTTATCCAATCTAGGAAGACTGTCTCCTGTTGCCGTGGTTGCACCTGTTATCACATATGATATATCCACGTCACCACAATTATCTACAAACGCTGCATCAGTGCTTGTGTCAGCAGTCCAAAAACACTCGTCAATATCATTGCACTGAACGACATCGTTGGAAGGACAACCGATTACTGGTATTTGTGAATCAACAATGGTTATATCAAAACTTTCAGTGGTAAGGTTGCCACAATTGTCTTCAGCTTGAAATACAACTGTCGTTGTGCCTACAGGAAATTCAGAACCAGACATCAATAGTATTCCATCTGCATTTGCAATTTGAGTTACTGTCACAGGTTCATTACAATCAATTGCAGATGGTGTTGAGAATACAACATTACTTGAACAGTTATCAATATCTACATTTAATGTGATATCGTCACTGATATTCACAAATGTAGGATCTGTAGTGTCTGGAGAAATAATAATCATTGCAGAAGTTGTACCTACAGCACCACATAAATCTGTTACCGTCCACGTAATGGTTTGAGAATCTCCGCATAGATCTAATAAAGCTCCATCATAATCATTGGATACCGTTGTCTCTTGACAAGACTCAGTCGTAGTATAATCTTGTAACCAACTTAATACCTGCTCCGCTATGTTGTCACCACAACTTAAAGTCAAGTCACCTTCATTGTGTGCAATGGTTGGCGCAGTATTATCTTCGATAATGAAATCAGCTTGTCCAGTAGTAACATTTCCGCATTCATCAGTAGAGGTAAATGTGAAAGTTTCAGTGATGGTTGTAACCATGCCCGCACAAGCTGAACTTATCAAAGGTGTATTGTATGTTATAGAAGTCATACCTCCACAGGCATCAATTGCAGATGCACTCGCGAGCCACGTATCTCGAAAACCATCTACATCTGCATCGCATTCTGCAGTATTGTTTGCTGTTGGTAAAGTCAACATTGGACCAGTAGAATCTGTAATGATTAAGTTAGCATATTCAACTATTAAGTTGCCGCAATCATCTTCAGCAGTAAAAGTATATTGAGTGTCACTCGATCCTCCGCATAAAACCGTAGGGCCTGCAGGGATAAAAGTAATAGTGACATTAGCATCACAATTATCAACAGCAATTCCTCCACCGAAATCTGCTTCCCAGTCTGAGATCAAAGTAGTAATATCTGGATCAGAGCAGTCAACAATCAAGTCGACTGGAGGTGCCATGATAATAGGTTTTTGAGTATCAACCAATGTAATTGTAGCAGTAGCAGTAGAAACATTTGCGCAAGCGTCAGTAGCAGTAAATGTCACAACAACAGGAGTATTACATGTTGCCGGTAGACTTGAATAGTTATTGATAACACTTACTTCTGAGCAATCATCGTTGGTAGAAGCAGTAGTCAACCAATTTGCAACGATGCCTTCATTATCACTTCCCGCGCATTCTAAAACTAGATCTGCAGGAGCTGAAATTGTTGGAGGTGTCATATCAGTGATAGTAAACACTCCATCTGTTGTTGCTGCATTTCCACATTCATCTGTAGCGGTAAAGCTCACGGTAATCGTAGTCATACCTGAACATCCAGTAGGAATTGTACCATTCCAATCATTGCTCCAGGTTAACGGTTCACCACAACCATCACTTGCTTCGGCTGCTCCGTTTGACTCTAACCAAGCGATGAATGAAAGATCATTTCCTTCCATGCAATTTTCTACAGGATTTGTTGCCTCTACATCTATGGTTGGCATGGTTGTGTCCACTATATTATAAACTGCTTGACATGTTGCACTGTTTCCAGCTTCATCGGTTACTGTAAAGACATAAGTGCTCATGGTTGTTGCACCACAAGAATTACTTTGAGAAAGTAAATAATATTCAGTGTTTAAATTGGTAGTGCAATGATCTGTTCCTGTTAGTGTAGCTGCCCATGACTCAACATCTTCCATCCCACATTCTATCATCAATTCATTTGTTGGACATGTCGTAATAACAGGTGCTTCACAATCGACAATTGTAACAGTAAAGTTACAAGAGCTGGTATTGCTCATATCATCATCTTGGGTTGCAGTTATGTTTACAATACTAGATCCAAGTTGGAAGACATAACCTTCAATCATTGCTGGCGTGCTTATTGATCCATCTGGATTTTCAACAGTGTAAGTCAGGGTTGTTGCTGTGCAATCAGAACTAATAGCATTTACTGATCCGTCGCTGATCCATTCGCAGCTTCCAGTATCTGCACATTGATTAATGCTAGAAGGACAAATTAATTCAGGGTTTTGGGTATCTACTATTTCTACAATGGTAGTGCAAGAAGACGTATTCCCGCAGCCATCCCATGCATAGAAAGTAACTGTTGTCATTCCGATAGGGAATGGAGAATTTACCAATGGTGTTACTTGTACAATACTATCAACTCCATTACAATCAGTTGCGGTCGGAAGGGGTAGTGTGATATTACTTTCACATTCATCCACATCTAGCGCATACGTTAAGGTGGGGACACAATTCATCATCGGACCTTCGGTATCGTTAGAAATAATGATATTAGCCGTGGCAGTATTTGTAGCATTACAAGCATCAACAATTGTCCAAGTAACGGGTATTGTTTGTCCACATGCATTTAAAACCATGCTTGCATCAAAGTCTTGCGTTACAATCAGTTCCGTAGCATCGCTGCAATTATCCATGACAGTATAATCATCCAACCATTCAGTTACAAGTAAGGAAAGATCCTGACCACACGTGATCATCAAGTCTGATGGAGGCGTGATAGAAGGCATGATATTGTCAAAGACTGTGTACGTCGCTGTTTCTGATACAGACTGATTACCACAATCATCAACAGCGGTAAAGAAGTAGGTATATATAATTTCAGTATTTGTGCCATTGCAGATTTCTTCCGTATTGATCAAGGCAAAATTGACTGTTGAACTAGCATCACAGTCATCCATTGCGGTCGCAGTTGCTGCCCATGCATCTGGATCAGGACCTGCATCACAGGAGACGGATGCAGAACCAGTTGGTAGAATAAGAGCAGGATCTGTTGTGTCCTCAATTATTAAGTTTGCAGTAACTGAAATAGAATTATCGCAAGCGTCAGTAGCGGTAAATGTATATGATGTGATAGAAGTAGATCCACATCCAGCCACAGGTGTACCAGCAACAAAAGTATTGGTTACTGAACCACAGTCATCAACGAATACTCCACCTCCATTATTCATGATCCAGTTATTGATTGTAGTGGTATTATCTACACCACATTCCACAACCAAATCAAATGCTTCATTCATGACGATTGGTTTGTCATCATCAATCACGGTATATACAACTTGACAAGTATCTGATTCTGGAGTACTAGTTCCGTCTCCCGGATCATTGATAATAATTTGTCTTGTGAGAATGTAAGGGTCAGTACTACAACCCATTCCACCGTTGTTCATATCGTTGACAACAATGGTAGGAACGCCACAAGAACTTACAATGCTTGAAATTCCATCTAGACCATTAAACCAAGCAGCGGTAGTTCCATCTGCAGGGATATCTGCTATACAATTTAATTCAACTTGATCGATCGGACATACTGTAACTAAAAAGCAATTTGGTGTTACTACAACTGCAGTATCTTGATCCATTACTTCAAAGCCATCCGGACTTTTTCCTGAAACATCACCCTCATTGATAATCGGATCACCACCAGTCTGAGAATTTAGCTCTATGGTCATTTGTACGGTAATGGTTTCACCAGGATTTAAGCAACCTTGAGATCCATTAAAGATGGTATCTATCACTCCACCGTTATAACCCATTACGATGCTCGGTATTTCTGTAGCATCAGATAGTGGGGTAATCATAGGAGCAGAAGTTATTCCTACATAAGTACCACCCAATTGTTCTGTTAAATCATCTTGCAGTTGAATGCAAGTTAGTTTTTGATTACCAGGATTTGTTATTACAAATTCATAGGTTGCATCAAAGTTACCAGGTATACCACTTTGGGCTGGCACCACTCCAATGGTTGTTTTTTCTAAATCAATAAGAGGTACTGCGATGTACGCAGGATCGCTATCGTCTTCATCCGTATCGGGATCTGTATCCTGAGGGGCGCCTGTTCCATCTCCATTTAATACGCCATCAGAATCTGAATCTGGATTTCCTCCTGCATCATTTGAAGGATCGTTATCAGCATCACTATCAATATCAGATCCTGTGATGTCATCTCCATCTTCATTTTCAAAATAACCAATCTCCGCTATGTTTACATACTCACTAGGATCTGCCATTTGAAGAATCAAACTTATAGTAGTGCTTGCAGATTCTCCAGTAGCAATTGGGCCTGGTATTGTATCCATGGCAACATTGCCCATTAGCATCCATTCAGGTTCGTTTGATGTATCCCAAGCAAAACCTGCAGGGATGTAATCATTCACTTTAATATTTTGGGCTGTGACATTTCCTTGATTGACTACGGTTATTTCAAATTCAATTACGTCACCATAATTATAAGGACCTGGTGTTATGATGTCTTTTACCAATGCTAGATCAACAATGGTTATTAATTCTGGATCTTCGTCATCTTCATCTGTGTTTGGGTTTGTATCTCCTGGCATTCCTGAACCATCTCCATCTAGACTATTATCTGATCCTGAATTCACAAGTCCTCCACCATCATTACTTGGATCATTATCCGGAGAACTATCAATGTCTTCATCCGATCGATCAACTCCAAGGGTATCTGTGAAAGAGAAAATTTCTGCAGTATTGAAGTAGGCTCCAATGTCTGAAGACATAACAAGTTCCAAATCTAAAGGAATAATTACAGTCTCTCCTGCTGTTAATATTGGCTCATAAATAAACATCAATGTATCTGTCGCGCTTTGCATCCAATCAGGATTAGCAAGTGGATCAAATACAAATCCTGTAGGAAGGAAATCATTGATCTTAATATCCATTAAGTCCTGAAATCCTTGATTTGCTAATGTAAATTCATAGGTTAATATATCTCCGTAACTGTAAGGTCCAGGTGTTACTACTTGCTTAATTAATGCAAGGTCATAGATGCATGGTTGGATATCCAATACTTCATCAAAAGCAATGCAATCATCGTTGATGAGCGTCTGAACTTCAGCAAGTAAATCTACAGGGGTCGCATTATCAATGATAACAACTTGACTAGTATCTCCATTAAGTTGGTTGATTTCATATTGAAACGTTTGTCCAAGGATGTCTAGTTGGATAGTATCTAAACCACCTAAAAAGTCATAAGTATATACAGCATTGTTCCATGTAATATCAACTACAACTTCACGTGTATGTGTACTTCCGTCAAATAGACATTCGCTTATACTGGATATATCGACCTCAATCAAACAATCGGGTATAAATCCGGCATCAACGGTTGGATTAAAGGTGCCATTGGGCAAAAAGTAAGGCCCGGTGAGACCAGTGCCTGGATCGGCATCACTATCAAGTGAATCATTTCCTGTATCGATTGTTGTGTACACAAAACCTGCTGGCATATCAAATCCAACAATGTAATTCCCTGCTTGTAAATTATCAAATATGTAGAAACCATTTGCGTCTGTCATCGTGACTGCGATGTGGTTTCCAAAAGTCGTATTATTTGCATTATAGAGGTACACGATTACATTTGGTATTCCCGGTTCGAATGCTTCTTGCATACCATTTTCATTAAAATCAAACCAGACAGTATCACCAATTGCAGTACCAGGAGCGCAAGCACCTCCGATAACATTTACTTCTTTAGTGGCTGCACACCCATTGTCATCCAAATAACTAATTTCATAAAATCTTGTACCTGAAGGGACCGGTGAAAGAATTGGAAAGGCAGAAGTTGGATCATCTAAATCTGTTGTTGGACTCCACATGAAATTACTTCCACCAACAGGACCTGGTAATTCAAGTTCATCTCCTTCACAACCTGGTACATCTGCTGTTCCTATTTCTTCCTTGAAAATAGTTACCTCGATCGTATCATACGTAAAGCAATTGCCAAAAGAAGATCTAATGGAGTATTCCCAAACGATATCTGAACCCGAGTTATTATCAAACTGAATATCAACAGTGGTTGTATTGTCTTGTGAAAGTGCCGTAACATCAGAGCCATTTACACTTAACCATTGATAGTCAAAACCATTAACTGGTTCTGGTCCAATCTCCAAGGGAGTATCTGAACAAACAGAAACTTCCATGTCAAATTCATTTTCAATTTCTACTTGCGTTTGATTTGAAACTTCTAAACTACAAACACAGGCTGTTTCAGGATTGAGTACTGCAAGTGCATTACAAATTCCTGTTGGCGGAACAGGAACTGTACCGGTTACAACTGTCATGCCACCAGCAGGAATCAAAACATTTGAGATTGCAGCAACAATATTTTGATCGATTGTTTGATCTAAAAGTCCATTGTCGTTTACATCATCCCAAAACTCAATTACTAAATCATTGCCCACTTCTTGATCTACAAGACCATTATTCATGATTTTCATCTCATATTCTATCGCAGCGCTGTTTGGTGGCATTGAAACCAATGTAAGATTTGTGTACAAAATTGACAGGTCTGGCTTGTCAATTCTTATGTTTATTTCATCTTCTCCACTTAATACGCCAATGCTACAGGTTTCACCATCACAATCAGCATTGGTAGCACTGAAAGTTTGGATCAACATGCTTTGGCTACCACATATTTGTCCCACATCCATTGATTGAATTTCAATGGTAAAGTTCACTACATCTCCATTCGATAGTCCTTCTTCAATTGGAATAAAGACGCATTCAGCACCATTGTCTACTGTTACTATTGGTGTAGATGATGATGCATTATTTATTGGCACATATGACATACTTGTATAAGTAATGCCAACTGGCAAGGTGATTTTTAATGAATCAGCAGATGAAGTTTCTATTCCCGACTCTGCATCAATTGTTAATTCAATTTCAACTGTTGCTCCATCTTCATTACAAGGATTTAATGTTAGATCATTCAATGCAAGATCAATATCATAATCAGGGAACAAATCTCTGATCCTTAGCCTTGGACTACGACTTCGTATAGTAGGTAATCCATCACCACATAAGTCATTAGCGGTTGTAACAAATCTTGCACGCGAACCAGCAATATAATCACAGGTCGTTACGGCGTTCCATCTTACAAGAACTATATTGGTATTTTCAATAGCGCCCAACGATCCTATCAATCCTACGTTGTCTAAAGTTGAATCTAAAGACGTAACATCGATAAGGTGATTGTTGTCAGCATAATTATCAGGATCCATTACAAAAGTCCAGATCGTATCTGTACTATTTGCAGGTGGAACAGGATATGCTATCTCAAATGATCCTGGAACATAATCCATGCCAGTTGGCAGCTTAAAGTCAAATAAGATATCATTGACATTTCCTAAATTTGTACTTGAGAATCGATGAATAAAACATACTGTATCACAAAGATCATACTCTACTGGTCCAACAGGTTTAATAAGTTGGCCGGAATAAGCGCTTTCAACTGAAACAAAATCTATGGTGCTTGGATCATTGCAAGTTGCCTCTTGAACAGTTGTAGGATATTCTACACAATCCCATCCACCAGTAAATTCTAATGTCTGAGGATTACAGTCGGTTACATTAACACACACTTGGAAAGTTCTAGTGGACGCACTGGATGTAGTACCTAATTCATATTGTCCAAATGATGTGGGTGACAATAAGTTACTAGCTCCGCCAGTGGTTTCAATAACAGAAGTTATTACCATTCCGCCGGTGATTGAATTAATATTCAACCATGAAAAAGGGGCGTTGATATTACTAACATTATTTAGTTCTATATCTACACATGCCATTGGTTCAAACAATTCAACTTCTGAGGAAGCAGCTGATACAATAAGTGATGGACCACCTGTGTAGCTAAACATTTCACAAACTTGTTCTGATTGTAACTTATCTTGGCAAAATACTTGATCATTTACGTCAGTAAGAAGATCTCCACATGCTTCATAATCTTGAATTTCACTCAAACAATTTCCTCGGATACCTGGATAGAAATAGATGTTGTATCCTCCATCCGTGCCTTTTTCACTAATCTCAGGAAGATTTAAGGACAGTAAATAATCTTTAACGAAAAAACATAAAGTATCTCCACTTTCTAAAAAGAAGTTTGCAGGAATTCCACCACCATCCATATTTACCACCTGATTGTCTGGCCCTAAACGTTGCCAAACATCTAAACCAAAATCATCCAAACTATATTCCAGTTCAGTAGGTTTGATAAATGTAAATTTCTCAGGTATCCCTGGGCTTCTTATCTCATTGCAGAATTCATCAAATCCTAAGTTTCCGTAGTTTAAGTCATACCGCAAAACAAAAGGAGAAATATCACATCCGCCAAAATCTCTTCCTCCTATTACGATAGATTCAAAATCTCTTATTCCGATTTGATTCATGGTTTCAATGAGGAAATTACAGCTAAATCTATTACCTATATCGTAGGCATCATCACTTAAGTAAAAATCAGGTTGATATACAATTGATTCGGATTGTACATTAAATAATTCTTCTTTAGGAGAGAAATATACACACAGGAACAAAGAGTCCCCATCTTCATATTGGAATCCCATAAAATCGTTACATCCCAGACCAGTCATAGAAGGAACGGATAGGTCTGTCACCAACAAACTTCCCACGGGAAATTGACTTAAGGTATTACAAGTCAAGTATGCATCTGCGCTTTCATCATAAACGGTGTATTCTGCACCTATAATTGAAAAATTGGTTGTCTGAGTATTGAATTCCAAAAACCCATATTCCCATAAGTTGGCATTGTTATCATTAACAACTCCAGATATGCTTACTTTGAGAGAGTCACCTTGTACAAATCGATCACCTTTGGCAGTAGATGCATCAGCAAGTGTGACTCCATCATCAGCAATAAAATCATTATCAGCATCAAGCAAGCAATAATTGGTTCTTTCTATTTGTAAATCAAGTGAAGTAAGTCCGTCACAGGGTCCGCATGGTGGACAATTAAAAACGAAATTAAAGTCTTGGGTACAATTAACATTTGGTTCACATGATGCCGCACAAGATGGATCTGGAAAGAAGAAATTTTCCATCGACAAGTTTGATAATTGAGGGCAACCAGTAGGTTTTTCAGAACAATCTACATCAAAACATATCTCTATAAAGCCAGCAAAATTTCTATTGATTTGAAAAATAACCTCATCATCTCCTGCAGCTCCATTATCTGTATTTTGAGTAATTGTTAAACCATTTATTGGAACAGATTGTGAATTCAATAATTGAGCAGACACCAAATCAATCCCGCATTCAATAGAAATTCTAGATTCAAAATATGCATCAGGATAATCTGCTGTATAATCTGCAGACATCCATCTTGAAAATCCAGAAGTAACTGCAAACTCAATGCATCCCGAACCTGAAATATTAGATTCTCCTTCAAAAAAGCCTTGCAATCTTGCATCAAATTCTAAAAAATCAATATCGTCATTGTTGGTTAAAATTACTCCACATGGATCTGTCCATTGCATTTGAGTTGCTCTTGAACCATATATATTGTCGACAGAACAAGCACGGCAATCACATCCGTGTTCCAGTTGATAAGTAAAATATAAGGTATCCCCACCTACTAAATTTACATCTTCGATCAAAGCATCTACATTCCTGAAAGCATCGGCTCTAGCAACACATTGTCCACTAGATCCTATGGTCCCAGTTGCAGGTGAAGTATTTGTGGCTGATGCAGTCATAAATGGACCAGCTGGATCAAGACTCCACATTAAAGAACCACCTATGATCGCTCCTGGATCATTGCCTTGCCTCAAATCAATAATTATATCTTGAGCAATTCCAACTCCTTCATTAATAACCTCTATCGCAAGCGTTGTATTTTCTTCTGACCAACACGCAGGACGATCTATTAAAGGTTCATATTCGCTATAAATTAAATCAGGTAATGCAAAACCAAAATCGATCCCAGTAGGTGCAATATTACTTTCATTACAAACAGTGATACCTCCACAACCATATCTAGCTGCTCGTTGAATAGGATTAGGTGTTCCAAGATCACAAGTAGTTCCAACCCATACCTCGCAGAAAAATAGTAACTCATTTTCATCCAATAAGCCATCCCCATTGCCTGTCCCATTTCCGCCAGGACCATGGTCACTCATAATGTCTGCCGTAGTTACAGTATAAAATACGGTATCTCCATTTATACCAGCTGGAGTTAATGACATACCATTGATTAAAACATCTAGATTATCAACCGAGCCAGGATTTATAACCCAATAAGTAAATTCATCAATTGAGCCTGCGCCTGCATTTACCAACGGTACTTTAATGGTATCCGGAACACCAAGAATTGCATCAAAAATATTCTGTGGTCGTAAATTACCTTCTATCAAAGGAGATAGAATACTAAATTCGGCTTGAAGTACACTTATTTGTGAGGAATTCATCTTAGCCATATTATTTACTCCTTCACAAAGCTCATCATATACTACATCTACTGTAAGGTCAACTGCACTTTCGGTAACCGTGCAATCAATAGAAAGTTCAACCGAAAACTCAGCTATTTCTCCATCCATGATGGCTCCTATTGCTATAGAGTCTGTACCAGCTATATGCGAAATTGGAGGACCTGATTTTGATGTTAAAGTCGTATAGTCAATTGTAATTCCAGCAGGAAATGATAGGGCAGCAACCGCATTCTGAGTTGTATAGTCGTCTCCATTATTATTTTCAATAGAAATACAAACAACATCACTTTCACCACACACAAAAAGTTCGGATGCATTGGATATACTAATAGAAAGTGGGTCCGTTGGTGCAACCAGCGTTAGTATAGTGGAAGGGAATTCACTACCAGGATCCATGGCACAATCTAAATTGTCAAAACAGCCATAGCTTGCTCGACGAAATAAATCTTGAGGAGCATCGCAACTTGTGATTACCCAATTCTCAATTACATCTACAGATTCTGCCTCAAGGAGTGATCCGATAAAAAAACAGGTAGATCCTGCAATAGTGGAAGAATGAGGAGCGATTGAAGTTCCACCTACTTCAATAGATAATATAGAAGCATTCGGATTATCTTGGATGCAATAAAAAACACTATCCGCTTCAGCGTTTCCATTATTTACAACCGTATTTGTAATACTGAAATTAAATCCGATAACACCTGAAATTCCATTTGGGGAGGAAGAAGTAATATCAATATCGGGCGCATTAATTACATAATCTAAAATTTCTGTGACTTCACTATCAATACCACCACTTGAAAAATCAAATATTACTTCAATACTTGGATCTGGTTCTGTTGATCCTGCGCAATCCAATGAAAGATCCATACTAAAGATGATCGATTCATTATCTGCTAAAGGATCAGAAAAAGAAAACACACTGCCCATAGAATTGGTCAATGTCGGACCTGATATCTGATTAAATGTACCTTGAAAAACCAATCCCAATGTCATCAAGAGATCGGTATTGATTTCACCATTATCAATGGCGGCACCTGTGTCATTGATTATTTCAAGATTTAGAACAATTTCATCATTGCATACACTTACTGGTTCATCAAATGAGATATTGATTGTTTGTGTTTGTCCTTCAAAGGAAAATAGGATAAGTGTGATTAGAAATAACCAATAATTTCTAGTTTGGAAAACTGTATTGATGCCCATAGGTCTACAATGATTTAATATAAATAATAGCACAAAGAGGCCTTTGCCACCTTTGAAGGAAGGAGTTATTTAATAAAATGAGAAAGGGGGTTTAGCTTATTAAGCTAGATCGGTTCTTAGACTTATTCATACGTTATGTTCATTGACTATTTTTATCAATCACATCGCATAATTATATATATATAAATATAAGTTTTATACTTAGACTTTACTGCGTTTTTATACCAACTTTTTTCAGAAAATGCAGACTTTTTGAATTCTTAAAAGCCTTCAATTTTCTAAAGCTTTCAATTCTCAAAATCTTAACATATTATGCATGATTGTTTGAATTTTGTACGATAGCCGTTTAAGAAATTATCTGATCATATTGTAAAATTGATGAACGTTGGATAAGAATCGGAATTATTCCTGTTTGTTTCAATTTATACTTCATTAGACAAGCTTTTTATTTAAACTATCTTAGTTTAATATGGAGAATGAAACCAAAATTTTCGCCTGTATATACATTAATTAAAAAAAGTCTTGTTTTGACCAACGAAACAGACATTACAAACGCTATATAAGTGAAAGGCCATTACTTTTGATATAAAGGCCTATAAACATTGACATAAATGCAGTCATTTCCTTTAAATACGGTGTTAGAGAAATGTGGGAAGCAAGATAGAAGGGCTCAAGAGGAACTCTATAACTTCACTTATTCTAAGCTTATTGGAACGGCGTTGCGCTACAACAAATCGAGAGAAGATGCCAACTGGGTGTTTAATCTAGCCATGTTGAAGGTTTACAAGAATGTCAAGAAATTTAAAATTGGCACCAATTATCTCGGTTGGGCAAATGATATTCTCATAAAGACAAGCATAGACAATATCAGAAGTAACAATCGACATAGTAAGGTGATGGCTCCCGTTGAAAGCAACATCGTTGAAGCCAATAATTCCGAACTGAATCAAGCGTTGAATGATATGGCAACAGAACAAATCTTTTCGTTGATTCAAAAATTGGATGACAACGAACGATTGGTTTTTTCAATGTATGTGATTGACGGATTTAAGCACAGAGAGATTGAAGAACAGACAGGCATAAAAGCAAATACTTCAAAGTGGTTGTTGTCCAAAGCAAAAATAGAACTACAGAAACAAATTAATAAATTAAATCAAATAAAGCTTAGCCGATGAGCAAAGATGATTTTAGAGATCGATTGAAATCATATTCACTTGAACCCGAGCATGGGGAGTGGGTAAAAATGGAGCAGCTACTTGATGCTGACAAAGACAATCGCAAAGGTATCGTATGGTGGAAGTTTGGGGCAGTGTTTGCCTTGCTCTTAATTCCTGCATCCATCTACCTTATGAGTAGTACTTCTAGTCAAGAAGACAAACCATATTCAAGTTCTTCCAACTTTGTTGCTGAGACTCCTGTGTCTTCAAAAATCAATAATGTTCAAGAAGCTACAACAAGTACGAAGAAGCATTCTCCTAAAGTAAAAAATGATGTTACATCGGCAATAACCACATCACAAGTACAAGTAAATAACACTTTAAGTAATTCGATTAACAGAAATATCAAGAATGAAAGTGTATATCCACAAGCTACACTCCAAGTAAAATCAACAAAGTATACACCAACACCTCCGATCAACAATATTTTTTCTAGACCGCAGGCATCTAATACTAGCCAATCAACATCTTCCAATAATCCCAAGGAAGCCTTGGATCATGAAGAAGTAGTGTTGAATC
>CALFDU010000114.1 GCA_937950315.1 uncultured Saprospiraceae bacterium | reverse complement strand
TGTACAGAAGTGGTATAATAATGAGTATTAGCAAAACCTTCTTATTTTTCATTTGTTTATCGATTACAAAAATAGCACTACATGGAGTACTTATCTGCAGACTATTGGGAAACGAGATGGCAAAATAATCAAACTGGTTGGGATATTGGATATGTATCTCCTCCGTTAAAAGCCTATTTCGACCAACTTGACTCTAAACAATATAAAATCCTGATTCCTGGGGCAGGAAATGCTTATGAAGCAGAGTATTTATTCCAACAAGGTTTTAAAAACGTATTCGTTGTAGATTTTTCTAAATCAGCCATCAATAATTTTTTAAAAAGAAATCCTAGCTTTCCGACAGAGCAAGCCATCGTTTCTGATTTTTTTCAATTAAAAGAATCTCATTTTGATATCATCATCGAGCAAACTTTCTTTTGCGCTCTGGATCCAAGTCTTCGGGAAAACTATCTCGATAAAATGAAATCTTTATTGAAACCGGGAGGAAAATTGGCTGGTCTGCTTTTTCATTTACCCGAGAAAAAAGATGGCCCACCATACGGAGGAGACAAAGAGGTTTACCTAGAACAATTTGCAACACGTTTTGAAATAATAGAAATGGATATTGCTAAGAATTCGATTGAATCAAGACAAGGGAATGAATTGTTTTTTGAAGCGGAAAATTCTTAATCATAATCCCATGATCGATAATCGTCTTGTGTCGAGACGATTACCAAACTTATCCTCGATAGAGTAGAAGTAGGTGCCTTTCTGGATACCATGCAATACAATCGGAATCATCTTTTCACCTTCTTTACTTAGTGTTTCCGATCGCATAAGCTTACCTACGATGTTGTAAATGTTGATGCGATATTCTCCTTCAGGATAATTATACATTTTAATATTAAAGGCTCCATAACTCGGATTCGGAAATAAATAAATGCCACCTTCTTCATTACATTTGGTCAAATACTTAAACGCATCTCTGTACATGTAATGACTTGCAATAAACCGATCCTTATCTGTGGGATCAATATTGATCTGTGCAACCTCTCTTTTTTGACCGTTATCGATATAGTGCAATTTAGGTACAGTGACTGGAACAAACTTATCCAAAATAGCCATCTGAATATCGCCTCCAATTTTTTGCCAACTTCCATCAACAAAAATTTGGAAACCGGTTGGTATGTAAAACTCGGTGCTTTTTAATGTCAAGGAATTTGTATCCTCAATCGGCAGAATAACTTTCGTGGTTCCTAGTCTTTCATACTTCACATTCAATGCAAAACTCACCCACAAAGCTGTGGCACCTGTACCTTTTAAAATATTCTGTATGTCTTCTTCAAGGTAATCCACTTGATAAGAATACGATCCAGTCAAATCCATGGTTCTATAGGTAGACATACTTGAAATATCATTGAAGATTTTTGGACGCTCATTCAACTCCATACGCGCCCATGTATTTTTAAAAACATCCTTGACGACCGCATACTCAAACTCCATCCTATTCCCCGAACCATTGAAGTGATATTCTTGAATCCCTCTTCTCCAAATAAAGGTATTCTCACCAATCTCATCCGTATAACTCTTGATGTAACAAGGAGCAAGCGTTTGATCCATATAGTAACCCTGTGGCGTTTCAAACATCTCAAATTTGATGCTTTCAGAATTTCCTACCTCATAATAATAAGTAGTATCTCCAATATTAGGGTAGGGGACAAAGAATCCATCGTCTTGAGCTTGTGCGATGATCCCACCACAGAATATTAATAATATGCTTAGTAAATATTTCTTCAATGTATCTGTTGTCTCTATTTTATCAAGGATCAAACTTGTAACTCTAAATATGTTTTATAAAATCCATCTTGAGTGGATAGTCTATCATGCGTTCCTTCCTGCACAATTTTACCACCATCCAAAACTACGATTTTATCTGCATGCTTTATAGTAGAAAATCGATGAGCAATAATAATTGCTGTTCGACCTTCCATAGCTGACCTTATCGCTTGACTCACTTCATTCTCCGCCTGAGCATCCAAAGCCGAAGTAGGTTCATCCAAAAGCAATAATTCTGGATCACCTGCCAATGCCCTCGCGATGGCCAATCTTTGTTTTTCTCCTCCACTCAATAACTGTCCGCGTTCACCCACCGATTGATCCAAAGCATTTTTGAACTTAGACAATCTTGCCTGATCTAGCGCTTCCATGGCTTTTTCTCTCGTGATTCCCTCTCTACCAAACTTAATATTTTCGAAAATAGTATCGTTGAATATAAATGGTTGTTGAGTCACCATCGCAATTTGCTTTCGCCAAGAACCCGTAGATAAATCTTGTAAATCTTTCCCATCAATCAATATTTGCCCTGAGCTAGGAGAATAAAATTTTAATAATAAATTCATCATACTCGTCTTACCAGAACCAGAAGCTCCGACGAAAGCAATATTCTCTCCTTGATTTATGGTAAGCTGAATACCATCAAGCGCCTTCCCTTTTTCGTCCGGATAACTAAAGCTGATTTTTTCAAATTGAATATGCTCCTTAATAGCATCAAATGCCAATCCCGTATCTTCTTCGTCTGGTTCCGCAAGATTTGAGAACTCAACAATTCGCTCATAAGCCGCTTGACCTTTTTTATAGTTGTAATAGGCAGATGAAAATGATTTTGAAGGTTCAATGATCTGATAGAAAGCAAAAATGAAAGCAAAAAATGTCTCAGCATTGAAACTACCTTGGAATACTTTAAATGATCCATAATACAACAACACAGCCACCACCAATATTCCTAAAAATTCTGATGTCGGTCCAGCCAAATCTTTTCGGCGCAGCATCTTCACCGTTCTTGAATAAAAACCTTGATTCTCTTTCTCAAATTTTTCTATCCAACGTTCCTGCACGTTAAATGATCGGACATTGTCCATGCCTGTCACAGTTTCATCAATATTGGAGGTCATGGCAGAGAGCGTTTCTTGAATACCTTTGGATTCCCTCTTCAATGTTTTCGATATCGATCCGATAATCACAACCGTAAAAATCATTAATACAAAAACAAACATGGTCAGATTGGGTGAGATGTAAAGCATGAAAGCCAAACTACCAATGATGGTCAATGGCGCCTTGATGAATGCATCAAGTACTTGAAGTATACTCCATTCTACCTCCTGCGCATCCGACGTAAGTCGAGTAATAATATCACCTCTCTTATGTGTTTTTAATTGATGAATTGGAATATTAATCAAATGCTTAAACATGCCCGATCTTAGATCTTTGACAATCCCATTTCTTGCTGGATTGATAAAGAACAATGAGAGATAGCGAAATAAGTTTTTGAGTAAAAAGATGGTAACAATGCCTATGCAGATATACAACAAGGCATCTAATCGATCGTATTGTGCTATGAAATTATTGAAAGTATACTCCAACCAATCGGCGCCTTCCCATACACTGACAGGTTCTTCATATACCTTTGTTTCTTCGTTGAATAGGACCTGAAAAAATGGAATGATCATAGGAATACTGATCACCGTAAACACAGCCAATAAAATTTGAGATACTATGGTGGCAAATACATACTTCTTGTATGGACCTAGATGCCTAAGAAGAGTAAATAAATTTGCCATGAATCTATAACGGAATTACTCCTTGATTTCTGGCTCTTCAAGGACAAATTCTTCTAAAAATCCTGTATCGTACTTGCCAGAAAGAAACCTTTCATCATCCATCAGCGCTCTGTGGAAAGGAATCGTAGTCTTAATTCCTTCTACAATAAACTCATCAAGCGCTCTTTTCATTTTTTTAATACAATCCTCCCTTGTCTGAGCCTTACATATAAGCTTGGCAATCAATGAATCGTAATATGGAGGGACCGAATAACCTGCGTAAACATGAGTGTCAACTCTAACACCATGTCCTTTAGGACTGTGGAATGAGGTAATCTTTCCTGGGCTCGGTCTGAAATCATTAAAGGGGTCTTCCGCATTGATTCTTGCTTCCATCGCATGCATCGTTGGGAAATAGTTTTTGCCTGTTAATGGTTCACCAGCAGCAACCTTTATTTGCTCTTTGATCAAGTCATGGTCGATTACTTCCTCCGTAACAGGATGTTCTACCTGTATACGTGTGTTCATCTCCATGAAGTAAAATTGCTTGTGCTTATCTACGAGGAATTCGACCGTACCGACACCTTCGTAATTGATGGATTTTCCTGCAGCAATGGCAGCCTCACCCATTTCTTTTCTTAGTTTTTTAGTAAGCACAGTAGAAGGACATTCTTCTAATAATTTTTGATGTCTTCTCTGAATGGTACAATCTCTTTCTGATAAGTGAACCACATTTCCATGCTGGTCTCCTATGATCTGGAATTCTACGTGACGAGGGTTTTCAATAAACTTCTCCATGTAAATACCATCATTGGCAAATGAAGCACTTGCTTCCTTTTTGGCACTATCCCATGCAGCTTCAAATTCCTCATCCGCCCAGATGACTCTCATTCCTTTTCCACCACCACCAGCTGTCGCTTTGATGATGACAGGATAACCGATTTCATTGGCTAGTTTTATTCCAGCAGCCACATTTTTTAGCAATCCATCCGAACCAGGAATTACTGGTACACCTGCCTTGATCATTGTTTCTTTGGCAGTAATCTTATCTCCCATTGATCGGATCATAGCTGCTGAAGGGCCTAAAAATTTTACCCCATACTCTTCAGTTACTTCCGCAAATGATGCATTCTCTGATAGGAAACCATATCCAGGATGGATAGCATCTGCATTGGTAATTTCTACCGCTGCCATGATTTTGGGAATACTTAAATATGATTCTGTAGAACTTGGTGGCCCAATTTTTACGGCTTCATCTGCAAACCTTACATGTAAGCTTTCTGCATCTGCTGAAGAATAGATGGCTACAGTCTTAATACCCATCTCTTTACATGTACGTATAACACGCAATGCAATTTCACCACGATTGGCAATTAGTATTTTTTTAAACATAGGTCGGTCTTATAAAGGGTTTACCCAGCTGGGTCTAAAAGAAATAAAGGTGTGTCATACTCAACAGGTTGAGCATCTTCCACAAGTACCTTTACTACTTTTCCACTCACTTCACTTTCTATCTCGTTGAACAACTTCATTGCTTCAACAATACATACAATGTCTCCTTTTGAAACAGAGTCTCCTACCTTAAGAAAAGCAGGCTTGTCAGGAGAAGGTGATCTATAAAATGTACCAATAATTGGTGATTTGATTTCTATTAGATTGCTTGATGCAGCAGGCGCTGGTTCTCCAGCTCCATTTGCTGCTGTTTCTGTCACTTGTATAGGTGCAGCTTGAACAGCTGGTTGAGGAACTGGTGCAGATGCCATTGTAACGACAGGAGCACTTACCATATGACCACCCTTTTCAAAATTTTTGGTCTTGATTGTGAGCTCTAAACCATCGTTTTTCATTTTGAATTCCGTAAGGTCAGAGTCCGTAACTAACTTTATTAAGTCTTTGATTTCTTTAAAAGTCATTTTTATCCTTTTGATCTTTCAATATAATTACCTGTTGCTGTTTCGATTTTCACTTTATCTCCTTCGTTAATAAAGATTGGTACTTTAATCTCAGCCCCAGTTTCAATTGTTGCAGGTTTTGATGCATTGGTTGCCGTGTTACCTTTTTCTCCTGGCTCAGTATAAGTAATTTCTACAACTGTATATTGAGGCAAGTCAACGGTTAGTGGTCTATCTTCTTCTGCATGATAAAGGATTTCTACCGTAATCCCTTCCTTCATATATTGAGCATTTTCAATAAAATTCTCAGCTATGAAAATCTGCTCATAGGTTTCGTTGTTCATAAAATGAAAACCTTGATCATCTTTATAAAGATATTGAAAATTTCTCCTTTCAACTCTTACTATGTCAATTTTATGACTAGACGGAAATGTATTATCAATAACCTTTCCATTTGTCATACTCTTTAATTTGGTACGTACAAATGCAGGACCTTTTCCAGGTTTCACATGTAAAAACTCAACCACAGAATAAACATCATTCTTATAGTTTATACAAAGTCCGTTTCTGATTTCAGATGTATTTGCCATTTTCTTAAAATGTTAAAATTTCCCGCGAAGATAATCAATAGAATGTCCCGCCCCTAATTACTTTCCGTCATATGCCCAGGTAACCAAGGTTGATCCCCATGTAAATCCACCTCCAAAGGCAGTAAGAACCATTTTATCACCTTTTTTGAACCTAGATTCAAATTCTGCCATACACAATGGAATAGTTGCGGAAGTTGTATTTCCATATTTGGCAATGTTAATCAGCACCTTTTCCAATGGGAAATCCATCATATTGGCCACCGATTCCAAAATTCTTTGGTTTGCTTGGTGAGGAACGATCCAGTCGATATCCTCAGATTTTAAATTATTGTTCTTTAATAGGTCTTTGGTAGCACTCACCATCCCTTTTACAGCATGCTTAAATACAACTCGGCCTTCTTGATATGCGTAATGAAGCCTCTTATCTACCGTTTCATGCGACGCAGGCATCAATGAACCTCCCGCCTTCAAGTTCAAATAATCAACACCACTTCCGTCAGCTCTTAATATACTGTCTTGTATGCCATATCCTTCTTCATTTGGCTCAAGCAACACCGCTCCTGCAGCATCCCCAAACAAAATACATGTAGCTCTATCTTCATAATCAACGATAGAAGACATCATATCGGCTCCTACTACGATTACCTTCTTATATTTTCCAGTTTCAATGAATTGAGCCCCCGTATTTATTGAGTATACAAAGCCAGAACACGCAGCATTGATATCAAACCCAAACGAATTGGTACATCCTGATTTTATGCCGATTTGATTGGCCGTATCAGGAAAAACCATATCTCCAGTTACAGTACCACATATTATAAGGTCTATATCCAATGGATCCGTGCCCGTCTTTTCTAGCAAGTTTTTTACTGCTTCAGCTCCCATAAAAGAAGTCGCTTTGCCTTCTCCTTTCAGGATTCTCCTTTCTTCGATTCCAGTTCGTGATACGATCCATTCATGGTTTGTTTCAACCATCTTTTCTAGATCTGCGTTGGTAAGCTTATCGGGTGGGGTATAGCTACCTATACCTGTTATTGCGGCAGTTATATTTGACATTTTCTTATTCTGTTAGATCAGTTTCAACGCAAGTTAAACCATAATTCATAATTACCGCCCATGATGGAAGTAATTCCTTTATTTCATCAGTTTTAATATTTGCCGAAAGGGTAAAATTTTTCATTTAAGTCATTGATTACCTGATACTTACGTCAAATATACAGAAACATATTATGAAAATTTTTAATGTATGGCATGGACTTTGCAAACTATGGGTATAACAGCAAAAATTGCTGAATAATGTAAACACTAGTATTATGAAATTGCTTTATAAAATTCAGAAGTCATTATACGTTTCTCTTCTTATGTTGTTTGTTGCCTCTGGCCTACAAGCATCAAATGGGGGAGCCTCTTCCATTGACTTCACATCTGAAGCTTTTGAACTAGCCAAGCAAAGGGCTACCGATGAAGGAAAGCTATTTTTTGTTGACTTTTACGCCAATTGGTGTACACCATGTAAATGGATGGAAAGCACCACTTTCAAGGACAAAGAGGTCGTTTCTACCTTAAATACCAATTATGTGTCTATCAAAGTCGATATTGATACCAAAGAAGGCTTCTCAATCAAGGAAAAATACCAAATTTCAGTACTTCCGACCCTATTAATCTTCAATTCTGAAGGCGAATTGGTCGAAAGAGTGCAAGAAACACTCTCAAGAAGCAAATTGATGAATTTATTGACTTTTCACATACAGAAGGACACGAAAGTGGTTCAAAACCACTATTTCAACCAAAGTCCCAACAAAAGCGCCAATATTCAAGCGCCAAAAGAAGATAAATACAAAGAATATAGGTCTACCAATAGCAATAAAAGTACCTACAGAATACAAGTAGGTGATTACAATAACTACGAAGCAGCACTGAGAAAAGTGACGGAAATCAGAGAAGAATTCCTTGAAGAAATCATCGTTTTGAATGATTATCGAGATGGAGCCGTGTGGTATCGTGTTTTGATGGGCAATTTTGGCTCAGAATCGGAGGCTACTAGCTTCCAAACAATCCTGAAAAGAGACTTTCAGATTGACTCAATCGTGTATTAATTCCTATTTGACATATTTTATAAATGAAATCCCATCCCAAGGACCATTTATGCAATTAAAAAACGGTCCCTGTATTTACTACAGGGACTTTTTTATTTTTTACCCAATATTCTTAGCTATTTTCGTGTTTTATTTTCTTGATATCTGCTTTCAAGTTGATTCAAAATTTACTTGCATTTGGGTGCAACGAAAGACAACTTTTAAGCGTATATTATCTAGTACTCCATTTCTAGATTACAATAGCGTAAAATTGAATCATCATATAGGACATATTCACATTTGATTATGGCTATATTTGAGCCGCAATTTCAAAACAAAGTTACATGAGCGTAGTGAGAAGGCTTCTTTTATTTATTGCCTTATTATTGGTTTCCAGTAATAGCCTTAAAAGTCAAGATTGTGATGCACTTTCGGCTGGTCTCAGTTGGGACTTCCAGATTGTATCTACACCCCTGCTACCTGGAGATGAGTTTTTTGTAGAATGCTTCGTAACTGGATTTACTGACGTGCTTACATTTCAATATTCACTAAACTACAATCCCAACGTAATTGAATTTCAATCCGTTGACAATACAGGATCTCCTTTGATCGGTTTGGTAGATGGAAATTTCACTACCGCAGCTCAAGAAACAGGTAGCCTTCCACTTATCTGGACAAACGGAAATGGAGAAGGACAAACCTTACCACCAAATACGGCAATTTTTAAATTGTTTTTCGAAGTAATAGGGGACCCTGATGAATGTTCTCAATGGGACATCAACAGTAGTTCCGTAGAATTAGAAATTGCTTTTGAATTACCAGATGGTACCATTTGTGCCGAACTTGAAGATATTGATTTTGGATTGACAGGAGGCGAGCTATGTATCGAATGTCAAGATTTATATTTAACAACCAACGCCTGCGGAACAACAGGCAGTTCTGGTTCCATTCAATTTTCTGCCTGTGGTGGAACTGCACCTTACACCTACAATGTTGAAGGCCCTAGTGGACCCATTGATTCTGGTACGCTCACCGGTCCAGATGATATCGTAAATCTCACAGACCTCGAACCTGGATTATACTTCATTGACTTGATGGATGCAACAGGAACTTCCATCCCTTTTGGTCAAGGAGAAATAGATATAATTGCCGCACCGGATCTAACGGTTGATGTAATCGTTGTAAATGAAATTCCATGTCCTGGATTTACCGGAGACATAGAGGCATTTGCGTTCGGTGGTGCCACACCTTATATTTTTGAATGGAGTAATGGACTTTTTTCTAGCGAATTAGAAGATTTACCTGAAGGTAGTTATACCGTTACAGTAACAGATGCGAATGGTTGTCAAGCGGTTTCACAACCGGTAACACTTGAGACCTTTCCATTGGATATAACAGTGATAAAAGAAGATGCAACTTGTGGTGGTTCCTTGGATGGTAGTATAACATTGATTGTGACTGGAGGAACTCCTGTAAACGGTGATTCATATTTTTTCGATCAACAACTAATGATGCAAGGAGAATTTGTAGGATTAGATCCTGGCACATTTTTGATAAACATCAGAGATGATATGGGTTGTGAACAAGATATCGAAGTTATCATCGAAGCAGAAACAGAAGGATTTTTTGAAATCGATATCATACAAGAAATCGAATGCTTTGGAGATCTGGCAACCGTTGAAATAATAGGTGATATAAATCAAGCAGCTTCCTTGGATACTTTTCCAATGTTTATGAATGACGATGGAGAACAACAACCATACGGATATTTTCCAAACGCAGATGATCCTAGTATAGACAATATTAGATTCTTTAATATCGAAGCTGGATTTTATGAAGGATTCTTCTTCAACAACGACGGATGTAGAGTAGAAGTAGAATTTGAGGTTACGGGAGATGCCCCAGAAATTGAAATAGAATTGGTAAACCAGAATGATTTTGATTGTAGTGGAAATGGTGGTGAAGTGGAAGTTGAAATCAACGGAGGTGTCGGAGCACTTTCTCCTTTGTGGAGCACCGGTGAAACAGATTTAAGTATAACAGTTCCTTCCGGTGGAACTTATACGATTACTGTCACTGATGAAAATTTATGTACCAATACGTTGGATGTCGACTTTACTGTTGCAGGATCTTTGGGTCTTTCAGCAGAAGTGGTTGATGAAGTAGGATGCGGCGCAGCTTCAGATTCTGGATCAGCACAAGCAGAAATTACGGCGACTTCAGGCAATATAACTTACTCATGGCTTGATGCTGCAGGTAATGAGATTGGTACGGATGCTTTTATAGACGGCCTGAGCGCTGGGACATTTACAGTAATAGCTACAGACACCGATCAAGATTGTTCCGAAATGGTAGATGTCACCATTAGTGGTGCAGGTACCTTTATTTTCGATACAGTAGAATCAAACCCAGATTGTTTTGGTGGAGATAATGGCGAAATTGAAGTGTCAATTGTAGGTGGCGCAGGTTCGCCGACCTTTGCTTGGGCGCACGATGAGGATTTAACATTTAACCTTGCACAAGATCTTACAGCAGGAGTATATGTAGTGACAGTAACAGATGCGGATGGTTGCGAATTGGACACAATGATTACTTTAGAAAACCCACCTCAAGCAGACATAACAGTAGATCTGATTGGAGGAGTAAGTTGCTTTAACGGAAACGATGGTAGTGCCATTGCCACAGCTAGCAATAGCCCATCTGGAGAAACTGAATTCACCTACTTCTGGTTGGATGGAAACGGAGATGTTGTGTCTACGAGTTTTGGAGAATTGAGCGAACCCAATGATTTGATTTCAGGAGAGTTGTTTGTATACGCTTTTGATGGCTGTCCTACAGATACCATTTCGATCGAAATACCAAACGGAGAAGAAATAATCATAGATCCTATCAATGCAATAATCCAAGATCCAAGTTGTAATGGACTAGAAGATGGTCTCATAGAACTTGCCTTGAATGGAGGAACCGTTGCTGGAGATTATGGATATCAATGGGAGACAGGAGAAACAACCAATACCTTATCTGATCTTGGACCTGGATTTTTTACCGTGTCGGTAACAGATGATAATAATTGCGAACAAGAAATAGAAATCGAACTGACAGAACCTGATAGCTTGTTACTAGAATTAGGACAGACTGCGGGTGTAAGTTGTTTTGCAGATACTTCAGCTGTAATTGAGGTATTTGGAAGTGGAGGTACAGGTGGATTTGAATACACTTGGACGCCTGAAATTTCTACAACAAATATTGCCAATCAAGTGCCTCCTGGTGTATATGTTATTCAAGTAACTGATTCCTCAGGATGTACCGCCGAGTTAACAGAAGAGGTTGTTGCAGCGACACCAATTATAGTATCTCTTGCACCTGTTGAACCAATACCTTGCAGTGGTGGAACTACTTTAATATGTTTTGAAGAAGTGAGCGGTGGATCAGGCAATGGGTATATGTACCAAACCAATTTTGGAGTAAACACGCCGGTCGATTCCTGTTTTACAGCAACTGCTGGTGGCTTTAGTTTTAATGTAACCGATAGCGCAGGTTGTTCCATTGAAGAAATGATTGAGATATTTGTCGATCAACCAGATCCGATTACTGTGGATCTAGGAGAATCGCCTTTGGAATTAAACCTTGGAGATGATAGTGCTGAGATCGATGCTATTATAACGGGTCCAAATCCAATAGATACCATCATCTGGTCGTCAGATGTCGGTGAATGGGAATGCTTAACCGACGATTGTAGCTCCATCAATATTACACCTACTGTACCATCCTTCTATTTTGCAGATGTGACTGATGTCAATGGATGTGCAACAAGAGCAGAAGTTTTTGTAGATATCAAAACGGTAAGGAACGTCTGGGCGCCTAACATTTTCACTCCAGACCGAGATGGAATGCATGATATTTTCCATCCATTTACTGGTCCAGGTGTCAGGCAGATCAATAGCTTTTATATCTATGACCGATGGGGCAATCTTATGCATTCAGCAGAAGACATTCTACCAGGCAATGAAATCCTAGACGAAAACTCATGGGATGGTCAATTCAATGGTGATGATGCAGCCGTAGGAGTATATGTTTATATCATCGAGGTAGAATTTGTCGATGATGAAGTACAATACTTCAAAGGAAGCATAACCCTTACCAGATAATCTTTTTACATTTACTGATAATGAAAAATTTGTCAGGATACGAGTTTGATTCGGCTGCAGGCCGTGAATCAGCAAAGGCAACAGAAGCTTACCTTAGCCCCGAAGAAATTCAGATATTGAAATTTTACAGCAATGAAGAAAAATCTTCTTTGCAGCAGTTTGTATCTGGAGCACCTCCTTACCTTGGTGGACCCTATGCAAGCATGTATGTCGGTAGACCTTGGACTATTAGGCAATATGCAGGATTTAGTACCGCAGCAAAAAGCAATGAATTTTATCGTAAAAATCTAGCAGCCGGTCAGAAAGGATTGTCTGTGGCTTTTGATCTGGCAACCCATCGGGGATATGATTCTGATCATCCCCGCGTTTCGGGTGATGTCGGTATGGCCGGAGTAGCGATTGACACAGTTGAGGATATGCAGATACTTTTTGATGGGATACCATTGGATAGTATGTCTGTTTCTATGACCATGAATGGCGCAGTGATTCCTATCATGGCATTTTTCATTGTGGCAGCAGAACGTCAAGGCGTGTCGGTTGATAAATTGAGTGGTACGATCCAAAACGACATATTAAAGGAATTCATGGTGAGGAATACTTACATTTATCCTCCTGCTCCCTCCATGAGAATCATCTCAGATATTTTTGAGTTCACCTCGCAACATGCTCCCAAATTTAATTCTATCAGTATCAGCGGTTACCATATACATGAAGCAGGTGCGCCTGCCGATTTGGAGTTGGCATATACGTTGGCAGATGGCTGGGAATACATCAAGGCAGGCATGAAGGCTGGTTTGAAAGTAGACGATTTTGTTCCTCGATTTTCTTTCTTTTGGGGCATTGGCATGCAAATGTTTATGGAAGTAGCCAAGATGAGAGCGGGTAGAATTTTATGGGCGAGAATTGTCAAGCAATACAATCCTGAAAATAAAAAGTCTCTCGCATTGAGAACACATAGCCAGACGAGTGGTTACAGTCTCACGGCACAAGATCCATATAACAATGTAGCCCGTACAGCCATTGAAGCAACGGCTGCAACATTGGGAGGCACGCAATCATTGCACACCAATGCACTGGATGAAGCACTAGCCTTGCCAACAGATTACTCAGCAAAAATTGCAAGAGACACTCAATTAATTTTACAAAAAGAAGCAGGAGTAACAGACATTGTCGATGCAACCGCTGGTTCGTTTTATATTGAAAAACTCACAGAGGAATTGGTCCAAAAAGCATGGGCACACATATTAGAAATAGAGAAACTAGGAGGCATGACTGCCGCCATCGAAAAAGGCATTCCAAAAATGAACATCGAAGCTGCTGCTGCCAAAAAACAAGCAAGAATCGATAGCGGAGAAGATAAGATCATTGGTGTCAACATGTTCAACCAAAAAGAAGAAACAGAAATACCGATTCTTTCTGTCGATACTTCTAAAGTACGTAAAGAACAAATCGATCGGATCAACCGTACCAAAGCCAACAGAGATGCAGTCAAAGTCAATGAAGCCTTACAAGCCTTAGAAGAAGGAACCAAAAATGGTGGCAACTTGCTTTCATTGGCCGTAGAAGCGGCAAGGCATGATGCAACACTCGGTGAAATATCTTCTGCATTAGAAAAAGAATTTGGAAGGTTCAAGGCAAGCCATAAATTAATCAGTGGCGTCTATTCAAATGAAATTAAAATGGACAAGAGTTTCAATACCGCAAGAGAAAAAGCCAAAGAATTTCAAACCAAATCTGGAAGACGTCCGCGAATTATGATCGCCAAATTAGGACAAGACGGACACGATAGGGGAGCAAAGGTGATTGCAACCAGTTTTGCAGATGTAGGATTTGATGTAGACATTGGTCCATTGTTCCAGACGCCTGAAGAAGCTGCTAAACAAGCAGCAGAAAATGATGTTCATATTTTAGGAATATCTTCGTTGGCAGCAGGACATAAGACTTTGGTGCCTGCCACACTTGCTGCATTGAAAGCATTGGGCAGAGAAGATATTTTAGTAATTGTTGGTGGTGTGATTCCTCCACAAGATTATCCGTTTTTATTTGAACAAGGTGTTGCCGCCGTTTTCGGACCGGGTACGGTCATTAGTAAAGCAGCCATAGACATCATCGACTTACTATAAATGAATTTTATTTTAGCACTACTCCTAGTAGTAGCAATATTTTTCTCCTTGGTTTTCCTCTTTGGATACTTTCTTTCAGGCCCCAACTACAAAGGACCAAAGTCGGATCACTTCAATGGAAAACGCTTTCAGAATCCAAGCCGTCGTTCGGCCAAAGGATCTTCCGATGGCATGAAATACATGAAAGAAAGAAATCCAGGTCCATGGAAAAAGAACTACGAGACCTTTGTGAGAGAAGAAACTTTGCCAGATAGAGTAGCGATAGATGAGGTGAAGATTACTTTTGTGAACCACAGTACCTTCTTGATTCAATATGGTGGACTCAATATTTTGACTGATCCCATTTGGTCTTATAGGTGTAGCCCTTTTCAATTTGCTGGTCCACACAGAATGAGACCACCAGGAGTGAAGTTTGAAGACCTCCCTCAGATTGATCTGGTTTTATTAAGTCACAACCATTACGATCACTTTGATACCAATACTAACAAAGACCTTATCAAGAAATTCAATCCTAGGTACATTGTGCCATTGGGCATGAAGTCTTCATTGATCAAACTAGGCGCCAAAGAAGTAGAAGAGTTGGATTGGTTCCAAGAAACCTCAGTAGGGGAGATGACCGTGATGCCAACCCCAGCCAATCACTTTTCTAGCAGAGGGCTTTTTGATAGAAACACAACCTTGTGGTGTGGTTTCCTAATGCAATTCAATATGCACAAATTATACTTTGTAGGAGATACAGGCTATGGATCCAATTTTAAAGAATTTGGAGATAAGTACGGACCGATTGATTTGTGCTTGATTCCGATTGGAGCTTATCAGCCGGAGTGGTTTATGGGTCCAATTCATATTTCACCTGCCCAAGCATTGCAAGTGCACCACGATATACAGTCCAAACAATCCATTGCCAAGCATTTTGGTACCTTTCCATTGGCCGATGATGGTATGTTCATAGCACAAAATGCACTCAAGAAAGCGATGAAAGAAGAAGGCTTCGATCCAGATGGATTTATAATCCCTGATGAAGGTTATTCTTACGACTTTAAAGTGTAATCTCAGTCTTGAATCTTAAAATTTATATTAAAAGTCGATCAATACATATTATAAATTATTTTAATATGTATTTTTACCTTTTTATAATTTTAAATAAGACTACTATGGCTGTAATGAAAGTGATAGAAATACTATCAAACTCAACCAAAAGCTGGGAAGATGCTACCCAAAAAGCGATTAAAAAAGCATCAAAATCAATTAATAACATCAAGTCTGCTTACGTACAATCACAGAGTGTTGTAGTAAAGAAAGGCGCTGTATCTGAATTCAGAGTAAACCTTAAAGTAACTTTTGAGGTTGGATAAGATTTAACCACAGAAAACCTTAATTGGTTAAGCGTCTGCCTTTATTAGGTAGACGCTTTTTTTATTTAACAGCAATTCGTTTTCTTGATGACCCCGACCATTAATCTTGCGTATTAATGATATCTTTGAACTAAGATAAACCACAGAAAACCATTTAAAATGGTTGCGCATCCGCATTTTTTTTGCGGGTGCTTTTTTTTTACATATTTCTTCTATACTGGCCTCCTACTTTGTACAATGCATTGGTTATCTGCCCCAGCGAAGCTACTTTAGAACATTCCATCAGTTTTTCAAATACATTTTCATTGTTCATCGCAGCTGCCTGTAATTCTTTTAGGCTTGACGCAAGTATTGCTTCATTGGCTTTACTCATATTTTCCAATGTCCTAATCTGCTCCTGCTTTTCCTCATCCGTTGCGCGTATCACTTCTTTTGGAATAACAGTAGGAGAACCTTCCTTAGATAAGAATGTATTTACACCTACCACCGGATAGTCTCCATTGTGCTTCAATGTCTCATAGTACAAGCTTTCTTCCTGAATCTTACCTCGTTGATACATTGTTTCCATGGCACCCAATACGCCCCCTCTATCCGTTATGCGATCAAATTCTGCATACACCGCTTCTTCAACCAAGTCCGTCAGCTCTTCGATAATAAAAGCACCTTGAAGTGGATTCTCATTCTTCGCAAGTCCTAGTTCTTTGTTGATGATCAACTGAATGGCCATTGCTCTTCTTACACTTTCTTCTGTTGGTGTAGTAATCGCTTCATCGTAGGCATTGGTGTGTAGTGAATTACAATTGTCATAGATTGCATACAATGCCTGAAGAGTAGTTCTGATATCATTAAAAGATATTTCTTGCGCATGCAGGGATCTACCCGATGTCTGTATGTGATACTTTAACATCTGTGATCGCTTATTGGCATCGTATTTTAATTTCATGGCTTTCGCCCAAATTTTTCTCGCTACTCTTCCGATTACGGCATACTCAGGATCGATACCATTGGAGAAGAAGAAAGATAGGTTTGGCGCAAAGTCGTTGATGTCCATCCCTCTAAATAAGTAGTACTCTACAAAGGTAAATCCATTCGCCAATGTAAATGCCAATTGGGTAATTGGATTGGCTCCCGCTTCCGCTATGTGATAACCTGAAATAGATACTGAGTAGAAGTTTCTCACCTTATTGTTGATGAAATTTTGCTGCATATCACCCATCAATTTCAACGAAAACTCTGTTGAAAAAATACAAGTGTTCTGTGCTTGATCTTCCTTAAGTATATCTGCTTGAACTGTTCCTCTTACAGAAGAAAGCGCTTTTGCTTTCATCTCTTTGTATATATCTGCATCCAATACCTCGTCACCGGTCAATCCCAGCAACATCAATCCTAGGCCATCATTTCCCTTCGGTAAATCTCCAAGGTAACTCGGACGTTTCAATCCTTTGCTATCGTATTTCTTTTGAAAAGCGGCTTCCACTTTGTTTTCTAGTCCATGCTCTGTTATGTATTTCTCACACTGTTGGTCAATCGCCGCATTCATGAAGAATGCACAAATGGTTGCAGCTGGTCCATTGATTGTCATTGATACAGATGTAGCTGGATCACAAAGATCAAAACCAGAATACAATTTCTTTGCATCATCAAGGCAACAGATACTTACTCCGGAGTTTCCTATCTTTCCATAGATATCAGGCCTATGCCCTGGATCTTCCCCATATAAGGTCACAGAGTCAAATGCTGTCGACAACCTCTTAGCTGGCATATCTAGAGACACGTAATGAAATCTCTTGTTGGTCCTTTCTGGTCCTCCTTCTCCTGCAAACATCCTTGTAGGATCTTCTCCTTTTCTTTTAAATGGATAAACTCCAGCTGTGTATGGGAATTCTCCTGGTACATTTTCTTGTAAGCTCCATCTCAAGATGTCTCCCCAATCATGATACCTTGGCAGTGCCACCTTAGGAATATATTGCTGGCTCAATGATTTGGTATGTGTAGGAATTTCTATCGTCTTGTTTCGTACCTGAAACTTGAATATTTTCTCCTTGTAGCTGGCTTTCTTTGCTTCCCAATTTTGTAGTATATCAATATTATCCGCATCTAGGTGTTTCCACAATTGATCATATTGCTCTTGAAGGGCTTCGGTGCCGCTAGAAAGTGTAACTTCTTTAATCACCTTGTCCAAAGCATACAATTTAGAAGCAATCTGTGCTTGTTGCTCAACATGACTTCCATATCTTTGATTTCCTTCAACAATTTCTGAAAGATATCTTACTCTCTTCGGAGGAATGATATAAATCTTCTCACTATCACCCGTTCTTAATTGTAGTGTAGACTCAAAGTTTGCCTTTGTTTTTTCATTGATGGTAGTAATGAGTTTTAAGTACAACTCATTGGTCCCTGGGTCATTAAACTGCGATGCAATTGTTCCATAAACAGGAATTTCTTCGTCGGTGATTTCCCAGTCATTGTGATTTCTTCTGAATTGCTTTTTTACATCTCTCAATGCATCCAGCGCGCCTTTCTTATCAAACTTATTGATTGCAATGACATTGGCAAAGTCAAGCATATCTATTTTTTCTAACTGTGTTGCCGCTCCATATTCTGGCGTCATCACATACATGCTCAGGTCAGAATGATCAACAATTTCTGTATCCGATTGTCCAATCCCAGATGTTTCCAAAATGATCATATCAAATCCAGCTACTTTGATAACATCAAGCGCCGTTTTGATATGTTTTGATAGGGCAAGATTGGATTGTCTAGTGGCAAGCGAACGCATATAAACTTGATCGGTGTTGATCGAGTTCATTCTAATTCGATCACCTAGTAGAGCGCCACCTGTTTTTCTTTTAGAAGGATCGACTGATATAATGGCAATTCTCTTATCAGAAAAATCCAAGGTGAATCTTCTTACTAGTTCGTCTACCATGGAAGATTTACCCGCACCTCCTGTTCCTGTAATTCCTAAAACTGGAGTAGTATTTTCTTTTGATTTGGCTTCTACTTCATTGAACAATCCTTCGTGGTTGTCAGCAAAGTTCTCTGCTGCTGAAATAACCCTGGCAATACTCGTAATCCTTCCGGCTTCTAAATCTTTGATTCCAACTTCTAGTTTTTCTCCCACAGGAAAATCACTTTTTTCTAGCACATCATTGATCATTCCTTGTAGTCCCAATGTTCGCCCATCATCAGGGGAGTATATTTTGGTGATACCATAGCTTTCAAGGTCTGCAATCTCTTCAGGCAGAATGGTTCCTCCACCTCCTCCAAAAATTTTGATGTGGCCTGCTCCGTTTTCTTGAAGCAAGTCATAGATGTATTTGAAAAACTCATTGTGCCCTCCTTGGTAAGAGGTAATGGCGATGGCTTGCGTATCTTCTTGGATAGCAGTTCTTACAATTTCTTGCGCTGATCTGTTATGACCAAGGTGAATGATTTCAGCACCACTACGCTGCATAATTCTACGCATAATATTGATCGCCGCATCATGACCGTCAAATAAAGAGGCTGCTGTTAATATCCTTACTTTATTGATAGGCTGATATACCTTAATTTCTTGCATCTCATTTGGTTTTAAAGACAGAACAAAAGTAAGACAACTTGGGTTGTTTTTGGCAACCCAATGGAGATAATGTAATAAGCTATACTGCGGGTACAAAAAAGGGGCTTCAATGTCATTGAAGCCCCTAGTAATAGAAGATTTATTTATTACTTTGCTACCGCTGTAGCTCTTGTTTCTCTGATAACTGTAACCTTTACTTGTCCTGGGTACTGCATTTCATCCATAATTTTCTGAGAAATCATGAATGCCAAGTCATCTGTGTATGCATCTGTAACCTTGTCTGATGCAACAATTACTCTTAATTCTCTTCCTGCCTGAATAGCATACGCTTTTTGTACACCTTCATAACCCAAGGCCAAATCCTCAAGCTCTCCGATTCTCTTTAGGTAACTTTCAAGGATCTCTCTACGTGCACCTGGTCTTGCTCCTGATATTGCATCACAAGCTTGAACGATAGGGGAGATGATGTTGTTCATTTCAATCTCATCGTGGTGAGCTCCGACAGCATTCAATACAACAGCATGCTCTTTGTTCTTTTCAAGCATCTGCATTCCCAACAGTGCGTGTGGTAACTCTGACTCTTCGTCTGCAACCTTTCCTATATCGTGTAATAGACCCGCTCTCTTAGCCATCTTTATCTGCTTAGGACTCAAGCCAAGCTCTGCTGCCATGACTGCACATAAGTTGGCAGTTTCGATAGAGTGCTTCAATAGATTCTGACCATATGAAGATCTGAATCTCATACGTCCGATCATTCTTGTGATGTATGCATTCAATCCGTGAATATCAAGGTCAATAACAGTTCTTTCACCGATTTCTTTGATTTGCTCTTCTAGTTGCTTTTGGACTTTAGCAACAGTCTCTTCGATTTTTGCAGGGTGGATTCTACCATCTGCTACCAATCTCTTAAGAGACAATCTACAGGTTTCTCTTCTGATTGGATCAAAACTAGAAATGATGATTGCTTCTGGTGTATCATCTACTATGATTTCCGCACCTGTTGCAGCCTCGATCGCTCTAATGTTTCTTCCTTCTCTGCCAATGATTTGGCCTTTGATGTCATCGGATGGTAGGTTAAATACTGATACGGTATTTTCAATCGTATACTCAGCACACATTCTTTGAATCGTCTGAATAATGATTTTCTTAGCTTCTTTGTTTGCTCTTTCTTTGGCATCAATGATGATGTCTTTTTCTAATGAAAGTGCATCATTTTCAGCCTTCGCTTTTACAGCTTCTAGTAGTTGTTCCTTGGCATCTTCTTCCGAAAGTTTGGCAACTGTTTCTAGCGCTTTGATGTGTTTTTCATTTGCCTGCTCTAGGTCTAATTTCTTTTTAGAAATTATCTGTAATTGTTTATCAAGGTTTTTCTTGATAGCGCTGATCTCACTAGCTCTACTTTCAACCGTCTCTGCTTCGTTTTTAAGATCTTTTTCTTTTGTTCCTAAATCTTTTTCTAAACTTTTCAAGGCCATTTCTTTGTCCTTCATTTCAAGTTTAAAGTCTGATTTGTACTTTTCGTAGTCTGTCTTTAGTTTAGAGTATTTGTCTTTCGCCTCTCTAATCTTTTTCTGTTTGATTTTTTCATTGCTAGATTCAGCTTGCGAAAGTAGTTTGTCGGCTTTAGATTGTGCCTCAGTCAATTTTCTTTCCGCTGTGATCTTGGCTTCTTGAATTGTGAGGTCTGCTTTTTTGTTGGCAGCATCAATGCTCCCCTGACTGGATTTCTTGATGATCCCATTGGATATTAAATATCCAACGATACACCCTACAAGAATTCCTGCAATAGGTAAAATAAAAGTCTCCATTGTCTATATATTTATAAAAGTGACAATAGATATCGTAAAATCTTGTGGAATATGTTTTAATACCTGTCCTCTTGAAATATGCTATTTTGGACGGATAATCAATATTTTATATTGATTTTGAATGCTTTGTGTAGGTTTTTTTCTCCCTTAAAGCTATATATATGCTTTATTCAAATTAAATTTTGTTGGACACATCCTATTCTGTCTTCCCCTGCCTTTCGTAGTGTCTTCTTTCCTAATGCCCTTTGTTTTAAGGCATTTTCACAATATCTATCTAATAAATTAACTTTTAAACGGCCTTTTCAGCTTTCTGCAAAGGACGCAGTGTATTAATTCTGGTACAAAGATAAATTAAATAAAGGGGATTTACCTATAAATGACTTGACAAGAACTATGCGTAAGCCATTAGTTTTCAGGCCAAAAGACCTATGATCTGATAGAAGCTCCTAGATCTTGTTCAAAAATCTTAACCAATTGATTCACCTCCTTATCGACAGCCTTATCTTTTAAAGTATTTTTTAGGTCCTGGAACATGAATTTAACGGCGTATGATTTTTTCCCTTTGCCTAGGTGTTTTTCGCTCTTATACACATCAAACAAGGAGATTTGTTGTAAAATCTTGGATTTCAGCTTCTTACAAGCAGCTTGTACTCCATCAAATTGCACATCTTCATCCAATACCAAGGCAAGATCTCTCTGCATGGATGGAAATTTAGATATCTCTGCAACTTGTAGTTTGTTGTTGGATGTGAATTTATAGATGTTGTCCATATTGAAAATGGCACAGAATACGTCTGTCTTTATATCCATTGCCTCAAGCACATCTGCTCCTACTGCACCAAAGGATACAATCTCATTTTTGCCTCTCTTATAGCACATGCCATAATCCCATTTTGCTCCTTCAACTTCACCCACCTGATAAGAAGCAATTCCAATTCTTTCCAGCATCCAATTTACCCACTTCTTTATGGCGTATAAATTGTTTTCACCTGGTTTGTTTTCCCAGTGCTCACTGGAAGATGATCCGGTGATATATATAGACATATATTGATTCTCTATGAATCCATCTCCATCGGTCTGATACGTTTTCCCAAATTCGTATAAGGCCAAGTCTTTTTGTGAGTAGTTGTGATTGTGCAAAACGCTTACCAACCCACTGACCATAGCCTCTGGTCTCATGATGTTCAGATGGATATTTGATGTATTGTTGATGTAGACCAATTGTTCATCTTTGATATTCAAATGCTCCAATACATTTTTCGATTCAATCAAAGACAATCCCATCATTTCATTAAATCCATTCGAACTCAAGAAGTCTGATATTCTTTCTTTGACATCTCTTTTGGAAGGATATTCCTTATATGTTATGCTTGATTTAATCGTTGTTGGAATTGGTACTTTATTGAAGCCATAGATTCTTAATACTTCCTCAATCAAATCAACTTCTCTGAGTACTTCGCATTTGTTGGTCGGTACTTTTACCAAGATACTTTCATTGTCAATGGGCTTTAATTCCATATTCATGGCAGCAAGTATATTGTGTACACTGTCTTTTGGAATGTCCACGCCGATCATGCTATTTACCTTAGCGTAATGTAGTTCGATTTGTTGACGCTTTATTTCTACTGGATAGTGGTCATAAATTTCCGAACTTATCTTTCCTCCAGATAATTCTTCTATCAACAATGCTGCTCTTTTCAATGCCTTTATGGTAATATTAGGATCACTTCCTTTTTCAAAAACTTTGGCAGCATCTGTTCTTAATAAGTGGGCAGTACTTGTTCTTCTTGTGTTCCCCGCTTCAAAATGTGCGGACTCCAAAAAGATATTTTTTGTATTGTCTGTTACTCCAGAATTTAGTCCTCCAAAAACACCTGCAATACACATTGGTTTTTTCTCACCATCACATATCATCAAGTCTTCTTCTCTTAATTTTCTTTCCTTTTCATCGAGTGTGATGAAAGGTGTGCCTTCCGGCAAATTTGTCACAATGATTTCTTGACCCGTTACTTTGTCTGCATCAAACGCGTGAAGAGGTTGGCCATATTCGTGAAGTACAAAGTTGGTGATGTCTACGATATTGTTGATTGGTTTTACACCAATCGCATTTAAGTTATCCTTTAACCATTGCGGCGATGGTTTGATCTCTACATTAGAAATCGTGATGCCACAATATCTTGGACAAGACTTTTCATTTTCAACCTTGATCTTAAAGGGAAGGGTAGTAGCCTCTACTTGAAAGTTGGCAAGATTTGGGTAGTCGATTGGTTCTTGGAAGTCGTGGTTAATTTTTAGGTAAGCCAATAAGTCTTCTGCAACTCCTATGTGTGAAGTAGCATCACATCTATTTGGCGTAAGCCCAATTTCATAGACATAATCAGTACTTATCTTAAAGTGGTCTTTTGCTTTGGTGCCAGGAGTAACTTCTTCATCAAGTACGATGATACCATCATGCGATTGTCCCATACCGATTTCATCTTCTGCGCAGATCATTCCTTCTGATACTTCACCTCTTATTTTCCCTTTCTTGATTTTGAACGATTCTCCATTTGTGGGATAGATGGTGGTTCCATGAGTAGCAACAACGACAGTCTGACCTGCAGCACAATTTGGTGCACCGCATACGATATGCAGAGGCTCCTCTGCTCCGACATCTACAGTAGTTACTTGAAGCGTATCCGCATTGGAGTGCTTCTCACATGTTAAGATCTTACCAATGACCAAGCCTTCTAGTCCACCTTCGATGGATTCAATTTGGTCCATTCCTTCAACCTCAAGACCAATGTCTGTAAGGATTTCCCCGATTTTTACCGGTTCCATATCCAATGGTAAATAAGTCTTCAACCAATTTAGAGATATCTTCACGTCGCTCGTTGTTTAGTTTAAATGTGGCGACAAAGTTAAGATAATAGTCTGTTTTTGGTCAAAAGAGGCCTGCTTATTTTACCAACATATCTAGAAGAGTTATTGATTTAAATGACAAGTTTTTGAGCCATATCCTACTAGATAGTCATGGAAAATTGACCTAAAAGAATTGTATATAATAGATTGACTTTAAGTGGTACTAGGTATTTAGAATCTATCAGGTTGTCAGGTTAATTATCAATTCCTCTGAATGGCTGAAATCTGTTTTTATGAATCAAACAGTTACCAAAAGCGAAATATAAAAACACAATGTTCAATTTCGGATTGAAAAAAGGCCCGTTGTAAAAAATACAACAGACCTCTCTATTCCTATTTTCAAGTTTAATTATTCTAAGTTATAGCAGAATACATTTTGGTAATCTGCAGTATAGGCCCATCCCGTTTCTTTGTCTACAGCCAATACAAATTGAAATCTGCTTGTTGCTCCACTACTTTCGATGGGTGGTGTAAATCTTTGTTCTATAATTCCATTGGTTTTATTTAAGACCATAAGTTCACTTCCATTGGCTGTTCCGATTCCAGACATGATCACCTTGTTTTCGAAAAGTTCAATTGTGCTTGGAGTTCCACCTGTTGTAGTTCTATAGTATTCATCACCGGTGTGGACATCAACACAAAGGAAATAACCGTCGCTATTGTGTGCATACACCCTTCCATTTTCTGCTTGTAGTCTCGTTGAGAGATTGAGACTGTTTTCATAGGATTTTTTCCAATCTAATGACCCATCTTTAATATTGTAAGCATATAGAACTTCGTTTGCAAGCATCAATTTGCCTTCTGTGAATGGAGGTAAAATTCCTGGAGTATGACTTATTTCATAATTGGTAGGTATGGTATCGGTTCTCCATACAAGACTGTCATCAGTAATATTATACAGGTTTAAAAAATAATTTGTTTCATGATTTGGCGCTGGTTTCCAGTGCGTCTCGTTAAATGTCAAATATACCTTTCCTTCCCATTCAAAGGATTTAGGTGCGTCAGTATCTAATAGGTATTCCGAATCTCTTGCCTGTTCATAAATTGTCTCCCATTCTCCTGTATAGATATTTCCCTTTTGTATCCAAAATCGATCGTTAAGTATATAGGCCGATTTGAATATTTGATCTTTGACCCCATTGATAGCGGTATACCCCCAAACGTTATCTAAGTTTTCCCAGATGGTTTCTCCTGTATAAATATTAAGGCCAGCGGTGTAGTTGTTGTCACCAATGGCTAGAATACCATCGTAGACATAACTAACTTGAGAAAAACCATCCTTGTCATACTTGTCATGAGCTTCTTGCCATTTCCATATAACTTCTCCTGTTACTTTGTCTAAGGCTATTAATTCTCCAATATTATCTCTGAAAGAGAATCTTGGAATAACCACAATGTTGTCATAAATGATTGGGTCATAGATAAAGGATGCTTCTTCTGAATCTGCTGATTCTATGGCATAACTCCAGACAATTTCTTCTGGTAAATTATTGTTTTCTCGCCTGCAGCTACTGGTTAATAAAATAATTAAAATTGAAAATAGGAATAACTTTTTCATAAGCAATTTGAAATTTTAAATGAATTATCTAATATTAATTGTGATCTGAATTTACTCAGAATTAAATTTTGCACGCCCTGATTTCCAGGTTGTTCAAAGTGGCTTACATCTGTAACCAATTCATCATAAATAGAACCTGGCAGGTATTGTCTGTTCAAGGGTATGAGGCCATCAGATGGAAGATCTTCTCCGAATACTGGAATTATGTTTGTTGTAGTTACCCAACAATCACTGTCAGGATTGCAAGTGAAGTCTGGACCGATATCATTGATTTCTATATCGTCTGATGAGCCTAAATTTGTACATGGGACTGGTTGGCTAGTGTTGATGTCAATGCAGTCACAGTCCCAATTGGAATTTTCTTGCTCTACCCAGTCTACTCCGCCACCTGCACCTATTAATTCATTCCAAGCGGCTTCAGTACTTTGCATCCAGAGATAAGAATCCTTAAATTCCTTTGAGGCATTTCTTAGTCTCGTTTTTAGTATTGGATTAAATGTTATTGTTGAAAGTATGTGAAGTGTTCTACTTGATGATTTTGCAATTAGTTCAACTTGAGTCGCAGCAACCTCTACAGTCATGTTACCAGGTAAGGAGATAAGGTCTCCTCCATCCAAAAGGTCCCAAAATGGATGGCCTTTAGTTGTGCAAACAATTCCAATACCTGGAATAGATGCCGCAGGTAGATTGGCTGCATATCCATCATCTATAAGATCTCTTACACTTTCTCCACCACCTACAAATGGTTCGGCTTTGTCTCTTAGTGCATCAAGTATTTTATTGCAAAATAAATCTTCAAAAAATCCATTTAAAAGGCCTGGAGCGATGTACAATAAATTTAATCTATTCATCGCAGTAATTGGTTCGGTGATTACTTCTTTGCATGTATTATCTATCCATGCATCAAATGAACCATCCAAATTTGAATCTGCCAATGGTGAACCGTCATGAACAGTACCCACTGTCATATAGCCACCAAAATATCCTTCGTTGTCAAGATCACGTAGGCTCAATCCACCAAAACTATGGCCGATGGCAATATCAATTTCATTGATGCCATAGTCTTTAAAGTCTTTTCTTAGTCCTTGAGAATAAAAATCTAGGCCTGCATTTGATGGATTAAAGAAGGTTGAAGTTTTGGTGCCTGGGCATTCTTCTTGAATTATAGATTCAAATTCTGACCAACTTTCATCATCTCCTCCAAGACCATGCACCAAATGCACTGTCTTGTCTTGAGCGAAACTGAAAATGGTGAAGAAGCAGAATAGAAGTGTTATATATTGTTTCATAATGATTGTTTTATTGTTTGTTAATAATGTGATTAAAGGGTGATTTGGAAATTGTCAAATTTTACTTGCTCGATGTTGTAGATTGGATCTGAGCAAATCATGTTGTCGTTGTAGTCGTAACTAATAACGTAGTCTGGGACGACTCTTCCATCGGGAGTGCATCTGTAACCAAGGGTGGTTTTGGTTTTGACATTTCCATTTGGATCTACATGTGAGGAGGAAACTACTACGTGGTTTTCAATGTCGTATACGACGGTTTCTGTATTGCCTTCTTCATCGACTTGAGTGATGGTCAATGCGTTTCCATTTGTAGTGACCGTTGCGCCTTCTTTTTGTGCATCTAGAATCATCACATTCATGGCGCTATCTTGTTGTTCTTCTGTGTAGTAATAGCTTTGGTAAATGGATTGAAACATACTTACATCTAATTCTGCGTCAACGACGGTTTTTGTTCCATCTGTATCGGTAAATGAGAGGACACCATTACAGTATTTGGTCGTGGTTTTGTTTCCCCTCCCTGGTCTTGATTTTTTACCACCTGGTTCTAGAACTTCATCAATAAAGCTCATGCAAACTTGACCATCTGGACCCATGGTCGTTGAGACGGAAGATGTACTGCTTGGGACTGTCAGAATTTTGATGTCAAGAGGGCATAAGTCTTGAATGGTGCCGGTTGTTGGTTTGATGTTTTGCGATGTGCTCATGTCGTACCGTATTCTAAGTTGGTCTTTGCTTCTTTCGGTGGTGCTTATAGGAGAGAAGTCCTCATCAAGACCGTCAGAATCTTTTGAGCAGGCTATTAGGGTTACTAAAAACATGCCCAAGGTGAATAATAAAAAGTGTTTTGGTTTCATTGTTCTATGATTTTCATTAATAATATGATTGTTACTAATAGTGGTTTTGAAATCAAGAACGTAAACAACTTTTTGTTTGATAATTCAAATAAACAGCGTGTTTCGCCTGTTTTTTCATGTTTTTGGTAAATGGGTAGATGAATATTTTACGTTTTGTAAAATACTCTGAGTAAGTAAAGCTGATTTGTGATAAAAGAGGAATGGTTGGTTGGTGAAATGTATAAACTAAGAAGGATGCTTAGAATATTCGCGATCCAATCTTGATTTCAAGTGTGGAATTGATCTCTTGTAATTGAAGGATCTCGTAGTAGTTTTTGTTTTCTATCCGGAGGTGGATTAGGTATAGATCAAGGTCAAGATCAAATAGATAGTCGATATGTCTAAATTGCTCGTTGGCATAAATAACGTAACCGTCTGAATCTTTTACTTTCAGTATACCGAGGTTTGAATTATTTATGGAAACAGAGATCATATTAATAGTATCGTTTTAGACTATACTATTAATGGAATTAATAAAGTGATGGTAAACACTTTTTTTGTCTTTGGCGATACCCACCCTTATGGAGGTAACATGATTGGAATTGGAGGGAATTATTTTAAGCCGGTAGAGTTTTGGTTTTGTGATTATCTCGCTTGCGCAAATGCTTGTAAACTGCTTAGAGATGCAATTTATTTTTTTGGGAGAATTGAAGCTAAATTCTAGGAGTGCTTGGGTGATTTTTTTATGAGCTTCCGCAAATATTTTTTTAACTGTTTTTGAGAATCAGATGTGTATAAATATTTGCGGAAGCGTAAAAATGCTACTCTATAATGTGTACCTGGGCTGCTTGTAAAATTTCCTTGCTGGTAGGCGTAACAACAGAAACGAAGGCGATGATGTCCATGTTTTCTGGAATCCAAAGTCCATCGTCTTCAGGTAAGGTATAACTGTAGTTTCTATTTAATTTATTGAAGGCCAAAACTTCACTAGTCAGACCATCACCATCGAATGCCGTCAACATGGTCTTAAGCATGTGGTTGTGTTCATAATCTGGAATAATTTCTGATTGATCTTTTTGTGCATCAATGACATGACTTTCTGTAAGCATGATTGATATTCTGATATCACCGCTAAGGTCAATCCATGGTTCGATTTCTACATCTATTGTTAAGTCTCTTGTGCTAGGATCGTATTCATGGTTGATGACTACGGCAGCCGTCTGAGGTTTTTCTAACTCAGCGACAACAAGTTGAGACCATAAATCTACCGAGGAAATGGCAAATTCAGATTGTCCTTCTTGTTGAATTCTATTAATCACAGCAGCTGGTTTTCCAAACCATGGTTTTAAATGTGCTTCTAAGTCATCGGCTGTTTCTGATCGAAAATCATATTGGCTATTACTGAGTGGTGATGCTAAAAAACTACCATGAATCGAGACACCGATCACATTACCATCAAATTGCTCAATCAAGCTTGCAATTTTGGCTGCTCCAGCTGGGCAGTTAGGGCAATCTACACCAGTTATTTCTTCTATCAAAACAACTTTTTCTGTATCTGGTGCCGTTGGCTCAGGAACATTTACGGGTACTTCTGTGCACGAAGCAAGAAATAATAAGGAAAAGATGAATATTAATCTAGTCATTGTTTAAAATGTTGAATTTACTGAAAATCGCATACCACTGAATGCAGGTTCTAATCTACAGATACCACCTGTACAAACGATACCTTCGACTTGTTTGATATAAGATAAGCCATATCTATTGCTCTTATTGTTATAAAATATGTCAAATCTCGGGTAATGTAGACTTAATTTATCTCCGTTTTCATCAACAGGAGAAGATTTTCCTGGAACGATATTGTACATATCAGAAACAACCAGCGACCAATGAGGGGCAACATTGTATTCTATCAGTCCAAATACCCAATCACCAAAATCTTGTTTAGCTCCAGCTTTTTCATCATCTCCGATGAGCATATATTGTGATTCAAACCTAATGGATTTTTTCTTATCAATCTTATATTGGATATCAAAATAAGGTACGATGGTTTCTACCAACGGAACATCTGGCTTTACTTCATAAATTTCTTGGTTGTATGTAAGCAATTGAACACCTCCGGTCATTCTCCACTTACGCTTGATCTTGTAAATGGTTTCAAAGTATATTTCTCTATAGAGGAGTAAGTCTGTTGATAAATCTGTAATGTTGGAAAAGTTCAAGTTGACATTAAGGTTTTTCATGATTCTATACTTGATATCAACCTGTGTTGCAAGCTCACTCAAATCTTGGGTAGCCGGTGAATATCTAGCAGTTAACCTATAGGTATTTACTCTGTTCATTGGAGGTAAGAAATTTACCTGGCCAAAATTTCGAGTAAGAGTAGGGTCCACTCTGAAGTTGAAATTTTCAGTTCGCTTTCCTTCTACTGTAATTCCGAATTTGTTTTTTGCATAACTAAGGCTGGTATAGAACATGGTGCCTTCTTGCCTGTGGAATCTTCCGAAACTTCTACTTCCATTAAATTCTGTTTTTAGTAAAGTAGGATCTCTGAAAGTGTCTGGACTTTTGTATGCTGCTTCAACATACCATGAAAAGTTTTTATAGGTCATGGTGTTGTATATTGACCCTAGGTACACATTGTAGGTAGGTTCGAATCGTTCATCACCAAGATAGTCTTGAACAATTCCTATTACCTTATTCATGGTAACATCATCAAGCGTTCTATTTACAAAACCGACACCAGGTGCAAAGTTTACTCGGATGCTATCGCCAAAAGATTTGTACCCTTCAAATTTGGCGCCTTTAAGTACGGAATCGAACGAATTGAATAAATCACGTTGTCTTCCAGTGAAGGCTGTCAATTCCCATTCTTCTGCGACGTCATAGGTTAATTGCGCACCTACGAGTGCATTGTCTATTAATTGTGGTCTTTGTTCATAGGCTCTAAAAATTGAGCCTGCACCAATCTGATTGTATATATAACCAACGGTGATTCCTAGCTTGTCTAACTGCTTGGCGATATACCATCTTCCAATACCTTGGTCTGTATAAGAACTATTGGGATCTAATAAGTTGGAATTATTGAAAAGATCAAATCTAATTCCAGCTGAATAGCCATTGATTCTATATCCTAGATTTAGCCATGCTTCGGCGCCGTATAATTGTTTGTCGTATTGAGGAATGTTGGCCGCTCCAATGAGTGAATCTCGTATGAAAAAGTTGGCGTTACTCTGAAATCCTCCTGAAAATACTCCCTTTTCTTGACCAAATCCAACTGTGGTCATGATGACAGAAATAAAAATTAAATAAGCAATTCGTAGGTTCATTATCAAAATTAAATTAACATTTGCAATGTTGGCCGGTTAAACATTCCTTAAAAGGTTTAAATCGGCTGGGTTTAAGTGTATATTTCACCTAAATTGAATTCATAAAAAAGTACAATATATTAAGATGAAACAATTAAATCTACTCATTCTTTCTCTAATTTTTACTATTTCAAGTGGTTTCACCACGACAGAAAACAAGCTTCCTTCTTTACCCCTTAAGACACTTGACGGTCAATCTGTTGATGTTCAGGATTATCTAGAAGAAGGGAAATTGGTCGTTTTAAGCTTCTGGGCGACATGGTGTACGCCATGTAAGGCTGAATTGGATGCATTTTCAGACTTTTATGAAGACTGGCAGAACGATTACAATGTTGAAGTGTTAGCGATTACCATTGATAATGCTAGAGGTTTGGCAAAGGTTCCTGCTGAGGTTACTACCAAGGGGTGGGACTTTACCGTGCTTTCTGATGTGAATTCAGATTGCCTAACAGCGCTTGAATTTAGAACGGTACCTCAGACTTTTATTGTAGATGGTTCTGGAGAGATTGTATACTCACACAATGGTTATACGGCTGGTGATGAGTATGAGCTTGACGAAATATTAGCTGAATTGTCTTCTAAGTAGATTGCAAAAGAAGTCTATTATCCTCGATTTTTTTATTGGAGGTCTTTACTGGATGGATAAATCTATTAAAGAATTTGGATTGCTTTCCTTTTGATTCTTTTGGATAGCGAGCATATAAAATAAATTTATAAGCCCTAGAAGCGCATTGGTGTTTTTAGGGCTTATTTATTGGATCAATTTTATCTCAATTGATTTGGTCCCAGCGAGATGAAATTTGGTTTCTTCAAAGCTAGGAGCGCTGATAATTGGTCGCACGTTTTGTGAGAAGTCGTACGCTTCTGTTGGTATTCCTATAAAGTTGAAATTGCATTCTCCATCCTTGTTGCGGTCATGGAGTAAGGCTATTGCATAATCACCAGTTGGCATTTCGATGCTGATTGAAGTGCCATCAGTTTGAATTTCATCAATATATAATAATTTAAATTCCTTTCCCTTTATTGGAAAACCTTGTGGATCGTCAAAAATACTGACGATTAATTGTCCTTTTTGTTCTTCAAAATTTGTCACGTTGAACTCTAAAATTGACATTTGGCTTAAGCTTAAGAAAGAAAAAGACAGAAAAATACAGGTAGAGAAGAATTTCATTGATAATCTTACATTGATTACCATTGATGTCTTTTTAACGGTCAAGTGAATTGGTTGTTGTCATCGTAAGGTTAGATTTTTAAATTAATGCTACAAAATTAAATCAATTGGCCAACCAAATGCTTAATGGGGTCGTTAAACCATCAAATACACGAAAATGCATAGATTTTTACTCTTATTCTCTTTGGTTTGGTTGTCGAGTTGCATCGAAAGTCCCATTGTAGAAAGTCAATCTTTTGAGGGCTTAAAGCCAATATATATATCAGAAGAAGAAAATGTGGTTGAAGTACAAGAGGCTAGAGGATTTGAAAATTTGGGCAAGATAGTTTATGCAGCTCCTTACTTGTTAATCAATGAGCGGTTTAAAGGAATTCATGTAGTGGATAATACAGATCCATCCAATCCAATCAAGCTTTCATTTATACAAATACCAGGAAATACAGACTTTACATTAAAAGATCAATATCTATATGCAAACCATGGTAGTGATCTGAAAACATTTTTACTTGGAGCGGATGCTTCAAACTTAGGTTTGGCATATTTTAATTTTGAGGAAACTCAGCTGATTCCTGATTTTTTTGGAGAGAGCGGAGAGAATTCAATAGTGTCTTTGTTTCCACCAAATTATACCGGTTTCTTTGAATGTGTTGATCCAGATGCTGGTATTGTAATTGGGTGGGATACAGCCATTTTATCAAATCCAGAATGTAGAATATGAAGAATTTAATATATCTATTAGCGATTGTGTTTTTTGTGAGTTCTTGTGAACAAGATTCAGTACTAACTGAGGGGATCGGATCAAGTACAGGAGAGGTGCTTTCTGGTTCGTATGCCAACATGCTTACGCTTGGTAATTTTCTTTACGTGTTAGGAAATGGCCAATTAAAAACCTTGAGTTTGAGTGATCCATCTAAGCCAGAGTTGCTGGATGAGCAGGATGTAAATTTTGTTGTTGAATCGCTTTTCATTACGGGGGACAATTTATTTGTTGGATCTCAAGAAGGGATGTTTATTTATACGATTGGTAATGATGGGATTCCAAACTTTAGGAGTGAAACAAGTTATGATGAGTTTGATCAGTTTTCTTGCTTTTTAGACCCGGTAACTGCGAACGAAGAATATGCTTATGTAACGTTGGATAATGATTCTTCTTTTGAAACTTGTTGGAGACCTGCTTTGGATGATCAGATGAGAGTATTTGATTTGGAGGATTTGGAAAATCCGGTTTTGGTCAATACAATTTTTATGGAGGATCCGAAAGGAATCGCTTTGGACGGAGAATACTTATTTGTTTGTGAAAAAACAAAAGGGTTGACTGCGTTTGAGCTTTCGAATCCAATAAATCCGGAATTGATTTATAAGTCAGAAGATTTTAGTGCATTTGATTTAATACCTGCAAGTGGATTATTGATGGTTGTCGGTCAGGATACTTTGCATCAATTTGATTACACAGACATTAATAACATTTCTAAAATAGGAGAATACTCATTGCGTGACTAGAGCACTATTATTTTTTGTGCTTTTATTATTAATCAATGATGTAAAAGCTCAAGAAGCTGAACCAGAGATTGGTTTATCAAAACATTACTTTTATCTCAATCCAGGGGCATTGATTATTTTGCCAGCTGGGATTCAGGTAGGTTATGATCGTAATTTATATAAAAGAACTCACCTGGATATTCAAGGAGGGTTTTTGTTGTTTTCTGCAGAACCGACCATTAGTGACTTTGGTGCGACTGATAAGAGTGGAATGCGATTTCAATCTAGCCTTAAAAATTATATGAGTTCGAGATTTTATGTTGGTCCGACTGTTTTGTTTAAGCGGGTTTCAATGTATGAAAAGGTATGGCTGGGCCGATTTGACAATTCCTTTGAACAGTTGATAAATCTTAAGCGATATAGAAGAACCATTGCATTTGGATTTGAACTAGGATATGAACATCGCTTTGAGGATAGTCCTATGTTGATGGAGTTTTCATATTCAATTGGAGTTCAAAATTTTCGCGTGCGGTATGAGAATATACCAGAAGATGCAATGACCAATAGATTGGTAGGAATTGGGAGAGCGCCAGGGACAAGGAATTTCCCTTTCTTTAATTATAATATAAAATTGAAGTATCCATTACCCGAGGGAAAGCGTTCAAAAAAGTCAAAAAAATCGAAGAGAAGGAACTAATTCGTTTGATTTGTTTTTGGTTCTTTGTTTGAAATTAATTTTAAAATTAAATAAGTAAATAAAATCATGGAATACATAAAATTTCTAGTCGTTGTGGCATTGTTGTCTATTTTCAATCTTACGGAAAGCTTTTCTCAGAAAAATGATAATTCGGATATTGCCCATACTATTTTTTTAGGTTATCCTGCTACAATTTTTGATGCACCAGATCTTGGTATTTATCTTGGATACAACATGGAGATCATCAAAAAAGATAGATTTTCATGGGAGGGTCAAGCATCTGCTTATTATGCATCTTACGATGAGGATAGTGGGATTTTTGCTCATGATGGAGGAAATACATTTGTCGCTAGTCTTTTGTTTGGTCCTAGGGTTTACATTATGAAACCTGAAAGAAATATAAGATGGTATTTTAGTTTTTTGCCAGGAATTGCTTTTGTCGACGATCAAGAATATGGATTTAGTGAAGCTGATCAAATAGTGCTTAGAAGGGAGGCATCATTGAAGATTGGATATAATGTTGGAAGCTATTTGCAATTTAGAGATCGACTGATTTTTGGTGCTTCTTATGAGCAGTATGGGGCTTTGGTTTTTAAGGTGGGATATAAGATTCCAAATAGTAAATTGTAAACTGTAATTTTTGATTATTTCTAAATCACTTCAATGAAATTGATTAAACTCATCGTGTCTGTGTGTTTGTTTTTGACTGTCATACATGATGGTTTCAGTCAAGAGGAGAATTTGGTGAAAATCAACCATGCAGTAAGCTTTGGTTATCCAACGGGACCAAATGTTTCGAATGTAGGAGTTAATATAGCTTACAATCTGGAGATGGTCAAAAAAGAAAGATTTTCTTGGGAAGGACAAGCTTCTGTATCTTATTTTTCTTTGCCTGAAATTAGAAATACATATGTGACAAGTCTTTTGTTTGGTCCTAGAATTTATGTGCTGCAATCAGATAAAAAAGTAAGGTGGTATTTCAGTTTTTTGCCTGGAGCCTCTCTCGTTACCGAAGAAATTTATGCAAGATGGTCTTCTGGAGGAATATCAATGCTTATAGAGAATAACTTTAAGTTGGGATATAGTCTTGGGAGTTATTTGCAAATCAAAGATAGTTTGATACTTGGTGCAAGTTATGAACAGACAGGGATTATGGTTTTTAAGATAGGATATCTGATCCCAAGCTAGGTGTCTAAAGGTTCTATTCTGATTACAGAAAATGTAGGATGGTTAGAAAAATAAAATAAATAAAATCAAGTTTAAAGGTTGGTTCATCATGCGAACCAGCCTTTTTTTATGCGTGCTATTGTGGCTATAATAATAGGATTACGCAGATTCTACATTATATTAGGATATGCCTGTAGCGTTTCTGGTAAGTATTGAGTCTAAGGGGTATAAACAACAAAACGATTAACATGAAAATAAGACTCTTAGCATTGATGTTCCTGGTATGCGCCAGCTCTTGTCGAGAAGAGTTGGATGTGTTTGAGGTAACAGTAGATAGACCTGAAACAAAAGTATTTGTTGAAAGTTCTTTGAGTGGAAGGGTGTTGGATGAGGAAGGGAATGGGCTTTCCGGTGTTCCTGTTTCGGTAGGAGATAACAGTAAAACGACCAATGGTCAAGGTAATTTTAGTTTCGATAACATAATTGTAGAAAAGTCAAAGGCTTTGATAACCGCGGAGCAAAGCACTTATTTTTTAGGAATAGCGACATCAGATTTTCGAGCAGATGCTGGGTCGTTTGTTGAAATCACGATGGTTGAAAAAGGAGAGGCTTCTTTGATTAAAACGGATGAAGCCAACAATTTTACTGTCGGGGAAGATTTAGAGATTGTTGTTCCAGCTGGGATGCTTGTTGATGAGAATGGGGATTTAGCTGAAGGGGAGGCAGAATTATTTTCTAGATATATTGATCCGACAAGCGATGAATTTGGAAATCAAATGCCTGGCTCTTTGTCTACCGTTGATGAAGATGGCAATGAGGAGGTTTTGGAGACGTTTGGTATGATGGTGACTGAGTTCAGTGACGGAGAAGAAGAGTTGTTGATTGCTGAAGGTGAAACCATGAAAGTCAATTTCAAAATTCCAGATGAACTTTTGGATGATGCTCCTGATGAATTGACGATTTATTTGTTTGATTTGGAGGAAGAGCAATGGTTTCCGATAGACAATTGTACTAAAGTGGGTATTTATTATGAGTGCAATATTTCAAAACCTGGTTACATCTGTATCGCCAGACCTCTCAGGGCGATTTGTCTTTCAGGAACAGTATTCAATGCCGATTCAACTTTCTCGAGTTACCTCAAGGTTCAAGTTGAAGATTTAAGTACTCATTACACCTATTTTGGATATACAGATTTGGATGGATATTTCTGTGGGTCGGTGCCTACGGAAACTGAGATGTATTTTTCTATTATTGATTTATGTGGAAATGAAATTTTTGGAGAGACTGTCGGACCATTTTCCAATCATCATTATTTGGGTGATGTATATTTAGACGTTACGGTCAATGAATACATATTGAATATCTCTGGTCAAATCATAGATTGCAATAGTGCATTATTAGATTCAGGATATATTTCGGTAAGTTATCCAAGTAACACAAGAATATTTGAGGTGGTAGATGGGTTGGTAAATGCTGATATAGGGCTTAAATGTGTTGAATTTCCAGTGTTGAGTATTCAAGCATATTCAAGTGCAGAACAACTTGTAAGTGACTCTCTTGTTTTTACAGAATTTGGAGATGTTGATTTGGGGCAGGAGGTAATTTGTGAAGACTTGCTTGAGTATTTTAATGTTAGTATAGATGGTCAGGAATTTTGGACTAGTCCTGTTGATTTCATTGAAAAGGACAATACTGGTACCAATTGGTGGGTGGTTCATGGGATGGCATTTGAGCATGAGTTTTTATTGGATATAGAAGAATACAGTGGCGTTGGAACATATACTTCTGCGATTGAGTTGTCTGGTTTCTTAGATCCTATTTTCACCAATGAGTTATTTGTGAATTCAGTAGCGCCGAATCTTACATTAGATGTTTTGGTAGATGATGGTGAGTTTGTTGAGGGAAGTCTTACCGGTACTGCAGTTGATGTGGGAGGTCAGCAAGTTGATGTTGAAGGCAGTTTTAAACTAAAGAGAACCAACTAGAGGAACTGCCGTGGAAAAACTAATAAAAAAATGTAAACAGTTGGATCGCAGGGCGCAGCGGGAGATGATGGATCTTATCTCACCGATGCTCTATTCCATATGTAAGCGTTATGCCGATTTTAATCTTGAACAAGCCAAGGATCTATTGCAAGAATCTTTGATTAAGATTTTTAATAACATGGATACCTGTAAAGCAACAGAAGAAATTCCGTTTCGTGCTTGGTGCAAAAGGATAGCCATCAATACAGCACTATCTTCCAAAAAACAAAAGATAGTAGAAGAATTAAATACAGAAATGGAAGTCATTTATACATTACCAAGTGCTCTGATGGATTTACATGTGGAAGACATTATGAATTTACTGCAACGGTTGCCAGAGAATCATAGAATTGTATTTAGTCTAGCAGTAATCGATGGATATTCTCATAAAGAGATTGCAGGATTTTTGAATGTAGGGGAAAGTAGTTCTAGAACCTTCTTGACAAGGGCAAAGAAGGCCCTAAGAAGTATTTTGGAGGAAGAGTTTGATTATTATAAAAAAGCAAATTAAGAAGATGAAGAAGTCAGAATATAATAAAAACATCAGCGATAAATTTGGAAATGAAAGACCTCCTATCGATGGTGATGAGTTGTGGGCAGAGATAGAACCTCATTTAAAGAAAAAGAAAAAGAAGCGAAGAATTATTTTTTGGATCTTCTTGGGTGTTGGGGCGATCGCTTCCTTGTTTACATGGTCGGATAAAATGTCTTTCAATGAAAAAGATGATACTTCTTCAGTGAATAATAAGACTGAAGTAATAGCTAAGCAACAGAACTTGAATCTACAAGATGAACAGCCAATCATTGAAGAACAAAATGCCCAAACTAATACAGACCATAATCTGAATGAAGAAGATCAGGTCGATCAAAATTCAACCAATGTTTCTGTTGATGAAGGAATGAATGAAACGAAAGTTGCCTTAGATTACCAGAAGGTAAGTCAGGAAAGTAAGTCAAAGGTCAGTGGTAGAAATACCACGGTTGATGAAAAAAGAAAATCTAACATTCCAGTAAGTATAGTGGAACAGGGAATAACTGATCAAGAGTTTAATGAAATCAAAGAAGAAGCTTTACCTATGTCAGGAGCTTTGTCTATCTTGAACAAAACAGAAGAGGTACGAGAAGAAGTTGTTGTTGAAGAGGAAATGGCTGTTGAAGAACAATTAAACGAGGAGGTAATAAGCGAAAGGGAGGAAGTATCTAAGTCGGAATTTGTTGGTGATGAATTGGTTGAGCAAAAGGAAAGTTTAGTAGGTGAAGAAGTTGCAATTGTGGCAGGCAATGAAGACGATGGAGTCAAGGTTGATAAAGGAAAAATTGATAGAGAACAGGAGAAAAAAGATCGTGAAAGAGAGCGAAGAAAGAAGTCAAAATCTAAGGCTTGGGTCCCTTTCGTTGAGGCAAGTTTAAGTGGTGTTTATGCTCCAACTGTGATACTTACTGATGACGCTGCATACCAAGATTTTAGGAAATCTGCAGTAAAGCCTATTGAGTCGTATGGATCTGATATTTCATTGTTGATGAAACACAAAAGCGGACTTTTGGTAAGCACCGGAATTCAGTTTTTTGCATTGAATGAAAGGATAAGAGTAAAGAGTATCACTGAGGAAACATCTATTCAAACAGTGGATGTAGCTGTAATAGAAAATGCTGCTGGTGAAATCATATCGACTGAAAGAGCAGAAGTGCCTGTTACCGTAACTACAGAAATTGATCAAAGGTTGTACAATAGCCAATTGATGTTTAATCTACCAATTGGCATTGGATATGGCACGGAAGGGCGTAATATGAAATTTCAAGTTATGGTAGGTGCCGATATGAATTTTTATAGTAAGCTTAATGGCGCTTACCTGAAAGAAGATCTAACTTTTAGTAATTCAGAGGAAGGAGAAGGTATGTTTCACAATGTATTTTTTGGTGATGGTCAGATGGGCTTGTGGACAACCATGAGTGTAACTAAAAAAGTAGGGAAACGTATGGATGTAATTTTAAAGCCTAGATATAGATTCCCTTTACAAAACTTGGAAGGGAATAAAGGTCCATACGAACAAAAAATCCACCAATTAGGTTTGGGGCTTGGTATTCTATATCGATTAACGCCTGAACCAAAGGGTAGAGATAGACGAAGATAAATCCTTTAATTGTTTGTCATATTTTACATAGCAAGTTTGATCGCCTCGATGAGACTTGCTATATCATTTTCATCATTGTAGATATTGACAGATACTCTGAGTGATTCCCCTCTTTGAGAGAGTATAATGTTTCGCTTGCGCAAATTTTCATGTAGTTTTTCTCGATTGATGTTTTTGGGCATGGGTAAAGAGAAAAGATGATTTGAAAAAGATTTGTTGTTGGCGTTTAAGAAATCAAAAAGGGGTTTTGATAGATTGGTTGCGTATGATTGAATTTCCTCTGTGTTCCAATTTAGAATTTGACGAAGTCCTTCTTTGGCGATAGGCATCAAGATGAAATTACTGCTTTCACCCATGTTGTACCTTGCTGCATTGGGTTGATAATTGGGGTCGTAATTTGCTAAATTGCTAAAGTCTCTGGCGTTGGTTCTATTCATCCATGATTCCTCAAGTGGTGTTCCATTGTTAAAATTATCATCTAGGTAAACCAAACAAAGAGAATAAGGACCTAATAACCATTTATAAGCTGCGGTTACTAAAACATTTATATTGAATGCTTGAACGTCCATGGTCTGGCTGCCCACTGATTGGGTTCCATCAACTATGAAAATTGCACCCATTTCTTTGCATTTAGAACCGATGGATTTTAAGTTAAAATTGATTCCATTGGCCCAATGTACAGATGAAATGATGACTACTGAAGTTGATTCATTGATGCTATTTAGGATTTTTTCATTCCAGGAATCTGCAATGTTATTTCTATCATCTGTACCTGGTCCTATGATTTCCAATTTGTTGTCATGGGTATCGCACCATTTTTTTATTGCAAAAAAATCACTTGGAAATTCATCTTCTATTGTAATGGCCTTGCCATTGGTTTTAGGTTTGACGTTGTTAAGGGCTGAAGCAAATCCGTAGGATGTAGATGGGACAATGGCTACTTGTGATGCATTGCAATTGACCAATTTCCCGTAAAGGGTTCTCACTTCTTCCACAAGGTCAAAGAAATGACCAATGTTCATATCAGATGGATTTCTGCCTCTTTGTAAGGCATGTATGGCTGCTTGTTCGCCTGATTTCAATAATGGTCCTTTGTAAGCGTTGTTGAGATAATGTACATCGGGGTGAAGGCTGAATAAGTGTTTTTGGCAATCCATATTACAATAGTTTATTGAATTCTAAGGCTTTTTCGATCCAGAAGTCTAGGTCTTCTTCCATGTCAAATCCTTCGGGGTCTACGAAAAGAAATCCTCTCATCACTTTACCAGTGAAATCCATTTTTTTGCTTCCTGTTTTTTTTAGTAAGTCTTCGTACGCAAGTTTGCCAACTCTAACCATCAATCTATCGAGATTTGTTTTTTTATCAATATCCACACCCAGACACATCTTGTCATTGACCATGAAGATGAGTCCTCCCATCATTTTTCTTTCTTCTACATTGGAAATGTTTTTGAATCTTTCTCTTACTCTTTCGACCAGAAATTCGCTAAATGCCATAGGGCTTTATTTTTATATGTCTTATGTGACTAAATGTAAGAATTTATTGAGAAGGGAGAAATAAATACTGGAAAGTCTTTGTCACGGCTTGAGGCAAAACTAAAGTCTATCTGACTAGGGGTTTCGGCTTTGGGAAGCATTATAGGGGTAGTTTGATTATTATTTGGTTTGAATAAATTACACTGTTTGTTAAGGGGGTGGAGATAAGTCTGGAATGCGAAACTCCACTCTCTTATTTTTCTAAGAATTTGACCAAGCTGTCTTGGATGAGATAGCTCCAACCAGCGATTGCACTTTCTCTTTTAAATTCAGGAAGATCTTGGGGGAAGTCTTCTGTAATTTGACAGGTGACGATTAATTCAAGTTGGTGTTCCTTGGTTTTGATCTCAAAATCAACATAGCTATCACCTGGATGTTCTTTGTAATTCCAGTTGTACCTAATCCTTTCTTGTTTGACGACTTCGGTTACTTCCCATTGGTGGGTGTACTGTCTGTCTTCTACTGAGATGCGAAAATTGGTTTTGAATCCAACTTCTGGTTTGAAGTCAGGCATGATTTCAAAATACCACTGTTTCATTTTTTCTGGTGAGGTGATGGCATTCCAAAGTTGTTCTTTGGAAGTATTAAAAATTTGTTTTGTTATAATAGGGTGGTCAGATTTTTTCATAGGAATTAAATGACTTTTTGTGGATCGATTTTTTTTTGCGAAGGTACGAGTTTTGGAATATGATGATTAAGAAAAAGGTTTGTTGAAATAATTGTTACTAAGAAATATGACTTGTGGAATTTAGTGACTGCAGCATGGCCATATATTTTGCAGGTAGGAAATATTTGCGGAAGCGGGAATATGAGAGAGAAGACTATGGTAACTAAAAATTAAATGGTGCGCATGAACTTTTCCATGTGCACCATTTTTCTAGCATCTTCTAGATTTAAAATCTAGAATTTATCTTACGAGGGTAATGTTCCCTTTAATGTTTTTATTGCTACATCCATTGATGCTGTATTCGATGTAATATGAGTAGACCTCGGCAGGCGCTGGTTCTCCATTAAAGATTCCGTTCCAACCTTGGCTTGGGTCATCATTGTTGTATATCAGTTTGCCCCATCGGTTGTATACTTTGAATTCGATGATTTCAACACCCTCTTGGTTCATCGGATCTTCTGTAACGACATTGAAGAAATCATTTCTTTGGTCACCATTGGGACTGAAGACATTTGGCATTCCACTTTCTGCGGAGACTCCTTCTAGGGTAAATTCTTTTACAGCACTGTGCTCACAACCCGTTGCATTGTCACTGACCAATAGCGAAACATTGATTGGGCCAGGATCTATAAAATCAAAAGTAGGATTGGCGCTTGAAGAGGATTGATCTCCAAAGATCCATTCGTAGGAATTGACACCTAATGATAGATCTTGAAGAGTGAATTCTCCATCACAGAAACCGTTCTGTTCACCAAATTCAAAGTCGGCAAATACCTCTGCTAGTGTGATCGGAATCGTTCTTACTAGTTCACATCCGGTCTCAGTGGTTCTCAAAATTAAATTGACATTGGTTTCCATAGAAGGGAGTGTGTATGCATGAGATACAGGTGATTGATTGTCAATGGTTACACCATCTCCAAAATCCCAAGTGTAAGAATTGACATCTATCGTGTCGCTGATCGAAAGTGTAATTTCTTCTCCAATGCAGACGGATGTTTTGTCAATATTGGCTTCACCCTCAGGTCCTACCAATGTAAATGAGCGCGTAATGGTATCCGAGCATCCATAGACCGAACGCACAATCATGCTCATTTCATAAGTGCCTTTTTCATATGTGATGGCAGGATCTTCCAATCCTGATGAAACGCCGTTTCCAAAATCCCATGTTGTAAATACTGGGCCTTCTGTTATCGATTGATTACTGAACTCGATGGTTTCTGGATGACACAGAACATCTAGAGAATCTACTGAGGTGGTGAAGCCTGCAATAGGGATAGGGACAGCCTCAATGATTAATGTTGTGTCGCCGGTGCAGCCGGAGGATGCTTCTGTGAATGTGAGATTTACTTCCGTTTCTCCAGGATCGGTAAAAGTGATTTCAGGCATGTCTTCAGAGGTCGTTCCGTATTGACCAAAATCCCATGAGTAATTTAGGAATGAACCTTGTTCTGTAAAGTCTTCTGCAGAAAATTCTACAGAGGCTCCTACGCATATGATGGGTCCTCGATTTATACTTACCAAGGAGGTTGGTTCGTAAAATTCATATACTTTCTCTATACTGTCCATACATCCAATGGCATCTGTCAATACGAGTTGTACTGCAGGGAACCCATTGATGGTATCTGCTTCGGTAAATTGGTAGCTTGGATTTTGTTCATTGGCGCCAAAGCTCCATGACCAATCAACGATGGTTGTGTCAGCTATAGATTGATCCATGAAATCACTATTGAATGGCAAACAAACAAAACTATCGAGCGCAAAGTCTGGTGTGGCTCCATAAACATTCACCCATTTTGTGATTGAGTCTTTGCAGCCATTGATATCTTCTGTTGTTAATTTTATTTTTTGTCTTCCTGGGGGGAATTGATGATACAGCGTGTCTTCTCCGACTTCTCTTGGTCTGTGGAAATCAAAGTTCCATAGATATCCTTCATGGCAAATGTCATGAACGTCAATGCTAGGAGAGGCATCGAGTATGTATAAGGTTGAGTCACAGAGGTTTTTCTCGACGATAAAATCTGCTTTTATGTCTTTGATGAATACGCTGGTGGTATCTATATGTGGCGGACAATTGCTTCCAATATTGGAAACTCTTAATTCGACTGCATGTCTTCCTAGGGAAGAAAATGTGTGATCAAATGATTGTGAATTACTCACTGTCTGTCCATCGATGAGCCATTCGTAATCATTGGCATTGATGCTTTTGGATTCAAACTCCACATCGTATATGTTTTCACAGTCGGTCTGATAGCCAATCTGTGCGTGCGCACCGTTGACAGTCAAGTCTCCTACGGTGCCTTCTAGGAGAATAAAGTCTTTGTATTCAATGACGTAATCCATAGGAAATACTCCAGGATACTCATAAACATATCGTACGGTGTCTCGCAACCAACAATGATTAAAACGACCATCATCTGAGTCAAAGTGGAAGTCTAAGAGTGTAGGAGCGGGGTTGAAAAATATTACTTCTACTGTGTCTCCAACACATATAGAGAAATTGCCTACCATACCGTTGGCAGTAACAAGTGGTCCGCCACCTGGATTGCCTAGTCCATCTGCGAGTCCTATGACTTCAATTTCAATTAATTCTGAACTATCTACGCAACCATGCTCATTGGTGATGGTGAGTCTGACATAATAAATTCCCCCTTCGGTATAGGTGTGTGAAGGGTTGGTAGGAGAAGTAAATGATTCAGTAGTTCCGTCGCCGTAATCCCATTCCCATAAAACAATAGGATGTTCTGAAAAACTTAAATCAGTGAAATTGACTGTCAATGGAGCGATGCCAATCAAGACATCTGGGATAAAGTATGCTTCTGGTTTTCTTATGATTAAATCTTTTTCTAAAGAGTCTGTACAACCAAACTGTGAGGTTACTTCTAAGAAATAACTCAAGGTGTCTGGGTAATTGACGTAAAATGAATCACGGACTGGAGATACATATGAATCCGTTGTGAGCGGTGAGGTTGTCACTAAGTCACTGTTTTCTCCATTGAAATCAATCCAAGTATATTGAGAATAATTTAGTTCCTCTGCTTCTAGAATAACGGTAAAAGAATCTCCACAAGTAACATCTGGGCCAATGGAGAAATTGGGATTTACTTCATCTACGAACAGAGAAAAAGTAGTGTCTGACGTACAGCCTAAAAATGACACCGCTTGATAAGAGACCTCGTATTCTCCTAAGTTTTCAAACATCACAGAAGGATTGGCTAAGTCTGTATTGACGGCGGTTATTGTGCTATCACTACTTTGTCCAAAATCCCAAATGTGTTCGTCAGCAATGGTATTGTTGAATAAGGTTTTATAAGATTCTAGACAGGCGATTGAGTCAAAATCGAATAGAATGATCGGTGGGCCTATATTTATGTTTCTTCTTGCAGTAGAGACACATCCTGTAGTGGAGGTGACGGATAGCACAATTTCATACAAACCGTCGTCTAGGTAATTTATTGGTGGGGGTTGGTATCCATCAAAGGTTTCTCCATTGCCAAAGTCCCAAGAATAGGTATTGCCGGGTAATTGATCGGTGTTATTGGTGAAGGTAAATACATCTGGCGATGCACAAGAAGAAAATTTGTTGGAAGTAAATTTGGCTTGAACACCTGTTACTGTTATGAAGTCAGGAAAAACTTCGGTCTTGTCACATTCTCCGATTGAGGTTGTTACTTTAAGACTTACAGGAAACACACCTTCAGAATTGTAGGTGTAAGTAGGCTGAGTTTGTGTGGATGAACCTCCATCACCAAACGTCCAAAGGTAGCTGGTGATGGTTATGTCATCGTCCTTGACGATGTTGGGACTAAACGTGACATCCATAGGAATACATCCAGATATTGAGTCTGTTTGGATATTGATGATTAAATCTGGGTAAACGGTGATCGGAATCGAGCCAACCAGTGTTCCGCCTTGAGAAGTATACAATTCTACGTTATAATCTCCTGCGTTGGTGAAAATATGATCTGGGTTTTGAAGATCGGAGCTGGCTCCATCATCGAAATCCCAAAAGTATCCACCAGCGGCTGGTCCTGTGAACTGAACAGTAAGTGGTATGCAGCCAGTCTGTACACTTGCTGTCTGTGCATTAAGATGACTTACGAATGCCAAACAACATAATGCTATGCTTGTATATATGTACTTGGTCATCTTAATAATTTTTAAATTCTGAATTATTGTATACCTCTACCATTTTGAAATACTGTTGGCGTGTAAAGCCACACTTACAAGGGTAGGCTGACATAATATTCCCCATATCGGGTTGCCAGTATTCGCCATTTTCATCTTGGCCATTGAATATAAATTCGCAATTTGATTCATAATTTCCTACTAGAAATACGCCTGGTTCGCTGGGAACGGGAATCATTTTTCCATAAGGATCAGCAGGGGTGTCGCAAATAAAATCTCCGGCAGTCTGGCAGTTACTTCCATCGACGAGTTCTAAATCTGCGTTGTCATTGAAAGTGTCGTAAAGTCCAAATAGATGTCCTATTTGGTGTGCTAAATTTTGAGAATCTTTAAGGTCTGGACAATTGAAAAGTTCAATGACCATATTCGCGTCGTCTCTGGTTGTGATTCCTTCGAATTGACCAATTCCACAATCTACATTTTGGATGGAGTCAACGATGAATAAATTGATTCTTCTTTCTTTACTGAAGAGCACTTCCATTTTTTCGACTCTTTCTTCTACGGAAATCGGAGAATCTTGTAAGTTGGCATATGAATAGTTGTTTTCAATGATTTGAATTTCGCATGCTGTGAATGAGACACAAATAGGGGAGAAGTATTCAGAGGTTTCAATCAACATTTTATTTACGAATGCTTCTGCGACAATAGGATCTCTGTTGAGAGAATCTACTGCGATATGAACGACAAGATTGAAGTTTTTATTGAGGCAGGGAAGGTCTCCATTTTTACGGTGGAGATCTTGTGCATGGACTTGCAAAGCCGAAAAGCAAAGCAATGAGAATACAATGAGTTGAATAAATTGTTTCATCGAAAGTTATTTATACCCTTGGGCAAATTTTAATGATTTTGATTTCTGGTTTTTGATGGATGGTGATGTATTTTTTTACGCCCAATTCTAGGCCACCCACGGTATTGTTGTATCTAAAGGCAGACGAAGTTGTAAGGTCGTAGCTAAGTCCAAATTCCCAACTTTTGTGAATGCCTCCTGCAAAAAATTGAACTGCATCACCTATGCGATACCCGATTCCTAGCGTAAGGAAAGATTGGCTACGTAGTTTTTCTGCATTGCCTTTTTTCTTCTTTTTACCTTTGATTAAGGTTTTGGTGTTTAGTTGCACTTGTAAATTTGATACATTGTCGTATTGGGAAAAATAGGCAGCTGGGGTAATTTGAAATTTAGAAGAAGTCTGTATTTGTAGGCTGGTGAAAGCATTGAATCTCGGCTTGATTCTGTTTTCGAAGCTTGAATTGGAGAACCTGAATTTTCCATCGTTGAGATGGTGTGCAGATATGCCTACTTCCCATAAATTGGATTTGGATAACCAATGTTTCATTGTGGCACCTACGTTGATATCGGCGAAAGTGGCATTAAAATTTTGCAACAGGTTTTGGTCTTGGCTTCTCATGGCGCCTAAAGGCAATTCGTCAGCCCATACGGCATTGGTTTCGTTGCCAATTTTTCGTTGGACCATTCCATATTGTACTCCAACGGCAAAGACCGTATTGTATTTGTCATCTAATGAGTAATGAAAGGCAGCGCTTCCAGTTATGCCACTCATGCCAAATCCGAGATCTCCAACTTTATCTGAAAATAGATTGATGCCAACACCTAGCCACATTTTTTCATTTACAATAAATGAGATAGGGCTATCAGCAAAAATCATGGTTGATTGATAGGCTTCACCGATGAATGTTCTGAATTGGTCTCTATGCGATGCGCCTACTCGTATGCTTCCATTAAATCCACCAGTAGTGGCGGGGTTTAAATAGAGGGGTGCATAGTTGTAATTGGAATAATGCAGGTCTTGAGCTTTGAGTGCAAAGCAGGATAGACAAATAGCAATACTCAGCAATATTGTATTGGTTTTCATTAGAAGTTGACTTTGGTTAGATGTAAATGAAAGAACCTGGGATTACAATGCTGTATTAAATTAACGATTTCCTTCCACTATACGCTTCTCTAGTGTTAAGAAATTCTTTTATTATTTAGTTTTTAAGACTACGTGGCAGAAAATTGAACAAATAACCAACGCTTTATAGCCTTTTTGCGATAATCTTATTCTCATATTATTATTTACATACTTCTTAATGTATCGCTTCTTTCCTAATTTCGTTGCATGAGGTTATCAAGTTTTAAAAAGTTTGTGCATTCTTTGGGCGAGGAGGAATTGCGTGAGGAGTTATTGAGGGTCTATACCAAACTCGATGAGGTTAAGCGATTCTATAAAATGGATATGGGTTCGGAAAAGGATCGAGAAAGAATATTTGCGAAAGCGAAAAGTGAGATCGCCAAAAAATATATGACCAAAAGTTATCGCAAGCCTCGCCGACCGAGAATTCAGAAGGTAAATAAAATATTATCCGAAACTAGGAAATCGACCATCCTGGATTACGAAATGATAGATATTTATTTGTTCACTAGTGAAACAGCTTTGGACTTCATGGATGAATATCAATTCTACTCTGATGTATTGGTAAATAATATCTGCGGGACATTTGAGAAAGCAGTAAAATTGATCAAGGAAAATTTAATGGAAGACGATTTCAAAGATCGGGTAGAGGGGATCCGGGAAAAGTCTAATATTGTAAGAGAGGTTCGAAATCGGATACGAGAGATTTTTTAATCTTCCGATAACTCCAACCATTCATTTTCTGTTTCTTCTAGTTCTGAATTGATTTGCTGAAGTTCTTTTGATAATTCTTGAATTTTATCCATCTCTAGGGAAGTGTCTTCAAATTTTTTCTCGATGTTTTTCTTTTTCTCTTCCAATTGATTGATTTTCTTTTCGAGATTGTTGAGTTTGTTTTTTCGTTTCTTCCGCTCCTTCTGATCGACTACTTCCTCTGAGACAACTTTTTCTTCTTTTGGTAGAGCATATTTTTCGGCTTTCTTAATTTGTCGGTATTCAGAATACTTTCCATTGTAGTCTTTGATGTTGCCACTACCGTCTAGGATAAAGAGATGTTCAACAAGTTTGTCCAGGAGAAATCTATCGTGTGAAACAATGATCAGGCATCCAGGGAATGACATCAGATATTCTTCAAGGATATTCAGTGTGATGATGTCAAGATCGTTGGTAGGTTCATCTAGGATTAAAAAGTTTGGATTGGCCATAAGTACTCTTAAGAGATAAAGCCTTCTTCTTTCTCCTCCGCTTAATTTGGATGCATATACTTGTTGCTGCGGTCTCGGGAATAAAAATCGTTCGAGTAATTGTTCTGCGGTTAACTTTTTTCCTTTGTCTAGTGGGATGTATTCAGCAACATCTCTGATGACATCGATGACTCTTTGGTCTGTTTCGAGGTTTAGTCCTTCTTGGTGGTAATAACCAAAAGTAACGGTATCACCAACGACTATTTTTCCACTATCGGGTCTTAGTCGTTTGGTCAATAAGTTGATGAAAGTAGATTTACCACTTCCGTTTGGACCGACAATACCAAGTCTTTCTCCCTTTCTAAATTTGTAAGAAAATTCGTGAACGATTTTTATATCTTCAAATGATTTACCAATTGCATGAGCTTCTAGTATTTTGCCACCTAGCCTGTTGGTTTGGACATGCAGTTGCATTTCTTCATCCGGATTATGTGATTTCACCTGTGACTTAATATCGTGAAACTTATCAACTCTTGATTTTGCTTTGGTGCCTCTTGCGGAAGGCTGGCGACGGACCCAAGCCAATTCTTTTTTAAATAGCTTTTTAAGTTTTCCAAAATTGGCAGCTTCGTTTTCAATTCTTGCCGCTTTCTTTTCAAGGAAGTCAGAATAGTTGCCACGGTAGGTAAATACATTGCCGTTGTCGATTTCAATGATTTCGTTACAGATTCTTTCAAGGAAATATCTATCGTGTGTGACCATTAGAAGTGTGATTTTGTCTGCTGACAAATATTCTTCTAGCCACTCAATCATATCAAGGTCAAGGTGGTTTGTTGGCTCATCCATGATGATGAACTCAGGTTCTTCAATCATGAGTTTGGCAAGAGCTACTCTTTTTCTTTGACCACCAGAAAGTTGCTGAACAGGTTGTTGTAGGTTTTTGATATTGAGTTTACCGAGTGTTTCTTTAATCTTAGCGTCAAAATCCCAGGCCTTGAGATCATCGATTGCCAGCATGATTTTTTGGATAGCATCTTGGTCATTGAGGATGCTTGCCTTCTCATAATCTTTAAGTAGTTGGATTTTGGGATTTTCAGAATCATAGATGGCATCGAGTACAGTATCATCTTTCTGAAATTCAGGTTCTTGCTTAAGAAAGGAGATTTTTATATTTGTTGCAATTTCTATGGATGCATTTTCCCCTTCGCCTGCTTCTTCTCCAGCAATGATTCTTAGTAGGGTTGATTTACCAGATCCGTTTCTTGCGATCAATGCAATTTTCTGACCTTTGGAGATGGTCATGTTTAAATCTTTAAAGAGGACTTTTTCTCCGTATGATTTATTTACTTGGTTTAGTTTTAAGAACTGCATTTTTTGTCTTAGACAATTTTTGATTCAATAACAACAGCGGGTGGTACATTGGCAGGTACGAAGTGCACTTTTGCGTTCCCAAAGATTTCTTCGTAGAATTTTCTTTTGATTGCGTAGTGAACTTGCGTAAAAGCTCCGTTTGGTTTGATGTATGTTTTGTATTTGTTCAAAAAAGCAGATACAAAGTCATTGTCCATAATCAGAAAAGGTATTGCCGATACCAAGTAGTCGATTTTCTCAATTCCAAGATCAAGTAAGATTTTATCCAAATTTTCGATGGTATCGTTGAATGCATGGAGTCTTTGATCGTCAATACTATTGAGCTTAATGTATAGTTTTTCATTTAACTCAATGGAGATTACTTTAGAGTTTGGAGTGATTTTTTTGAGAAGGTGCCTGGTTATTACACCGTCTCCTGCGCCTAATTCAACTACAATAACATCTTTGTCACTTGGTACAGGAGAGATCATTTTTTTACAAAGAATAGGTCCACTTCTTGTGAGCGCTCCTACTTCTTTGATGTTTTTGACTCCTTGTATTAGAAAGTCTAGTTGTTTCTTCATATCGGAACTAAAAGTATGAATAAACATTAGTTATGGATTCTCTTAAGCGGTCTTATTTTTGTCTTTTTTTCAATTTTTTCCAAGTTGCTAAAGTTGACGATGTAATTACATTGTGAAATATTCGGCCATGTAGCATTGCTTTCATTGGATAGATCGTCATGTTCATAGCTTTAATTGTGGATTTTCATGTCTTTTGGTAGGTTGTTTTTGTAGAAGTAAGGTTTGAATATTATGGTTTTACATATTGGGACAAAGAGGGATTTGGTGATATTTTTTCAATTTTTTTGTGTTATATTAAATTATTGAAATTAATTATGATTAATGAAAAATAGCTTCTTCCGCTTATTTCTGCTTGTACTAATTTGCTCTGGATTCTATTATGTAAGTGATTCATTTATTCCAGAACTAGAAGAAAAACTAGAAAGGTGTGCATCTATATATCCTCAAGAAAAAGTATATGTACATACTGATCGCCAGATTTATTTGGCTGGTGAGGATGTTTGGTATAAAGTATATTTGAGAGATGCCAATACAATGTTGTCCAGTGAGATTTCCTCTGTAGTTTATGTTGAATTGATTGATCAGTCTAAGCGAGTGGTCATTAAAAAGAACATCCTGATACAAGCAGGAAGTGGAAATGGAGATTTTGAATTGCCACTAGATCTACCAATTGGTGATTATACGATTCGAGCTTATACCAATTTTATGGGGAATTTTGATGAATCATTCTTTTTCAAAACGAATATTAAAATCATAGGAGCTCAATCAGAGGCAAAAATCAAGGAAGACTTAAATGATGCGCTAGATGTTGAGTTCTTGTTTTTTCCTGAAGGAGGAGATCTTGTAGATGGACTTTCAAGTCGAGTTGGTTTCAAGGCCTTGGATAAAAAAACAGGTAATGGCGTTTCTGTAAGCGGAAGAGTTGTAAACAAGAATGGAGAGGTCGTTGCTTATCTAAAAACCTTAAAATTTGGATTGGGGTTTTTTGAAATAACACCGGATTTATCTGAAGAGTATGTAGCAGAAATCGAGTTTGAATCTGAGGTGTACAATTTTTCATTACCAGAAATTTTAGAAAAAGGGTATGTAATGAAAGTATTGAATCAGACCGAAGATGATATTATGATTCAGCTTTCTACAAATAAAAAAGAAGGGATTCAGGATTTATATATTGTAGGACAAATGCGAGGAAGTCTTTTTTATGCAGGTAATATCCAATCAGAGAAGCAACTTGGAGAAATAAAGATATCAAAAGATTCTTTGCCAGATGGAGTAGCGCAGTTTACACTTTTTAATGCGTTAAGAGAACCGCTATGTGAACGACTTGTATTCATCGAAAGCAGGAAAAATAGTCATTCAATTCAGATTATTGGAGGAGCACCAAGTTATGGCGTAAGAGAAAAGGTGAGTTTAAAAACTGAATTAAAAGATTATTATGGCAAGGATGTTCCTTGTGATTTATCATTGGCTGTGGTTAATGATGAATTTCAAGATATAGGAGATTATAGTGAAAATATTAAGTCCTGGATCTTATTGAATTCTGATTTGAGAGGAAAGGTAGAACAAGCAGGTTTTTATTTTTCAAATGAAAAAAAATCAACGAAAAGACTTTTAGATATATTGATGATGACGCAAGGTTGGAGGAGATTTACATGGAAGCAATTAAGCGAAAATGATTTTCCTGAGCTCAATCATTTACCGGAATATGGATTTAATTTCAAAGGACATATCACCAAAGAAAATACTGATACAAGACAGGAAGCAAAAGTATACCTAACTGTTATGGGTGATGATGTTCAATTTTTAGAATTGGATACAGATTCACTTGGTAATTTTTTGTTTGAAAACATTCATTATTTTGATAGCACAGCTGTGGTGCTTCAAGGAAGGAGAGAATTTGCCAATCAAGAAAAACTAAAGAAGAAAAAGAAGAATGCGAATAAATTGGTAGGATCTAAATTGTTGGATATTCATTTAGAGCGGGAGGCATATATTGATGTTGAGGAATTGGCGAAACCTTACGGTATTCATTTTTCAGAAAATCAATTTGCAATGTACAATGATAAATACATGCAATTGGTCGATGAAAAAAGTTTGTATGGTGATCTTAGTATCGAGTTGTCTAGCGTGACTGTGACAGCAAAAAAACTAAGAAAAAATATGACTGCTATGGAGAAACTGGATAGTCGTGCAGTGGTTTTGAATCAAAGAATAATATTGGACTCCATCGATTATCTAACGCCAAATGGAAGTGTTCTTCAATTATTGAGTATGACTCCTGGATTGAGGATAGGGGGCACACCATTTCAAGAAACAGTTTCTGCTAGTGGAGGTTCACCAACTTTAAGAAGGGATTCTGGTGGATCAAGTCAAAATGTAATGATCCTCGTAGACGATATGATCGTTGATATATCTGTTTTACATAATCTAGCACCTGAGAGAATCCATTTTATAGATTTTTATTCTTTGATTTCAATTGATGGACAACTACCTGCCCCTGCCATTTTGGTTTATACAAGATCTATGACTGGTGTTTCAAGTATAAAACAAAATGGGATTATGCATGTCAATAGAATTGGCTACTCAAAGAATAGAGAATTTTATGTGCCTAAATATGATATTCAAAATATTAAAGACACTACATTTGACTCTCGAACAACGCTTCACTGGGAACCTTTCGTTCAAGCCAATGCCAGCAATGAAATTGATTTTTTCACCTGTGATGAAGTGGGAGATTATGTTGTTGTCATTCAAGGGATGACGGAAGATGGAAATCCTGTATTTGGGAAATACGAATTTACCGTGCAATAAGTTTATTGTTGTTTGAGTGGTACTCGAATTGTTTAACCAAATTTTGTTGTAATCAAAAGGCTCGATGAGAACAACTCATCGAGCCTTTTAATTATAATTTTAATCTTAGTTTATGGTTTTTCTTGGACAGCCATATTTTTGTTTTTTACATATTTTTCCAACCATTGATCTTGTTCCCAAAGAACATGCATGACTGACTCTCTAGCTGAGTAACCGTGGCTTTCCTTGGGGAGCATAACGAGTCTTACTGTTGCGCCAAGGCCTTTTAGGGCGTTGAAGTATCGTTCGCTTTGCATTGGGTAGGTTCCTGAATTATTATCCGCTTGCCCATGAATCAGTAATAATGGTGATTTCATTTTGTCAGCATGCATGAATGGAGACATTTCATAATAGATGTTGGGTGCCTCCCAATAATTTCTTTCTTCTGATTGAAATCCAAACGGGGTCAAGGTTCTATTGTAAGCGCCGCTTCTCGCGATTCCTGCTGCGAATAGATTGGAGTGGGATAGTAGATTTGCGGTCATAAATGCACCATACGAATGTCCTCCTACACCAACTCTTTCTCTGTCGATATAACCCAGTTTGTCCACTGCATCAATGGCCGCTTTCCCATTGGCTACCAATTGTGGAATGAATGTGTCATTTGGTTCTTCTTCATTTTGTCCTATGATTGGGAATGCTGCATCATCCAATACAGCATAACCTCTATTTACCCAAAAAACAGGCGATCCGTAATATGGATAAGTGAACTCATTGGCTGAAGATGTAACTTGACCTGCTGTGCTTGCATCTTTAAATTCTCGCGGGTAAGCCCACATCAGCATAGGGAGTTTTTCACCAGATTTTTTATTGTAGCCTTTCGGCAAATATAGTGTCGCTGATAATTCTACTCCATCATCTCTTTTGTAGTTGATCAACTCTTTCGAAACATCCTCGAGTGCTTTGAAAGGATTTTCAAATGAGGTAATCGGTGTCGCTGAACCATCATTGATGTCTCTGACATAGTAGTTGGGATATTCAGTAGGAGATTGAATCAAGGAAAGAATTTTTCCTTCATCCATGTTGATGGCAAACCACAATCGCTCTAGTTTGTCTTTGTCACTTGCCTGGTATTTTCTTTCTTTCTGACCTGTTTCCAGATTTAGTTCATCGACAAAAGGATATACTCCTTCGTCTGAAAATCCTTCTCCAATTAAGTAAACCTTTCCATCTTTTTTATAGATTTCATCTTTGCCAAATCTATTTTGCTTGGTTATAAATCTTCCTGGATCGTTGTATTGATCTTGGTAGTTTCTGTCAACGATTATTTTTGGTTCTTGCTTATTGTCGGAGGGATTGAAAGTATATGACTTTGTATTTCTGTTGTTCCACCAGTAGTCGTGTGCAACGGCAAGTTCATCATCACTCCACTCGATGTAACTGTATCTATTAAGGGTATTTAAAAGATGTGTTGGCTTGCTGGTAAAAGGAGCATCTAGTTGGTAGACAGCATCTCTATGTTCAACTTCCTTTTCTGGGTCGCCACCATCCAAAGCTTCTGCCCATACTAGCGTCGCCGGTCTGTCATCTCTCCAATCCAAAGATCGAGGTCCTTTTCTGCATGACATGAATCCTTTTGGCAGATCTTCGATAAGAGGGACGCTTAAAAACTCTTTGACCAATTTTCCGTTTTGATCATATAGTGTATAGTTAACTGGAAATCTGAAGTAGGGTACAATGTATGAAAATGGTCTTTGAATTTCGCTAATAAGTACATAGTTACCGTCTGGTGAAACGCTCGTTGCACTATACATACCAGCTTCTTTCCATTTGGTTTCATTTCCGTTTAGGTCTACCTTCCATATTTCTCCAGTTGCCAATTGTTCGAAGTTGTGTTCATCGGTTTTGTTTTTAAGAAGATCTTGATAGGTTCTATTTTGCGCTTTTTTTCCATCATTTTCTGAGATCGTAGGTCCTGTGGGAATGGCTTCTGAGGCATTTATCAAAGAACCTTTGTTGATGGTTTTTCTGTAGAGTATGCTTTCGCTATCTTTCATCCATACAATAGAGCCACGCATGTTGGCATTGATATTGGCGTTCGTTATTTGTTTTCCGCTTTTATTTTCAATGTCAATGACCCATAACGCAACACCGTCAACCTCTGTGGTTGTGAATGACATTTTTTTCTGGTCGGGTGACCATCTTAGGTTTGCAAATCGTGCGCGATCTGGTATACCTGATATTGGGTGAACGGTACCACTTTTAATATCGAGGATCTCAATTTTGGTGTAGTATCGTGTTCTACTTGAGATGTTTGTTTTAGGATTGATTCTCAATCCGGCTAGACGCATTTCTTTTTCTGAAAGTTCTTCGATGGTTTTGAAATTGCTTCTTGAAAAGAGTATTCCAATGGTTGCCTCATCATTCATCATAAAACGGGGAGGGAGAGGTGCATCTGCAAGGTCAAGGATGTCTTTGTGGGGAGTTTGATAGCCTAGGTCTATCTGTGCTTCTAGGTGTAAAGTTAATAACATAGCTAGGCACAAAAGTAGCTCTTTCATTGTCTCTAATTTAGTTTTATGGAAGTTAATTAAAAAGCTTCAAATATTGATAATGAAGTAATAGAATTTGTAATTTAAGGATGCCGGTTGAAAATTTTTAAATTTTTTTTTCAAAAAATAATTTCTTTGAGTTTTCTTCTTTACAAGAGCGTCAATGACTATAGTTGTTGAATTATAGAAAATTTTGTAAAATTTTTCTCCTATGGTTTTCAATGATAAAAAATCATCTATTTTTTAGGATCAGAAAATGCCGCATATTTTTTGTACCCGTTTTCCTAGGAAGTTGATTTTTTTGATTGTAAATTGGAAGATCTCAACATAATTTTTTTAAAAATCATAACCCCAACTATGAAATTTTTAACGCATAGCCTTGCGCTTATTTTCGTATTTATGTGCAGTGTGAGTGTTGCTCAAAATCATGATGATTATTTGAAGCAGAGTATCACGACTGACAAAACTTTTCAAGAACTTTCTGAAATTGGTGAAAACTATTACAAAGAGAATGGTACTCAAAGAGGTATCGGCTACAAACCGTTTAAAAGATGGCAAGAATGGAGCCGTAGAAACTTAGATGAAAATGGAAGAATCATCAGCAATGCTGAAGCTGCAAAAGAGTTTAAAAAATTTAAAGAACAGGATCAAATAAATAGATCAGTGTCTGGGCCATTTACAGAAATGGGACCCTTGTCAGCCGTCAATACATCAACTTGGTCGTCCCATATCGGGAGGTTAACCAATATTGACGTCCATGATTCAAATGAGAATCATATTTTGGTCTGTTCACCAGGTGGTGGTGTATGGCATAGTTTTGATTTAGGGGTTACTTGGGCTCCGATTTACGATCAGGAAGCAGATTTAGAAGTTTTGTGTGTTAACATTAATCATGCAAATGCCAATGATTATGTGGTGGGTACTGCAGGTAGTGGAATCTTTAGATCTACTGATCAAGGAGTTACTTGGACTGCTTCATCGGGTCCAACCAACGATTGGTTTATTGACATTAAGAGGCATCCAACAGATGCAACCATTATGTTTGCCACAGGAAGGTTTTTTGGCCAGACATGGAGGTCGGCTGATTCGGGTGACAGTTGGGTTGTTGTAGATGATCAATCATCGGATGTACATGATCTAGATTTTAAGCCAGGAGACCCATCTACCATTTATATTTCGGGTAATGGGTTTATCCGTAGATCAACAGATACAGGAGTGTCTTTCTCTGACTTGACTTCAGGTGGTACTTGGGGAACTAGCAGTAGTAATACAATTATGCTTGCGGTTTCGCCTGCAGCTCCTGATGATCTTTTTGTATTAGAAGAACAAGGAGGAGGATTTCAAGGATTGTATAAATCAACAAATAGTGGTAATTCATTTTCTACCATTATCACCTTTGATGGAACAAATAATGTGATGGGCTATGATTTGACAGTCCAAGATGGTCAAGGGCCACGGGATATGGATATTGCAGTTTCTCCAACTGACACTGATATTATCCATGTTGCAGGAACGGAATGTTATAAATCTACAGATGGCGGATTGACTTTTACGAGGTCTGGTACTTGGAATTTAAATAATAGTGATCCATTTATTCATGCGGATATTGATCAATTGATATATCACGGCGATCGATTCTTTTCTGCAACAGATGGAGGTTTGTTTTATTCAGACGACGATGCTACCTCATGGGTTGATAGGTCTCAGGGACTAGGAATAAGACAATTTTATAGAATCGGAGCTTCTCAGACTGAAGTAGATAGAGTAGGAGGTGGGTCTCAAGATAATGGCACAGGAGTCGTTAAGTCAGGTGTATGGCATGATTGGTTGGGTGCAGATGGGATGGAGACATTCATTGATTGGAGTAATGCGGAAATTACATATGGAAACGTACAATTTGGAAGTTTGTATAAATCCATCAATGGAGGAACCACAAATATATTTACTACACAAACTCCAGGCGGTCAAGGAGCTTGGATTACGCCGACTGAACAAGATCCTGTGGACCCCAATACAGTGTATCAAGCCAAATTTGATGTTTACAAAAGTACTGATGGCGCGGATAGCTGGGATCCAATTTCTGATTTTGATAACGGATTGATTTTTGAAATGAAGATTGCACCTTCAGACAATCAAACCATCTATATTGCCTTTTCGCATGATATTTATAAAACCACTGATGGTGGAACTTCATGGACTGACGTTACACCTACCATTGCTTTTGGTGACGCAACTTATATAGCTATTCATCCTACTGATCCCAACCGAGTAAGCTTAACAATATCAGGAGCTTCTGAGAAAATCGTAGAGTCTACAGATGGTGGTTCAACATGGGTGGACATTAGTTCAAACTTACCGGCCATTGGTTCGCAATGTGTGGCTTATGAAAATGATAGCGAAGATGCCATGTATGTGGGTATGAATCCTGGACTTTATTTCAAAGACAATACTACAGGAGGGACATGGAGTTTGGTGAATGCCGCTATGCCTAATGTTTCTGTAACAGAAGTCGAGCCTCGAAACGGTATATTATATATTGCAACATATGGTCGAGGGTTATGGAAGGTTGATTTGCTTGAGATGCCGGTGCCAGAAAATTGTGCGACTCCAGAATTGGTTATTCCTGATGGAGATATTGCTGGAGTTTCTACTACTATCAATTTAAATGAAATAGGAACCATAACAGATGTTAACATTGATTTAGAAATAACTCATGCTTGGATGGGTGATGTACAAGCAACACTAACCCATGGAGGTGTTTCTGTTGTTTTGTTTGATCGTCCGGGTGTTCCGGCTTCAGGTTTTGGTTGTGGTCAAGGTAACATGGATTGTACTTTTGATGACGAATCCATCAATGGGCCTATTGAAGATCTCTGTGATATTGCTGATCCAACTTATGCTGGTGATTATAATCCGGCTGATCCGTTGTCTGCTTTTATTGGTATGGAAGCTTCTGGGGATTGGGTTTTGTCATTGTCAGATGCAGAAACACAAGATGAAGGGATTTTAGATGGTTGGTGTATAGATATAGAAATAGAAAATAACTGTAATGATGCAGTAGTTGACATTCCCGATGATGATCCAGCAGGTGTTGTTTCCGTTGTAGAGCTAGGAGTTGGAGGATTTATTACTGATGTAAATGTTGAGATTGACATTGCTCACACATATGTAGGTGATTTAGTTGCAATCTTGAGACATGTTGATACAGGAACAGAAGTAGAGTTGTTTAATCAGCCAGGAGTTCCTGGTTCAACATTTGGCTGCGGGGATGATGATATCAATTGTACTTTTGATGATGAATCGACCAATGGTACAGTGGAAGGAGTATGCAATGGCACAACCCCTGCTTATTCTGGAGACTACAATCCTGAGCAGCTCTTGTCAGCATTTAATGGAGAAGATAGAGCTGGAACTTGGGAGCTTGTTGTATCAGATGTTGCAGGAGGTTTAGTTGGATCTATCCAGAGTTGGTGTTTGATTATTGAGTCTGGTGATTGTCCACCTGACTATGCTGGTGCCAATAAATTGAATGATATGCTAACTACAGATGAGTCATACTTTACATCAGGAGATTTGGAGTCTAGTCAAGAATTGGTTGGTCCAATTAATGTCTTGTATAGTGCAGAAGGTGATGTCGAATTACAAAATGGCTTCTCCACTGAAGCGGCTACTGAATTTGAAATAAGCAATGAAGGTTGTCCTGAATAAGGGCAATTAAGACAAGAAATAATTAAGAAGAGGCAGAGTGATTCATTCTGTCTCTTTTTTTGTTTTGAAATTTGGTATTGACAAATGATAACTCCATGACGGGTAAAAAGGGGCAGACATACTTCACAAGTTGGTCCGCCCCTGAGCCCTCTCTCTTATTTAACAAATAAACTATAATCTGGGTGGCGATTATATTTAAGTACTAAATAATCTTCTTGTATTCTGAGCAAAATGTCCAGAATAGGTTTTGGTTTGGTCGTTGAAATGTATTCAACAACCAATGCTTAGGTTGGAAATCTTATGAATATGTTGCATGGGATAACAACATACAAGCTACTGAAGCAAGTACGGGAAGTTCTCGTTTCGTTTGACTAGTATTGAATAGTTTGAAAGCACTTTCAAAGACTACGTCGTGATGTTCCTTATGTAAACTCTCGTTGGGGAAATTCGCTGCTTTACAAAGTCGATTTATTTTTATTTACATTGTATATGTAGAGAAGAAGCACGCTTTAGGTGTATTAGCTGCGGTAAACTGTACCAAAGCAGAAAACATAAAAAAGGCTATGGTTAAACCACAGCCTTTTTGGGTTGTCGAAAATTGATTATTTCTTAGTTGATGGAAATGTTTGCATAATGGATCTTACTCTCGCCTTCTATGATAAACCCTAGTTTATAGGTGGCAGATTCAAATAAGCTTAGCCCGAGATTTACCTTAGTAGAAGATACTGGGAGCATCATCTCAATCTCTCCATTCAGATCAAAAACCTGAATCATGTCTATTTTTTTTTGAAATTGCATGGTAATACAGTTTTCTGATTGTTTGTACTGTGTCTGTTCAAATAAGTTTGAATGATCGTTGAACTCCAATGTCATGGTAACCATGTCATTATCTATGATTGAAGAATGATTGTCTTCAATGTTGGACGCAATAAGAATATTAAAGGAGAAAAACAGAACGGTAGTTAGAATGATTTGGATTTTCATGATTGTGGAAGTTAGGTTCTACCTATATGACCAATAGAACGTATGCAAACCCTAGTTGCCCCTATCTACAAAGGGGCTAGTGAAGTCCACAATGCTACTACAGTCTAGTGTAAATTCAATAAACGCGGTAACTTTGTAATTTGATTTCAGTCACCGTCTTCACTTTTGAGATAGATTTTGGACCACGAAGAACTTCTCTTTTTTCCAAAAAATATTCTTTACTATATACGATGATAAATTGATTTGATCTTTGTTTGCAAGATAAGAAATGAGTCATTGCTTACAATGATGTTACTTCTGAAGACTCAAAACATAGTCGGCAGCAGCAACAGAAAGCTCTTGCCACTTTTTCTTGTGCGAATAAGTAAGTTGCACCCATTCTTTCATAGGTCTCTTTTTTCCTGATGGATCAAAGAGCATACTGCCTTTTAATTTGAGTGCAGCTTCTTTGGTTTCAGGATCAAGTTTGAATACCATGTCCCCATGAAAGTAACAAACAAAGGCTTTTTTGTTTAATTTATAGACAGGGTGGCCAAACATTTTTCCTGGTTCTGCATCATCTATTTCTGACCCACAAATATCAAAATGCTTTAGCTCTTTTGTTTTAATGTCTTTTGTCATTACACGCCAAATTGAGTGAGGTGATGATCAATATGTTTGGAAAAGAGAGTGTTCCATTCTTCGGATGATAATTTTCCAAAAGATCTATATTCTTTTTGTTCAAAATGTTCTCTACCCAACTGGTGTGTTTTTTGGAGATATCCCAACAATGCTTCTTTCTCTGTTTCAAAATCCTTCTCATCATTGATTATAAAATCTGGAGCTGTACGTCCATTTTTTGGATAGGGCTTGGGTCCGACCACCGCTTTCTTTATAAATAGTTTTAGCATCAATTTGGTAAATCCGCCAAGTGTAGGGTAGTCATCCGTGTAGGTCATTTTATAGCTAACACAGCAATGAGCTAGCATTTGGTCAACCGTCATTTTGCCCCAAATTGCTTTTGAAGAAGGGCTAAGATTTTCAATGCGTTGGATTGTTGCATTTAGTCCTTGGTTGGAAAATAAATCGTGAATAACCATATGATAAATTTTGAAAGTGGAAATTAATTAAAAATATCAATTTGGAGATGGATTGTAGAGATTGGAAAGGCAATTATTCTGAATTTTCAGTGCTTTTTGGATATGCTCTGTTTTAATGAAAGTTCATTTTGGTACTATTCTCCTTTTAGTCTGGGCAATGGTCTTTTTATTTCCAGTATCAATATTTGCCTTGAGCAGTAAGAATCGGATCAATACTCATCACCGAGCAACTTGTAGATCCCAATGATTGGTTTTTTTAACAATACAAAAATGCCCCATCCAACGACCAAGCCCACATAGTCTGCAATAATATCCTTCCAGTCAAAATTTCGATAAGGAATAAAATGCTGAATGACTTCGGTGAGAACAGGAAGGGATGCAATGATAGCAAGTACGAGGATCAATTGTTTTTTGTCCTTAGAGAAATAGAAATATGCATTTACAGATACGAATGCAAATAGGAGAATGTGCACAACTTTATCATACCCAGGACCTGATTTATTTCCTTCAAATGGATAGAAAAGTGAAAAAAATAAAATGATAAGACTCAGCCAAAAGAACTTATATTTTATCATGTTAACTGGTCTTGAATGCTCTTGGTAACATCAGTCACAACGTCACCTGTGTGTGCTGTTGATTTGTTTTCGATGAGCATGATTTTGCATTCTTCTGTAGCAGATACTTTGTGATTCACGCCTCGCTTCACTATAAAAAGATCACCTTGGTTCATGGTGAATGCATCTTCGTTCTCAACTTCAAATAGCAGTGAGCCTTCTACGATATAAAACAATTCATCTTCATCCTTGTGGTTGTGCCAAGGTATTTCATCGCCTTTTATTTTAGCAATTTTAATAAAGACATCATTGACTTCACCGATCACCTTTGGAGAAAAATACTTTTCTACTTTATTGAATTTGGATCTAAGATTAAAGTGTGGTTGTTTCATTATTTATTTTTTGATCTGATGTTGGTGAGTGAAGTTTCATCAAGGAAGATGGCTTCTTGGATGTTTTCCATAATACCTTGGTAGGGCATACTTTTGATGTCTTGAATTTCAATCGTCATAATATGTTTTCTGTCTTTTAATTCCATTAAGTCATTGGCATTGCTCATTTCAATGCCACGTACAAAGGCTAGATCTACGGTTCCATTCTTCTTTGGATTCATGTAGAAGATTCTTTTTCTTTTGTAATAGAAAGGAATGCCATAAGCAAGTTTTGCTTGTAAGCCGAGTTCATTTATAAATACGTCATGAAAGTGCGCCAATATTTCTTGTTGACTCCCTTTCTGTCTCAAAATGAAATCATCAACCATTGCCACGAGTTTTATATTCCAAGATTTTATTCACTTAAACCAATGTATCATTTTGCATTCAGTTATAAATATTTGCGCAAGCATCCAAAAATAGAATCATAGGTCGATGCTCTGATAAGCTTCAATTTTTGCCTCAAGACAAATAACTGTAATAAAGATAAGTTCTTTTAGATTGTTTTGGGTCTTTGGCTTACAATTTAAGATTCGATTGATTGGAGTTTTGAGGCAACAAAGGCGGTAGTCCAAGCTGCTTGAAAATTGTAGCCTCCTGTAATGCCATCGATATCGATGACTTCACCTGCAAAGTATAGGTTTTTACATTTTCTACTTTCCATGGTTTTAAAGTTGATGTCTGCCAAACTTATTCCTCCACAAGTAACAAACTCTTCTTTGAACGTTGTTTTTCCACTTACGTGATAGATGTCATTGGTGAGGTGGGTCACAAGGCGATTGAATGATTTTCTACCAAGCTCGCCCCACGGTTTTTCCAGATCAAGGTCGGTTTTTTCAATCAAAAAATTCCATAACCTCGAAGGTAGCTTAAAGGGTTTTATTTTCGATAATCCTTTTTTGGGATTTTCCTTACCGATTTTTTCAAGCTCGTCAAAAACGAGATCGTGATTCTGAATGTTGATCCAGTTAACCTGGATGGAAAAGGTGTAGTCTTTGTCAAACAATTCACGCGCTCCGAATGCTGATAGTTTTAAAATGGCCGGACCGCTCATTCCCCAATGTGTAATCAACAAGGGTCCAGATGATTTTAGTTTTGTACCTTGGATTTTCACCAGCGCATTGGGGCTGACAACACCCATCAATTTTATAATTTCTTCGTTGGGCATATTGAAAGTGAAGAGAGAAGGGATGGGTTCGATGATCTCATGTCCGATGGCTTCCAACCAATCGAATCCTCTTTTCTTGGGAGATCCTCCAGTTGCAATAATGACTTTGTCATAGATTTCTTTCTCTTTGTCATTGATGACCAATTCAATTTTGTCATCGATTGTGTTGATAGCTTGAACACTTGATTGAAGTCTTAGCAGGATTCCTAGATTTTGGACCTCATCCATAAAACAATCGATGATGCTGTCTGATTTATTTGAAGTAGGGAATACGCGATTGTCGTCCTGGGTGTACAAGGGAACGCCACGTGAAGTAAACCATTCTTGAGTGTCAGGAGTACTAAAAACCTTAAGTAAGCTTTTCATTTTTTTTCCACCCCGAGGATAAGCATCGCTGAGTTCTCTGATGGACGAGGATCCATTGGTGACGTTGCATCTACCTCCGCCGGATATCTTCACCTTGGAGAGCGTCTTTGTAGATTTCTCAAGCAAACTTACTTCCGCTTGCGGAAAGTTATTTTTCACATTAATTGCCGCAAAGAATCCTGCAGCTCCACCTCCAATAACAGCGACCTTCATTTTCTAAATTGAAAAACAAAGGTAGAATATTAAAATGTAATTCTTAGATGCCAAATATGTTGTTTTTTAATGGCGTTAATATTTGTTTATGAAGTCTACTCATTGTCAATAAATTTTTGACAGATGCGATGATTTCAATTCTTTCATGTATATTAAGTGACTGAAAGCATATCAATTCTAAAACATGAAATCAGCTCAAGAATATTGGAAGCGCAATATTAGGTACTTGCTATTTTTACTGGGTATCTGGTTTGTTGTCTCTTATGGCGCGGGAATTTTATTCGTAGACCAATTGAATACCATAAAAATTGGTGGATTCCCACTTGGGTTTTGGTTTGCCCAGCAAGGTTCTATTTATGTATTTGTTATTTTGATCTTCATCTATGTATGGTTGATGAATCGATTGGATGTTGAATTTGATGTAAACGAGGATTGATATGAGTATTCAGACATGGACATATATTCTCGTAGCGGCAACATTTGCCTTATACATTGGGATTGCTATTTGGTCGAGAGCAGGAAGTACGAAAGATTTTTATGTAGCAAGTGGAGGAGTGCCTCCCATCATGAACGGTATGGCAACAGCAGCCGATTGGATGTCTGCGGCTTCATTCATATCGATGGCAGGAATTATTTCCTTTGCAGGATATGATGGAGCAGTTTATTTGATGGGTTGGACGGGTGGATATGTTTTGCTTGCCTTGTTGCTCGCTCCATATTTGCGGAAGTTTGGAAAATTTACTGTTCCAGATTTTATAGGTGATCGCTATTATTCCAATTTGGCTCGGACTGTTGCAGTAATATGTGCGTTGATGGTTTCTTTTACCTATGTGGCTGGACAGATGCGCGGAGTGGGTGTGGTGTTTTCTCGGTTTTTGGAAGTATCGATCGACAGTGGGGTGATTATCGGGATGGCCATTGTGTTTTTCTATGCGGTATTGGGAGGAATGAAAGGAATTACTTATACACAGGTTGCCCAATATTGTGTTTTGATATTTGCCTTTATGGTACCTGCAATTTTTATTTCAATCCAGATGACCAACAATCCGATTCCTCAATTGGGATTTGGTTCGACATTGCAAGATGGAGGATACTTGCTCGATAAATTAAATGGTCTACACGAAGAACTAGGATTTGCGGCCTATACCTCTGGGCGAAAATCTACCTTGGATGTTTTTGCAATTACACTTGCTCTGATGGCTGGTACAGCGGGATTGCCTCATGTTATAGTTAGATTCTTTACTGTGCCCAAAGTGCGTGATGCAAGAAAGTCAGCAGGATATGCTTTGTTGTTTATTGCAATATTATATACGACGGCTCCTGCAATAGCGGCATTTGCTCGTACCAACTTAATCAATACCGTCAACAACCAAGCTTACAGCGAGATGCCTGCTTGGTTTTCCAATTGGGAAAAAACAGGGTTGCTGACCTATACCGATAAGAACAATGACGGGCAGATTCAGTACTATGATGATTCCAATGTTGCATTCAACAATACAGTGGCAATACCCAACAATTGGAAAGGGAATGAACTGACGATTGATAGAGACATCATGGTTCTTGCCAATCCTGAAATTGCCAAATTGCCCAACTGGGTGGTTGCCTTGGTTGCAGCGGGAGGATTGGCGGCAGCATTGTCAACAGCGGCAGGTTTGTTGTTGGTGATCTCTAGTTCGATTTCTCATGATTTATTGAAGAAGCAATTTAGGCCAAACATGACGGACAAAGAAGAATTACTGTCTGCTAGGATGGCTGCTGCAGTAGGAGTTTGTGTCGCTGGATATTTCGGAATCAATCCACCTGATTTTGTTGCAGCAGTTGTTGCT
>CALFDU010000113.1 GCA_937950315.1 uncultured Saprospiraceae bacterium | reverse complement strand
CATGTGGCTATTCGTTTCCTGAAAGTATGGAAATGCATTTCCACTACCCTCCATTTCAAAATAAAACTGTGTTCTTTTGTTGTCGTAGTTTCCGATCTCGTCCATGGTTTCACAATCGTACATTCTTCCATTGATGATGGTGTATCGTACTGACTCAGAATTTCTGATATCCTCCAGTGGGTTTTCATCCATCACAATAAAGTCTGCAAGCATGCCTTCTTTCAACGAACCAATCTGGTGATCCAATCCCAAATATTCTGCCCCATTGATGGTTGCACATTTCAAGGCCTCATGATTGCTCATCCCTCCTTGCTGGATCATCCACAACTCCCAGTGAGCGCCCAGTCCTTGTAACTGACCATGGGCACCTAGGTTGATCTTCACTCCTTTGTCTGCCAATTTTTTCAGTGACTTGGAAGTTAGGATATGTCCATTTTCATATTCTTCTTCCGGCACCATAATTCTGTGTCTTGCTCTACTATCAACCACACTTCTCGGCGTAAACTTGAGTAGTCTTTCCTTTTCGTATACATTGGTATGTTGGTACCAGTAATATTCTCCTGACATGGATCCGTAATTCACAACCAAGGTTGGCGTATTGTGCGCTTCGGTTTTGGACCAGAACTCTGTTATGTCTTTGTACAGAGGCACTACTGGGATATTGTGCTCTACACCGGTGTGTCCATCCATCACCATACTCATATTGTGAAAGAAAAAAGATCCACCCTCTGGCGTCACCAAAATATTTTCTTCTCTTGCAGCTTGGATAATTTGTTGGCGCTGATCTCTTCGTGGTTGGTTGTATGACTTTACAGAGAATGCACCGTACGCTTTGGTTCTACGTATCGCTGATCTTGCATCTTCAATGCTGTTGACCTTGGCTTTGAAATCGCCATCGGCACCGTACAAGATCGTACCCGTACTAAATAATCTAGGACCAATCATTTCACCCGCCTTGATCAATTCGCTTTGCGCAAATACCATTTCGGTATTGGCAGAGGGATCGTGTGAAGTGGTTACGCCATAGGCAAGATTGGCATAGTACTCCCATTGTTTTTGAGGACTGAGACCATATCGAAAGTTTCCACTGTGTGCGTGGGCATCTACTATTCCAGGCATGATGGTTTTCCCTTCACAATCAATGACTTTGGCTGAACCGACATCCATCGAGCCTGCTCCAATGCTTTTTATCTTATTGTCTTCCACGAGTATTGTTCCGTTTTCGATAACCTCATCTCCATTCATGGTAATGATTCTGGCATTGGTAAAAGCAAGCATGCCTTCTGGCTTGTCCATAGCAACTTCAACCGTCACTTTGGTTCCTACGGAATCCATTGGTGGTAGTTTTACCTCCTTGTCACCTCTTAGAAATTGAAAACGTTCTGTTAACTCATCGGTAAAGTATTCATCTGCAAGCATCCAATGCAGCTTTTTGCTATCCTTGGACCAATGGATATTGATTCCAGCATCCCGCGCTACTTGCGCAACAGGGACCGCTTTTGTTTCACTGGTCAAACCAATCTTTTTACCGGCTGCAGGGAATGGCGCAACATATACCTTAAACAACTCCGACCAAGCCACCCATTTATTGTCTGGGCTGATCACATAACGCTGAGAATACTTCCCATCAAAATGTTCCTTCATATCCTGACCTTCCAAATTCACACTTTTGAAAGCTTTGGTTAAGCTACCGAAAATGTATCCACCTGTCTGGAAGAAAATTCTTTTTCCATCCGCACTATACACAGGATACTCTCCATTGGGAGTAACAAATTTTGTTTCATTGTCTTTACTTAAATCAATGGCATAGATTCCTGATTTCTTTCCGTACAAATATCCCTGATGGCTATTTCCTCCTTCTTTTCTATAAACCAAAGCATTTCCATCCGGAGAAAAAGCAGGTGTTCGATAGATTCCTTTCTTGCTTGTAACTTGTGTACTGGTTCCTGACTTTAAATCCATGATATGAATGGCACCCATCTCCTCATCATCCCAAGTTACATAAGCCAACTTTTGACCATTGGCGGTAAACGCGGGTTCAAATTCGAAATGACTTCCGTCGGTCAATCGTTTTGCTTTTCCGTTTGGCAAGTCCTTTTTCCACAAGTAACCAACGGCATTAAAAACCAAACTTTTACCATCTGGCGATGTCACGGCATTTCTGATTACTTTGGTACTAAAATCATCCGTGTACACGTCGTTTTGAAACTTGATGGTTTCTGCAGCTTGAGATTTGACATTGACAACGAATGGAATCTCTGTTTTTTCTCCACTCTCAACATGTACTTTCCATATTTTCCCTAGTCCATAGATCACAATATGTTTGTCATCTGGCATCCAATCAAAACCTGGATACAAACCAAAGATGGCCCAAGCTTCTTGTTGGTCTTTGCTCAAGTGATCAAATACTGGATATTCTTCTCCCGTTTCAAGATCATGCGTATAAAGCACCGTTTTGGTGCGCACTCTTTTGATGAAAGCCAACTTCTTTCCATCATTGGAAATCTGAGGTCTTACGGCTCCTCCTGGACCCGTAATTACATTGGCAATTTCTCCTGTCTCTCTATTGTATGACTTGATGACATAGATCTGACTATTGGGATCTTTGTTGTATTGAAAATATCCACCAGGATATACATCCTCACAATAATATATCATCTTACCGTCTGGAGATACCACAGGTTCGTTGACATCTTGCTGATCGTTTTTCTTTTTCGTTAGTTGGATTCCACTTCCTCCTGAGATGTGATACATCCACATTTCTCCTGCTCCTAGTGATCTTCCGGAAGTAAAGTGTTTTCTTGCAACGATGTATTGACCATCCGGAGTCCATGCACCATTGTTCAACAAACGGAAACTCTCTTTGGTAACTTGAGACGCATTGTTCCCTGTTTTATCCATCGTCCAGATATTGTCTCCTCCACCCGCATCGCTGGTAAATAGAATTTTAGAACCATCAGGACTGAATCTAGGCTGTACTTCCCAAGCAACCCCTGTGCGCATGGGTCTAGCTACTCCGCCGGTAACGGGCATGCTGTAGATATCACCCAACATATCAAAAACGATGGTCTTTCCATCTGGACTTACATCAAGGTTCATCCACGTTCCTTCATCGGTTGAAAATTCGATTTTATTCCAGTTAAAATCACCTGGAGGGTCGTTGACATCCCATTTGTTTTCTTCTTGGGCTGAAACAACATTTGCGCAAAGCAAAAAAAGTAGGTATAAAAGGGCATTTCCATTAAGTCTCATAGTCATATTTTTCTTAAGTGTAAATTAATAATTATCGATCAAAAACTGGATTTTCCAAGTAAGCAATGCATAGAATTGACGCTCACAAGGCGAGGATTACTATTTAGTCTGAGCACATGACGGCATCTGCTTCAAATCACAGTTAAATATGAAGAAATAACATATTGAATAATTTTTTAATGTAATAATTCAATACCTTTATTGACAGAACAAAATACTTAGCCAGTTGGCATAATATGTTATTTAACTCTGTAGATTTTGCCATCTTCCTCCCAATCGTCTTTACTATCTTTTGGCTGTTCCAAAAGAAAGGAGTTGGAGTACAAAATCTTATCTTACTTACGGCTAGTTACATTTTTTATGGGCGTTGGGATTGGCGATTTCTCTCTCTGATCATTTTGAGTTCAATTGTAGACTTTTATCTCGCCAAAAAGATTCATGCATCTGACCATCAACCGGATAGAAAAAGATTGCTTTGGTGTAGCGTGCTGGTCAATCTAGGAATGCTAGGATTTTTCAAGTATTATAATTTCTTCCTCGACAATTTTGTAGATGCATTCAAATTTTTTGGATCGGAGATCAATCCTGATCGCTTGGCTGTAATCATTCCAGTGGGAATCAGTTTTTACACTTTTCAAACTTTGAGTTACACCATTGATGTGTACCGAGGAAAATTGACTCCCACCAACAACTTTATTTCCTTTGCGGCTTTCGTGAGTTTTTTTCCACAACTGGTTGCAGGTCCGATCGAAAGAGCAACCAACTTATTGCCACAATTTGATTCTATCAAAAAATTCAACTACAACAAAGCGGTTGATGGATGCAGGCAAATCTTGTGGGGATTTTTTAAGAAAATGGTGATCGCTGACAATTGTGCAGAATATGTAAATATTATTTTTGCTCAATCGAATGAACTAAGTGGATTGATTTTGGTCATCGGAGCTGCCCTATTTGCTTTTCAGATTTATTGTGACTTTTCTGGTTATTCTGACATTGCTATAGGTTTGGCAAAGCTGTTTGGCTTTGATTTAAAACAGAATTTTGCGTTCCCTTATTTCTCTAGGAATGTGGGTGAGTTTTGGAGACGTTGGCACATGTCATTGTCGACTTGGTTCAGAGACTACCTTTATATTCCTTTGGGAGGAAGTAAAAACAAAGCCATTCGAAATTTATTTATCGTCTTTATTGTCAGCGGATTCTGGCATGGAGCCAACTGGACCTTCATCATGTGGGGTGCACTGAATGCATTACTGATCCTTCCTTCCTTTGTCTTAAAGAAAAATAGAAAGTTTCTCAATACGGTTGCTGAAGGCAAGTTACTTCCGAGTATTCCCGAGCTGGGCATGATGATACTGACATTTTTATTGATAACAGTGACTTGGGTATTTTTCAGAGCAGAAAACTTACAACATGCGATTCAATACTTCTCTCATATCGTCCAGTGGGACATGCATGCAATTATTTTCATTCCACCGACCATCAATGTTTTTGAATATGGCATGACCTTTCTATTTATTAGTATCATGCTCATCATCGAATGGTTTAAAAGAACAGAATTACATGGTCTTGTGCTGACCAATGGCAAACTATACAACTGGGTATTTTATCTTTTCATCGCCACCGCTATTTTTATCTATGCTGGAGACAGTAGCGACTTTATTTATTTTCAATTTTAAACCATGAAAAGATTTTTATTCAAGCTGTTTGTTTTCGGAGTGGTCATGGCCATTGCCAATATTGCATTTTTGAAGATTGCACAGAACTATGAAGTAAACTTCAAAAAAGCTGATAAAATCCACCACCTAAAAGACCAAGAAGTGGATATTCTTTTTGTCGGCAGTAGCTTGATGTTTGATGCAATCAATGCAGATGTACTGGAAGAAGAAAATATATCCTCCTACAACCTCGCCCTAGCAGGTGCCAATCTTAAAACCAACACCATTCAATTAGAGAATTACTTGAGACACAATCGACCAAAGAAAATATTTTTGGGATTGAGTCAAGTTGTGAGAAATGACTTGGACTTTGACAGAGTGCTTCCTGTCGTTGACTATTACTATGGCGCACCAACATTTTCCTACAGAGAAATCCCAATGGTGAAATTCAGGTGGCTATCCAATGAACTTATCAAAAGAGTATTTTCAAAAAATCACCGAAATTCCCATGTTCACAAAGGACAATTTCGAACTGAAAAAACAACACCAGATCGATCCAAGTACAAGAACCCAATGGACAGCATTTTTGCAGCAGATGCCTATTCTAATTCAGTAAACTTAAACAAAATAGACTCTATGTGCGTAGCCAATGGAATCGAACTTACTGTAGTACAAATGCCAGGCAACAAGGCTGCCCAAAACGCCATTCCGATTGGACCTTTGCCTTACACCAATAAATTTGGACAAGCTAGAATGCTTTACAACTTAAACAATTACAAGTTTGCAGAAATGTTTGATTCAGAAACCGATTGGTTGACCATATCGCATCTCAACGTTTCTGGAAGTACCAAGTTCACCAAAGCATTGATAGAAGGAGGTTATTTGGAATAATGAACCAATAGCACCTTACCAACCATTATCGTCTTCGGTTCGTTGTTCTAACACAACTCATTCATTATGAAAAATATTTGCTTCCTACTTTTTTGTTTTTCAAGCAGCCTCGCTTTTACACAAATTCCCAACGGTGGATTTGAATCTTGGACCTCAAGTTTCAATTATGAAGAACCTGAGTTTTGGGAAACAAACAACGACACAACACATACAAGAGTTACCAGAGATCCACTCAGCATTGAAGGGGAATACTCCATGAAATTAAGCTCCAATGTTACGACTGCTTTCTTAGATTGCACGAGCAAAGCAACGCTTAATTACAAACTCACGCAACCAGTGGGTGTAGATAATAGTTTTTCCTTTAACCTTAGACTATTGCCTGATTCGAGTACCAATTCGACTTCTACCTTCTTCAGTTTCTTTTGTTTGCCTTTTGTCAACGGCATGTCCCAACCAGCCATCATTTGGCAGTCCGATGAAACCTATGAGGACTTCACCAAAATTGAGATTCCAATTTTGAATCCTGAAATTGACTCCATTTTTGTGGAAATAGCATCAGGAGCTATTGGTACCGTAAATGATGGTTGTGCCATCAACACAGAGGCTTGGGTGGATGGTTTCTCTATTGATGTCAGTAGTACTTCAACCGATGATTTAACAAAATCTAAGGTCAGTATCTATCCCAATCCGACGGACCAAATCGTATTCATCGAGCAAGAAAATAATGAGTATCATGAATACTTTTTATTCAATAGTTGTGGTCAAAAAATTCAGCACGGTGATTTATCACGTTCTGAAATCAGTATTGATGGACCTGGTATTTACTTTCTTCAATTGATTGGTGATTTTGCAAAAAATCAGAATATTGTACAGAAAATAGTGGTTTCCAAATAGATACTCCGACGGTTCGGACATTTACTTGAATTCAAATTGCCTTTAATTGAATAAAGCACACGATATTGCATGCTCAACACAGGCATACATTGAAAGAGCTTTTACTCATAACTCCCCCGTTTACACAACTTAACACACCCTATCCGGGGACGGCCTATCTGAAGGGATTTCTGAACACCAAGAATATTTCATCTTATCAGATGGATTTAGGCATTGAGGTGATTTTAGAAATGTTTTCAGAAACTGGTTTGCAAGGTATTTTCGCTTGCGCAAATATCAGAGAGGAAACTTCAGACAATGCCCTACGCATTTTTACCTTGCGTGCTGAATATCAAAAAAACATACAGGAGGTAGTACGTTTTCTACAAGGAAAGAATGATACGATAGCCAGAAAGATTTGTTCAGAAAACTATCTTCCTGAGGCAGCTAGATTTCAGCAAACGGAAGACATGGAATGGGCATTCGGGACCATGGGTATCCAAGACAAGGCCAAATATCTAGCGACACTTTTTCTAGAGGACTTAGGCGATTTCATCAAAGAATGTGTAGATCCAGAATTTGGTTTCAGCCGATATGCCGAAAGATTGGGTATGAGCGCCAATTCTTTTGATGAACTACACCAGCGACTAAACAACAAAGCAAGCTATATTGATGAATTGGCACTCGATATACTCGATGCACGCATCAACAAGCACAAGCCGATATTGGTTTGTTTTTCAGTACCATTTCCTGGCAATCTTTACGCCGCCTTTAAATGTGCGCAATATATCAAGAAGCATTACCCAGATATAAAAATTGCGATGGGTGGTGGATTTCCCAACACCGAATTGAGATCATTGACAGATGTCAGAGTTTTTGAATACTTTGACTACATCAGCTTGGACGATGGAGAATTGCCGATCGAGTTGATCTACTCCAATGTCAAGGATCCATCCTTGAGCAATCCCAATCTCAATTTCCTAAAAAGAACCTTCACATTACACAATGATGAGGTCTTGTACAACAACCATACGCTTCGCCAAGATTACAAGCAGGAAGATCTAGGTACACCGGATTATAGTGACTTATTGTTGGACTCATACGTTTCTGTCATTGAGGTACCCAACCCGATGCACAGTCTTTGGAGTGATGGACGTTGGTTAAAATTGACCATGGCTCATGGATGCTACTGGGGCAAATGCACGTTCTGTGATATCTCATTGGATTACATCAAATTGTACGAACCGATTACCGCTAAGACTTTGGTGGATCGTATGGAAACGATGATTGCACAGACTGGTCACCGAGGTTTTCATTTTGTTGATGAAGCGGCGCCGCCTGCTTTGATGCGTGCTTTGTCCATTGAAATCATCCGTAGAGGATTAAAAGTAAGTTGGTGGACCAACATCAGATTTGAAAAAAGTTTTGATTGGGATCTTTGTCGATTACTGCAAGCTTCAGGTTGCATTGCAGTTTCAGGCGGACTAGAAGTTGCCTCCAATCGATTACTCAAGTTAATTGACAAAGGAGTTACCGTCGAGCAAGTGGCTCAGGTCAGTAGAAACTTTACAGACAATGGAATCATGGTGCATGCCTACCTCATGTACGCCTACCCGACTCAAACCATACAAGAAACTGTTGATAGCTTGGAAATGGTCAGGCAATTGTTTGAACATGGTGTTCTACAATCGGGCTTCTGGCATCAATTTGCCATGACCGCCCATAGTCCTGTCGGCATGGATCCCGATGCCTATGGCGTTACACCTAAACTCAAAGAAATCAGTTTTGCCAACAATGACATCGACTTTACGGACAGTACCGGAATTGACCATGATAAGTTTTCTTATGGATTGAAGAAATCACTTTTCAATTACATGCACGGAATTTGTTTTGATTACCCACTACAAGAATGGTTTGATTTTGAGATTCCAGAGACCACCATTTCTCCAAGGTTTATCCTTGACAGTTTGAACGAACAGAAACCACAGAATAGTAAACCAAGTTCGAAAATGATATGGATCAAGTCATTACCGGTAGAAAACAAAATGGGCACAGCAACACAACTCATACTTCATTCAAACAACAATGCTGCTGAAATCTACATTGAGACCAAGAAGGCTGAATGGATTGTCCAGATGCTAGAAGCAACAAGTGTAACTTCAAAAGAAACAAAGACGCTCGCTGAAGTAAGGGCTAGTTACGAAAACAGCTTTGAAGACTTTGATGGATTTTGGGAATCCGAGCCCATGGAGATATTGAGAGAATTGGGGTTGTTGGTGCTATAACCTCAATACTTCACAAACGACTTCATTACAGAACTATCCTCTCCTTGCAATCGTAAGAAATACAATCCAGGTGTCAATTCTGAAACAGACATGGTGTGATGTACTCTGTTGGATGCATTCTTTGTGATGATCTTCTGTCCTTTAGTGTCAAAGATCTCGTATTGATAAATGCGCTGATCCACGGTAAAGCTCAACTCTGCCGAGACGGGGTTTGGTGAAATGACTACGTTGATTTCAGGTTCATCCACTCTCTTAATGCTTACTGGTTCTACAATCTCAGATCTTGCTGTATTGGTGATGATCGGAAAATTAAAATCAAAGTATATTCCTGCGCTATTGGCGATATCATCTCCGAGTGTTAAGTCATCCAATGTTTTGATTTTAAATATCAGATAGCCATCATTGTTGGCATCATCAAAAGGTAGGTTGATATCGGCAAATACAAATTCCACAATGTTAGGATCGATGATGCGGGTTTCCATATTGTGGCTAGCATCTATGATTTCCAAGGTGGAGATATCAAAGTCGTCTAAGTTGATGGTATCTCTTACCACGATATTAATCGCATCGGCTGTACCTGTATTTTCAAAACGAATTTTGTAGTGGACAAACTCTCCGATAAACTCTTCTAGGAGTTCCGTTCCTTGCATGCAAGCTTTGTCATTAGGGTCCCAGGAATTTCTGACTTCACTTTTCAATAAGAAAAAATTGTTTGGCCTATTTATGTCATCCTCTATCGGAAAGACCCATGTGCTTGCTGTCAATTCTTCATCGCCATCTAGGGCAGGATCATCCATAGGTGTATTCAACACAACAGTAATAGTAATCGTCCTTGTTTCGTTGGGCTGAAGATCTTCGTATTCAAAAGATAAATTTCCTCCATCGATGGTTGTAGGTTCCACTGAAGCAGAAACATAATCCATAAACTCATCTTCAAATCTAAAGTCAACCCTTCCTGATTTTGGGTCTGTGCCGGGATTCCTATATCTAATGCGATAACGAGCTTGAAAACCTGGTCTAATGTCATCAAGAGTTGTTGTCTCTACACAGAGATCGACGACTTCAGGCTTTCTAGTCAAACAAAATGACAAAGTATCAAGTAAGTTACCATCTGAACCATCGACCACCATCTCTGATGGTTCGAACGTATACAACCTATCATCAATATTGGTTGGAACAATCGTATAGTTTTCAGACAAGATCAATGCATTCGTGTTCCCTTGTTGATCTGAATATATTGTAAATACATTGGAACCATTATCAATCTCATACCTGACATTCCCAAGACTTTCCGTATCATTTTCGCAACCATCCATGTCTGCATCAATACGAGAAGCTAGTATCACCTTTGGAAATGGCCTAACGCAGAATGTAGGATTTTTATCAAATGGCAAATTTGTATCTATAATATGCTCTGAAGGACTTACAATATATTCCTGAAGAACATCATTTGCAAGCGAAATTGTGTATACACCTTTCTCTCTTAAAATGTATTCGTATAAACCAAATTCATCAGCAGTGATCAATTCAACAAAGTTTCCATCAAGGAATACTACAAATCTCATGAAAGGCAAACCAACTTCAGAAATACTACATCCATTGTTATCCAGATCGACATGACTAGCTATCTCAATAATTGGTAAAGGTTTAAAACAAAAATCCAATGCTGTTTCAAAACCAACTTGATTTGTGTTGAAAACTATTTGTTCAGGTTCCACAGACAATAATCCTTCATCAAAATTAATTGGTGTGATCGTATATTCCGAAAACATCACATCATAGCTTACAACTCCAGTATTGTCTGGACTTACAAGCTCTGTTCCATTGTTTGAGCTTACGATTTCATATTCAACATCAGAAAATGAATCATCGTTGCTATCGCAACCATTTTCTTCGCTGTCAAACTTACCTGATATCATCAATGAAAAACGTGGCTGCAAGCAGAATTCAATGATGCCTTGAGTAGCAGGATCTACTTCGATATTTAATGGTGTGACAATATAATCTAAGGAATCGACGCCCAATATTGAAACATTGTATCCATCACCATAATAAGGTCCAATAAAGCTAAATTCTCCATTTGCATCTGAGACAATGACTATGCTATCTGTTTCGTTCTGAATCAAAATTTCTACATTAGGCATTCTTTCATCATCTATATCGCAACCGTCATACTTATCATCTATCGTACAAACTCCTTCATACACCCTGATATTCCAGTTTTCGCCAGGTGGACAAAGTGAATTTATCGGCACATTTATGTTATCGAAATTATCTTCTTCTGATAGGTCAGTGCATATATAACTAAGCTTGGGACAATTATCAACCAATAGATCCTGAATGTCTTCTCCATCTTTTATGTTTATAAGTTCCAATAATTGATTGTTGGATAAATCCAAATCTGAAGTCTTTAATGCATTTTCTGATGTATTAAATTCAATAAAATTATTTCCGCTTAAATCTACATCAGAAGGATGAGAATAATAATTATAATCAGAAACAGAATAAATAAATTCAGTTAGCAAATTTGCTCGTGCACTTAATGTCCGGAGTTCATTGGGTACCACAAGACTAACCAGTCTATTGCTATCAAGGTTTATATTGGGAACACGTAATCCGGACAAATCTATCTGTTCCAATTGATTATTACTACAATTCAACTCAGATGTTAGAAATGCATCAACAATGTTTAAACTTACTAAATTATTGTAACTACAATCTATCGATTCTGTATAACCAAGATCATAAATTTCAATATCTAAATTCGAAATTTGATTGTGCGAACAATCAAGTTTTGCATTAATTTCAAAATTATCAATATTCAGTTCTGTCAATAGATTGTGTGAACAATTAATGCTATAAAAGTTCTTCAAGCTACCAAAATCCAATGATGAAATTTGATTGAATGAACAGTTTAAGTTGAGGAATTTATAACTCCCACTAAGAAAAATACTAGCAACACTCAATTCCGTAAGCTTATTATTACTTACATCTAATCCGCCTAAGTTTTCTAAATTTATCAATTCTACTTCTTCCAATAAATTATTGTTACAAGATAGATGCGATAGGCTATAGGAATTTATAATTGATAATTGGGTTAACTGGTTTTCTGAAATATGTAGATGTCGAAGATTTGGAAGATTATCAATTGAAAAATGCGTTAAATTATTTCCAGTAAGTTCTAATGTCCTAAGCAATGTCAGATTTATATCATCTACTTGTTCAATTTGATTATTTGAAGCTTCCAATATCCTCAAACTTGAAAAGTAATTGATTCCCGTTAAATCAGAAATATCTTGATTTTCCACGTTGAGCATTTCTACATCTTCAACTTCACTTACTTGTATGACCCCATCTCCATTTGAGTCCACTCCCTCCTCAATCAAAGCATTGAGAAAATTGGGATCAGGAATATCTATGTCTTGTGAGAAAGAAATTTGCGCAAGCAAAAAAAGCAGAAGGAATGAAAGGTGTTTCATAATGGTTGGTTATCAGGAGCATTTATTATGCTTCTAACCAAATTTAAAGAAAATAAAGCCATTATAGAATAAATGGCATGAAATTAACCCACTACCACCCCAATACCTCATCCACCTTAACCCGCACCTTCTCTGCACTTGGAATCATCGTCTGTTCCAACACTGAATTTAATGGAATGGCTGGCATATTTTCAGAACCAACAATCATCACAGGTGCATCCAATTCGCTAAAACACTCCTCTTGAATCAATCCAGTCAGCGCTCTACCGAAGGAATTGTTCACTGGCTCTTCTGTGACTACCAGACATCGTCCCGTTTTCTTGACTGATGCTATTATTGTGTCTTCATCGAGTGGAGAAAGGGTTCTTAGGTCTACGATCTCTACTTGATCCTTGATGTCTTTACTTGCATTCAAAGACCAATGTACTCCCATTCCGTACGTGACGATGGTCATCTTATTGACATTTGAATCTGTGGTTACTTCTTGCACTATATTGGCTACCCCAAAAGGAATGATATAGTCTTCCGCTGGCTCGGCAGTACGAGCTTTTTCTGTCCCGGGCACTTTGGACCAATACAATCCCTTGTGCTCCAAAATCACCACTGGATTAGGATCGTGATAAGCTGCCTTAAACAAGCCTTTCATATCTGCCCCGTTACTCGGGTATGCGATCTTGATTCCTCGTATATTGGTGATCACGGATTCTACACTTGATGAATGATATGGACCTCCACTTCCGTAAGCTCCGATCGGAACACGTAGGATCATACTTACGGGCCATTTCCCTTCTGTGAGATAACAAGATCTGGATACTTCCGTAAATAATTGATTGAGTCCGGGCCAGATATAATCTGCAAACTGAACTTCAACAATTGGCTTCAAACCTACGGCTGACATCCCTACTGTCGATCCTACAATAAATGCTTCTTGAATCGGCGTATTGAACACACGATCGTTACCAAATTTCTGAGCCAATGTTGCTGCTTCTCTGAATACCCCACCCAGTCGATGTCCCACATCTTGGCCATACAAAAGACATGCTTTGTCTTCTCGCATCAACTCCTCTACAGCGTGCAAGGCACAATCTACCATCACCACTTTCTCTGCGCCTTCCGGAGTTCTTACGCCTACTTCTTCAACAACACTTGTCGGTGCTAGATCATGACTAAATAAATCCTCAGGCAAAGGATCTTCTTGGGCAAGTGCGCTTTCAAAATCACTCTGTACACGTTGTTGTGCTTCTTTTTCGATCAATTGGATTTGCTCTTCGGTAAATCCGGTATCGAGCAATTGTTTTATAAACTTTGGATATGGATCTTGACTACGCGCTTCTTCTAAATCATCTCGATACCACTCCATTCTTACTCCAGAAGTATGGTGGTTCAATAAGGGCACTTTGGCATGTACCAAGAAAGGTCGCCGTTCTTTTCTGATTGTCTTTATTACTTTATTGATTGCATTGTAGCACTCAACAAAATCTGTACCGTCAATGGTAATGGCTTCGACTCCATGAAATCCTTGTATGTATTCATAGGCATCCTGCGCACGCGTTTCTTCGGCGTTGGCTGAGATGTCCCAACCATTGTCTTGTATCAAATACAAGATAGGCAATTGCTTTAAAGCTGCCATCTGAAATGCCTCAGCTACTTCTCCTTCTGTCACCGATGCATCACCCAAAGAACAGACTACAAATGGCTTATCGCCATCATCTATTTCCATCAACTCTTTGTACTGCATTCCCATGGCTGCACCTGTTGCGGGTATGGCTTGCATCCCCGTTGCAGAGGATTGATGAGGAATTTTCGGTTTGTCCTCATCTCGTAGACTTGGGTGCGAATAATAAGATCTGCCACCAGAAAAAGGATCTGCCTTTTTAGCGAGAAGTTGCAGCATCAAGTCGTAAGGCCTGAGACCGAAACCCAATAACATTGCATCATCACGATAGTAAGGAAATGCATAATCTTGCGGCAGCATCTGCATACTAACAGCCAATTGTACCGCTTCGTGGCCTCTTGAGGTTGCGTGCACATATTTGGAAACCTGTTTAAAGTTGGCCTCATACAACTCGGTCATTGACTTTGCCATGGCCATCTTTAGAAAACCTTCCATAAGTATATCTACAGAAATTTTTTCCGTTTTCTTTTTCTTCTTTTTATCCTTCTTCCCCATTTTATTTTTTAAATTAAATCAAGCCAAATTGTGTAAAGTGGTGATGCATATGTTTGTTATTCAACAACCTAAAGTGGTATCTATCCAACATCCCAAACACAGGATTTTTTAGAGTAGCTCCTGGATTCTCTTTGTAAAATTCTATAACAGCATCATAGGATTTCCAATAGGCTTCCTTTGCTGCTTTCAGGCTATCATACCTCAAATCTTCCGTTTCCCCTTTCTTAAAAGAAGGATGTTCAAAATTCTTTGGCATTGGAATATGATTCCACAATGATTCTTGGTACTTTTCGATTTTCTCTTCTGGTGTAAATATTTCTGATTCGATTTCACCCAGTGCCAGTTGGTTAAAGTACTCAAAATGCTCTACCAGATGTTGTGCCGTCATTTTTCCCCATTGCGGCTTTGTCGACTCAGTCAACGCATCCAATTTTTCTTGAATCTTCTCGCGTGTAAAATCTACAAATGGAGATTTCTTTGCGACCAACGTTAGGATGGTAGCCATGGCAACCAATTCGCCATCTTGGTCAAAAATCTCTTCGTACCACTTGACTACTCCACTCGGATGTTCTCTTCCTCTGGCATCTCTTTCCACTTTTTCTTTGCAAGTCAATCGTACTTGAATCGTATCGTTGTGGTAGATAGGTCTGATAAACCGGCATTCGTCCAAACCATAATTGGCCCCCACAGGACCTTTTGCTGGGCTCACAAATAATCCGGCTGCGGCAGACAACAAGAAGTATCCATGAGCTGCACGTTTTTCAAAAATCGACCCATCCAATGAGGTGATATCTGTGTGTGCATAAAACACATCCCAACTAAGATTTGCAAAATTCTGAATATCCGAATCGGTGATGGTACGCTTGTGTGTAAGGACCGACATACCTGGTTTGATGTCTTCGTAATGGTATTTGAATGGATGCTTTTCAGCCTCAATCACTTTGGATCCTGGCTGGTATATTCCTGTGACTTTCGTCAAAGTGGTGGGCGTGCCTTGCACAGCACAACGTTGCATATAATGTTTGATACCACGGATACCACCCATCTCTTCTCCTCCTCCTGCTCTTCCTGGACCACCGTGAACCAAGGTCGGAAGCGGTGAACCATGACCGGTACTAAACTTGGCCATCTCTCTGTTGATGATCATAATTCTTCCATGGTGACTTGCTGCCTCTACGGTAAAGTCTTTGGCTAGATTGTCATCAAATGTTGCTATTGATGCTACCAAAGAACCTTTACCCATTTGCGCAAGCTTAACTGCCTCATCCATGGTCTTGTAAGGCATGATTGTACTTACCGGACCAAATGCTTCTAACTCATGGACTGCGGTGTTCTTAAAAGGATCTTTTTCAAGCATCAAAATAGGGCTCAAAAAAGCACCTTTCTCAAAATCAGCATCAATCAATTCTATTGGCTGAACTGAGCCAAAAACCAATTCCGCTGTCGCACTCAATTTGGCGACAGTTTCACTTACTTCATTCACCTGATCTCTGCTTGCCAATGCTCCCATTCGGACACCTTCCGCAGCAGGATTTCCTATTTTCACTTTTGACAAAGCTTTGCCCAATGCAATCTGCACATCTTCAACCAATTTTTCAGGCACGATGACTCGTCGTATGGCAGTACATTTCTGACCGCATTTGGTTGTCATTTCTTTTCTCACTTCCTTGATAAACAGATCGAATTCAGGAGTACCTGGTACTGCATCTTCACCCAATACCGAACAATTCAAAGAATCAGCCTCCATGTTGAATGGAACTGATTCGTTTATGATTCTTTCATTTGCCTTGAGCATCCTACCCGTACTAGCCGATCCAGTAAAAGTAACCACGTCTTGAGAATCAACTGTTTCTAGAATCGTTCTAGCCGAACCACATATTAATTGAAGTGCTCCTTCAGGTAAAATACCGGATTCAATCACATCTTTCACTACAGCTTCCGTCAAAAACGAAGTTGCTGTTGCTGGTTTCACAATGGCTGCTACACCTGCCATCCAATTGACTGCACACTTTTCAAACATTCCCCAGATTGGGAAATTAAAAGCATTTATATGAATGGCTACACCCCGTTTGGGTACCAGAAGGTGGTGCCCCATAAAGGCCCCTCCTCTTGATAAATCAATAGGATCACCATCCACAGCGTAGGTTTGATCAGGAAAATTCTTTCTCAAGGATGCATTGGCAAATAAATTACCAAATCCACCTTCGATGTCTACCCAGCTGTCAGGCCTTGTAGCTCCTGTGCGATAAGACAATTTATAATAGGATTCTTTGCGCTTCATCAGATAAAGGGCCAATTTTTTCAGCATGTTCCCTCGTTCCTGAAAAGTCATTTTTCTCAATGCCGGGCTTCCAACATCTCTTCCGTATTTCAAGACAGGTCCCAAATCAATACCTTTGGTGGTTGCTGAGGCAAATTGATCTCCAGTTACAGCGTCATAAATCGCTTGTCCATCCCCTTCTCCTTCTATCCAACTGCCTTGAATATAATTACCAAGTTTCATATCTTAATTTTTATCCCCAATTCAGTCATTTTTCCATGAAAAGCACTGTAAAATCAATTGTTTTCATGATTATTGGGTCAAGCTTAAAGGTAAGAACTAATTCATGCTTGCTATGCAATCTAGGCACGAAAATCCCAGATTGTTTTGGATTTGTGTACAACTATTTCTCAATACCCAAAAAACATCTAAAAAGCGGAATTTTGCATCAAATCCTAGCTTAAATAAACCGTTGGTTCTTTCGCATGTACCGATAATCTGAATATCGCCTTTAAGCACATCTATTTGTATATCTTTTAACGACCAGTTTATTATCTAGCCAATTATGGACAAAGGAACTTCAACAAAATATGTCGACCAGATCATAAAGATGAATACAGTCATGAATCAACATTAGCAGAATTAAAACCTTTTATCACCAAAGTAAAAGCTTGCTAGTTTTAATAATTTTTCTAATAACTTTAGTAACCTCAAAACTCAATAGATTATAAAAAAAAATGTAAGCATACTATTCCTCCTATTTTGTGTCTCATTCAGTGTCGAAGGGCAGCAACTGAATGATGTACAACAACTAGAGTTAGAAGATGGCTTACTAGATAGAATTGTCAATAAAGTTTACCGAGATACATTTGGATATTTTTATTTGTTTTTCGAACAAGGCATTCAACAATACGATGGCAAAAACTTTAAAATTGTCAATTCGTCCCAACTGAATGATAAAGACCTAAGTTTGGTCGACAACATGAGGCGTAGTGACAACGGAGGCATCCATTTTGAATTAGATCAGTCCGCTTATCAAATTGATCCTGGAACCACAACTGTAAAGTATCTGTCCCAGACCGATTCTGAGACCATGAGCAATCCTTATGTTTTAGATCAAAATAAAACGAAATTCACAGTCAACAAGCAAAATCTGATTGCAGAAAAGGGCGGAATCTGGAAAATAGAACATGGGAACAAAGTAAAAATATTTGGTGGCGATGAAGGAGAACTAAAATGTACCCTGCTCAAGAAAGATGGACTTGGAAACCATATTGCACTATTTGGCTATAAAGTTCAGATAACAGAAAAAATTCTAGTCATCAGAAATGATGGAAGTATTGAAGAATATAGCCATCTTCTTAACTACAATAAAAATATCCGAGACATCTATACTGACAATATTGATTCAAAATGGATCGTGGGTACTTTTAATGGCATCTTCATTTTCCATTTTAAAGAAGAAGGAATAGACCATTTTTATGTCAGACCAAATCTAGAAAAAAGTCAGTTTGGTCACATTATTACTGCCATCAATACCGAAACGGATAAAGTTCTATTCCTTAAAGAAACATATGGACTCAGAGAGATTGACTCCAGCAATCAGGTCAATCTTCTCTTTGACGACAGACCTGAATATTTCTATAGAAACCAAAGATTGTTGTACGACAGGTTCAATGAGGTGATGTATTCATACTCATTTGACTCACATGGAGACTTTGAACTACTCCGATTTAATCCTGTGACGAAAGAAATTGGTCTAGATTATATTCCATTGAGAATACGAGATTTCCACAATTTAAACAAGGATCATTTATTGATTGCAGGACATGAACTGCATAAGGAAAAAAATAAGGATTCAGGTTCCATGTATACGTATCACAAAATCAATAAATCGTTAACAAAGGTCATTGACAAAATTCCTGCTATCAGGGCCATCAATTACATCAAAGGAACAAATGAATTTTGGCTAGGGACTCAATATGGCATCTACATTTATGACACCAACTTCAAATTAAAAGAAATACTCAATGCTGAACTTGATTCAGGTGAAAAATACATTTCTCATCCAGAGATAAGAACCATGTATGAAATGGAAGACTTGGTAATTGCGGGTTCATTTAAAGGAGGAATATATCTGATTGATAAAAAGACAAAAAAAATAACGAAACAGCTATCCGAGTCTAATGGATTGAGCGACAATGCCATTGCCAGCATAATAGAAGATGATCAAAAAAACATCTGGATAGCCACTTTCAACGGAATAAATGTTCTAAATCAACAATTTGAAATTACCCAAAAAATATATGAATACAACGGGTTACCCAACAGAGAATTCAACACAGATGCTGTAGCAAAAGACAAGGAAGGCAATCTATTCCTTGGCACCCTTAATGGTGTAGTAAGAATAAATCCTTCAAAAATACTCAACAGAAAAACTTCCCAAGGACTTCATCTATCCAAAGTCGAAATTTACAATGGAAAACAACATGAAACATTTTCAGAACTAAGCTCTGTGGTTTCAACTTACAACAAATATGATTCACTAAGGCTAAAAGTCAACTTTCCTGACTACTACAAATATAGATTTGACAATTGGTCTTCATTTTTAAACTTTGAGAACAAAGACAACAATATTGTTCAGACTAGTGAAAATGAATTAAAAATATCGTCGCTGCCAATTGGGGAATACGAGTTTGGCTTTTTCAATAGCACCAATAACAACCATCAGTCATTGGCACTAGAAATAAAAAGAGACTACACCAAAATCTTTGGAATTCTTGGATTGGTAGGTTTTGCCTTATTCTTGACCTATCTCTTTTTCACCTATCGAATGAATCAATTAAGAAAGTTTGAAAGAGAAAAAACCAAAATAAATACCAAGATTGCAGAATTAGAACTTACTGCCCTACGCTCACAAATGAACCCTCACTTCATATTTAATGCTCTTGGTTCCGTCCAATACTTTATTCAAACCCAAGAAACAGAAAAAGCGGATTCATATCTGTCAAATTTTGCAAAACTCATGCGAAAAATACTAGACTCTTCTAAATCCAAATTTATCTCGCTACAAGAAGAATCCAATCTTTTAAAGCTTTACGTGGGATTAGAGAAAATGAGGTTTGAGAAAATGTTTGATTTCACCATGAAGATCGATCCTGAAATTGACCTAGAAAACCCTTTACCGCCGATGGTAATACAGCCTTTTGTAGAGAATGCGATCAACCATGGGATATACCATCTTACAAATCGTCAAGGCACATTACTTATTCACTTCAAGCATGTAGATGAAACCAAGATGCAATGCATTATAACAGATAATGGAATAGGAAGAGTCGCAGCAAACAAGATAAAACGACCAAATCATAAATCACGTGGGTTAGAGATCGTTCAAGACAGAATTCAGACGATCAATAGCCAGTCAGATGTCAAACTTGACATTACCACTTTGGACTTAGACGATGGAAATCAATCCACAGGGACACAGGTGATTATAAATATTGAGTATGAAGAATAATCGATTACTTATATCGGTATTCATACTTCTTATAATGGGAACACAATTGGGTGCTCAATATTTTCCTCATCGTCAGTTCACCATTAACGACGGACTACCAAGCAACAATGTCTATGGCATGCTCGAAGATGACAATGGATTCCTATGGATCTACACTGAAAAAGGAGTCTCCAAATTTGATGGCTATGAATTTAAAAATTACTCTATCGAAGATGGGCTTCCAGCCAATGACATTTTCCTAATGCGCAAAAACCACGATGGAAGAATCTGGATGCAAGGACCAGAAGGCAGTGTTGGTTACATTGAAAATGATTCCATTGTCAAAAAAGACTTAGGTGTAAAGACAAATCTTGCATTTCAGAAAGTAAACAATGAACTTTACTTCTGGACAAACAATCAACTTTGGTCCGTTAAAAACAACAAAGTCCAAAAAGAAAAGTCCAAGCTGCATGATTTAAACAAAAGACAATCAACCATTCAATGGCTATTTGTAAACTCTAACAAATACTATGGACTCGATTTGGAACACCAAAAGATTCTTGAACTTGATAGTCTTCAAGTTTTAAGGCAAACAAAAATTAAATTTAAGTACGATCCCAAAAACTACATACGTAGATCTCAAATAATACAGGCTAGGCATCCATATATCCTTTCGCTTACAACAAATGGAATACTTCAAATTGAAATTGCTACTGGTGAAACGGCTTTCTACCCATGGTTTGATTTTTTTGACAATCCTACCAATTTATTCGTAACAAATAACGAAGAAAATTTACTTCGAATAAGTACAAACAATGGAATCATCCACATTACAGACTTCAAAGAATTGAATTCCGTAAATTTTTCAAGTCTTGCCAATAAATACGCACTTCAAAGATCTTATCAAGATTCAGAAGGTAACATCTGGACTGGAACCAAAGAAAATGGTTTGCTCTTTTTCTCGAAAGATCAACTTAAAGCAAACCTTATTGAAACAGAAAACTCAGATGACAACACCTATAAATTTATTAAAAAATTATTATCAGGGGATTTAATAGCCATAAGCTCTAGAGGATCTGTTTACAATATGACCTTAGAAAAAAAGATAATAGAAAGTGATTATGAAAATACTTTTGTAACACACGTCATACAGACTGCACAAGACGAATTATTAATCGCCAAAAACGCTGGACCTGGAAAATTTCTAAGCTTTAATAAAGACAATAAATCTTACATCGATAAAAAATTAAAAAACTTCAATGTCTTAAACTTCCACACTGGTCCAGTAAATTTATTAACCCAATCGAAAACCACCGTACAGAGAAGCAACTCAGATTTCTACACTTCTACTACGCAAGGTTTGTTCAGAGTATTTTTAAACAAACAAAATCTTCCCGAATCTCATCGATTAGGACATAAACAAAGAATATTATTTAACAACACATACTCCAATGAAATCTATTCAGCTGACAAAGAAAAGCTCTACAAAATTAAAGAAGAGAAAAAATTAGAAACAATATTATCATTGCCTCTTATTTCATCCATAAGTTCAATCAATGAAAACGAACTACTTATCGGAACGGAAAGTTCGGGACTATATAAATATACAATTGATGAAAATCTATTGACAAAAATCGGCAACTACGGAACCATTAATCAAATACGTATTGAAGACCCAAGTACATTTTATATTGGAACCAATGAAGGAATCAAAAAAATTGCAACAACAAAAGACACCAACTATGTTGAGAAATACTGGGGGCTGAATCAAGGCCTACCTTCTCTTGAAGTATTTGATTTCATCATTGAAGGAGATCACCTATACGCAGGGACCTCAAATGGAATCTCAAAAATAGAGCTAAATACATCAGAGCAAACAATAAGAACCAATTCTCATAAACTTTCAATTAAAGGGATTTCTGTAAATGGCAAAAATGTTGAACCCGATAGAAATTTTTATCATTCACAAAATGACATAATACTAAACTACAGTTTGCTTGATAAAAAAAGTTTTGGCCAAATTTCATATCGTTATAAACTATTACCGATTCAAAAAGAATGGCAATCAACCACTGACAGAAGTGTCATATTCAACAACCTTGCTCCCAACGATTACATTTTTAAGCTTGAGGCTTTTGACAGTAACAATATAAGTTATCAACTGGAAGAAGATTTTCAGTTTACCATCAAGAATCCATTTTGGAATACCGCTGTATTTTACCTTGCGATGATTGCTACTATGCTATTAGCACTATTATTACTTGACAGAAGGAGAAAAAACAAAATGGATAAAGAAATCGAACGTGCAAAAAGTTATAATCGAAGAATGGCAAATCTAAAACTTGAAGCACTTAGATCACAAATGAACCCTCATTTTGTATTCAATTCGCTCGGTGCTATTCAATACTATATCCAAACACATAAAATTGAAGAAGCGGATAATTACCTGACCTTATTTGCCAATTTAATGAGAAAATACTTGAATTCTTCATCTGAACAAATGATCAATCTATCTGATGAAATCTCCTTATTAAAAGATTATGTCAATTTAGAAAAAATTCGTTTTGAAGGAATGTTTGAAATGAAATTCCTGATAGACAATGCAATAGATTTAAAACATGTATTGATTCCACCTATGATGATACAGCCATTTGTTGAAAATGCAATCAATCATGGATTATTGCATAGAAAAGATAGAAAGGCACTACTATCCATATCAATAATTGAAAATTCTTTAAAAGAAATAATCATTGAAATAATAGATAATGGAATCGGCAGAGAAAACGCCAAAAAATTTAAGAAAAGATTTCACAAAAGCAAAGGCATGCTCAACGTTTCCAACAGAGTGGAATCTTTAAAAGCAGCAGAGTTAGTAAACATAAAAATCAACATAACCAACAATTCAAATGACGACCTTTTCCCGGGAACCAAAGTTGTCATAAACCTCAAAAAACAAAAACAATGGAATACACAGCCATTATCGTAGACGATGAACCAAAATTAAGAGAAGTCATGGACATAAAAATCAAACAATTCTGTCCAGAAATTAAAGTTATAGGCAAAGCTTCAAATGTGCCAGAGGCTTTCAATCTAATCAATGAAAAGAACCCTGACATTGTATTTCTAGACATTGCTATGCCCGGCGAATCCGGTTTTGACCTCCTGTATAGGTTTGAAAAAATTGATTTCCAAGTGATTTTTGCAACAGGTTTTAATGAGTATGCGCTAGACGCACTTAAATTAAGCGCTGTTGATTACATACTCAAACCTATAAATACCGAGGATCTCAAAAGTGCTGCTAATAAAGCCATCAAAAATGTCATGACCAAAAAACAAGTCGAACATTATGAGCTTTTAAAGTACAATATTAAGAACGTTGGAAATCAAGAAACAAAAATAGCTTTGGCCAGCTCAGACTCCTATGAATTCATAAAAATCTCTGACATCGTCCGTTGCGAAGGTTGGCAAAAGTACACCAAAATCCATCTTACAAACGGCAACACCATTGTAAGTTCATACAACATTGGCGTCTACAAAAATCAACTCGAAAATTATGACTTCTTCTCATGCCACAAATCCCATCTTATCAACCAGCATCTTATATCAAAATATTTAAAAGAAGGTAGTGTAATTATGTCGGACGGTTCAACCGTACCTGTCTCTAGAAGAAAAAGAGAAGAATTTCTTGAGCAAGTAATCAAAGTGCATAGTTAATAATCACAGAATTAATCTGTAATAATTATCTATACCCAACTACCGTTGATCATTGCATGACGACCGTTCCTCTTATGAAAAATTCAAATTATAAAACGCTAACCAAATAAGGTTAGTACTCCGTTTCTATTTCAGCCAAACAAACAAATCCATTCATCTTATCAGTGTAACCGTTGGTCTGATCCGACAATTTATGGAGGTTACTTATATCTAAGTTCGCCATTAGATTAAAAGAAACAACCATGAAACTTTACTTACAATTACTACTCATCATTCTTATTTCTGGCAAGATCGCATATGGTCAAACAGACCTATGTAACAATGCTTTGTTTTTCGATTGCGGCAGTATAGATGGCAACAACGACACAGATCTATTTTCAACAGACAACTACTGTGGCTCAAACTCCAACCTAACAGGACCAGAAGTAGTTTACAGCATTACACCTACCAATACTCAGATATATACATTTACTTTAGACGTATTCGGAACGGGAGATTTAGACATGTTTTTATTGGAAGAGGATTGTGATCCATCCAACTGTATTGTAAATTCAGATGCATCAAGCTCAACCGCAGATGATGTAATGATGGCTACCCTTCTGGTAGGTGAAACTTACTATCTTGTCATAGATGGAGATGATGGATCTATTGCGGAGTACTTTTTAGATATTTTCTGCAGTCCTCCATTCCAATGCGATGCTGAAGACATCGAATGCAATGAATTCATTGCATCCAACAATGACACAGGCATTTCAACCATAGACACCTATTGCAATGGAGGAAACACAAACTTAACAGGACCAGAAAAAATATTTAGATTCATACCAGACAATAGTCAATTCCACATCATCACTCTTACAGGATTCAGTGGAGACTTGGACCTCTTCTTACTGGATGATGCTTGCGACCCTGACAATTGCATTACCAATTCAGATGGGTCTTCAGGGAGCACTCCTGATATTATAAATATATTTTTAAACGCTGGTCAAGAATACTTTATCGTCGTAGACGGTGATGGAGGCACAATCAGTGACTTCACACTAGAAGTACAATGTGGAGAGGAATGTGAGGCAGACTTTACATGGACCGAAGATTGCGGAAAAGTACAATTCACCAGCAACTCGATCGGAAATGGATTGGACTACGAATGGACCATCGATGGATTCACATTCACTACTGCCAATCCATGTTATCAATTCTTAACACCAGGACCTCATACTGTTTTATTAGAAGTATTTGCATTTGGTTGCGAGAGCTCAATAGAACAAGAAATTGAAGTAGAAATATGTAGCAGCGAAATTTTTTGCGAATGCTGTGACGAAGAAGATTTGAACACATTTCAATCAGAAATTCCAGGACCTGTAACCACTTTTCCACAAGCTCCTTTCAATGCAGTTTATGGATCACCCATGTATGTTATTGATGGTTGCGATAACCCCAACTCAATTTTTATTAATGGCCCTAGCATTGCAAGTCCTGGAGATGGCGTCGAATACAGCATCTCAGGTTTTGGTGGCACTACTACCATTTTTGAAGAAGGTCTGGAATATTGCATCAGCTATTGCTACAAAGCACCAGAAGAACCTGGAAATCTAAAACTCAGAATTTCAGATACAGCTCAAACAAGTGGTTCATGCTCTGGGTCTTGCATGATAATCCACACTGCCCCGACCATCACACCAGCAGATGGTTGGCAAACAGATCAATTCACCTTTGTCGCCAACAACAATTACAACAGTCTGACATTCAGTACCGATGCTACCGGTGTGGTTGACGGAATCATCCCGATGCAATTTGACAATGTTTGCGTAAGCGAATACACACAAACTTGCAAAGCTGACTTCACTTGGCAAGATGATGGTTGTGGCAACTTAGAGCTAACGGACAATTCTTGCGGGGACCAACTCAATATTTTGTGGACAGTAAATGGAAATACATTTGCCAACCAGTCACCCATAAGTTTTTCTGGAGCTGGTGTTTATAATGTTACACTCAGCGTTACTGGAGCCGATGGATGCAGTGATACAAATTCACAAACCATCATTGTTTCGATTCCTGATCCACCCATTCTTCTTTGCCCTAGCGACATGACGGTTACAGAAGTCATTACACCCAACGAAGATTGTATCAGCCCATACACCATACCGACAGTGACATCAAGTACAGGAAGTACTGTCAATTGCACATTCAATGGTGCACCTATTGTGCCTGGAGCAACCATTCAACTACAAGTTGGAAACAATAATTTTAGTTGCTTCACACTTGGTGAATGTGACACAGAAGCACAATGCAGTTGGACCGTAATTTTAGAATGTGAAATTGAAGACACATCCACATGCGACGAAAATCCTAACTGTGAAACTACCAACGCGCTAAACCTAAGCACAGGAATTGATTTATTGGGTAATCTGATCCCATCTGGCACTGGTCAAGTAGATCCAATATGGAGATTGATCAACAATGCTCCCGTATTCAATTGCACCAATCCATTTTTGAGTTCAGTCAATGGTAGCGCCTATATCATGAACTACGTTTTCCCCAACACGACTGCTTGGGTCAACCAGACTGGCGTTGGCAATTTAGCACCTGTCGACCTAGGCAACGGTACCGCCAACTTATTTGGTTGTAACAATATTCAGAATGCCAATGGAGCGAGAGTTCCTTATGTATTTGAAAGAATATTTTGTGTTTGCGAAGAAGACGAGATGGATTTGCAATTTAGTTATGCTGGTGATGATAGATTGACTTTGGAGTTGTGGGATTTGGACAACAACACTTTGTTAGGAACAAGTACAACCTATGTCTACACTGGAACCGCTGCCCCATCCACTTGGAATTACACTGGACTATTTCCGACAGGAAGTTATGCTATCCGCGCCAAGTTGTCCAATGTAAGTAGCACCACTTTGGGATTCTCAATTGCCGCTACTGCCAATTCATTATCAGGAAACAATAATATCATCAATGCTGGAGAATGTTGTGAGGCTTTTACCGTCAATGCTAGGAAAATCATCGACAATGATTGTTCTGGCACCGTAACTGTAGGAGACACACCGGGACAAGGCTGGACTTTCAATCTTAAGAATTCAATAGGGTCAATCATACAGACTGGATTAACCGACATCAATGGAGAGGTTTTCTTCACAGGTTTGGCACAAGGAAATTACACGATTGAAGAAGTGATTATTCCTGGATTTAACCCAATATCCCCAGTTGGTGGAACTGAAAATGTTGTCATCACAAGTTCCAGCTGGAACACCTATGATTTTTTCAATTGCGTCGCTCCAGAAGTAGTTTGTGATTCATTGATGGTCATGGAAAGAGAAATTATCGACCCCAACAATGAAGATTTATGTTGCTACGCCTTTGACCTTAAAAATAATTGGGGTGCAGACATTACCAATGTAGAAGTAGAAATGTTGACGAAAGACTGGATTTTCAATAACGTTGTCTTGGATCCAAGTCTACAATTTGGACCTTGTACTACCACGAATGATCTATTTTGCGTAAGCTCAACGACCACCTCAATACCAACAGGATTGACGATGGATGCCATCAATACATGCATCGCACCAGCTGTCACAAATCCTGTCAATCCACAGGTGATCGAGATACGTTGGATGCAACAAGTTTCTGAAGATTTAACGATAGTAGCATGCAGAGACACGATTGTCTTGGGGTGCGAACCGCCACCTCTTCTTGACTGCATCACAGTTACAGATTGTGAAATTATGTGTAGCGACGACGATAATCCATCGGAATACAATCTTTGTTTCAACATAGACAACAATTCTGGATTTGATATTGGCTCAATCACACTAGAGGACTTGTCAGCCAATTTTGGATGGCAGCCATTCTGTACGACTAGCACGGTTGTTCAACCAATACCGAACCCTATTTTAGATGGAACAAGCTCGGGGCAAATATGCGTTCAATTAAAATCAACAATACCTATTATCGCGACTCAAAACATCTGCTACAAGATAGGCGTGGTGAGTACTGATGGAACGCAGTGCTGTCATGAACCAGAAGAAATTTGTAAAGAAATCCAACCTTGCTGCGACCCATGCGAAGACAATGGCATCGTTGCAACAGCTTACGGATCTGACGAAGATGAATGTTGCTTTGTAGTCGATGTTGACAATGGGTGTCAGACGGGTTATTACACCAAGTTTGAAGCAGAAATAAATACACCAGGTGTTTGTTTTGGTTCACACATAATCAGTCCTGGACAAGCGGGATTCTGGACGGTTAGCTCTACCAATCAATCCATATGCATGCGACCAATTTCCGGCACCATGGATCAACCTAGTTATCCTGGCCTTTTGGATTTTTGCTTGGACAAAATCGACGACCCTACGCAAAGCAATCCTCAAGTGATTTTTAAATGGTACGCCATCAATCCAATTACAGGCGAGGAAGAAGTTGTTTGCACTGACCTACTTGAATCCGATTGCGGAGACGATGACAATGTGTGTCTCGTAGTCACCGATCAATTGTTGGAATGCATTCCAGACAGCACAAAATACAGATATACATTTACGATCACCAATGTTTCCAATCCATCATTTACGGCGGACAAACTACATTTGACCGTAAAGAATGATCCGTTTAATTATGTTCCTTTCCCTTCCGGAAATATCATCACATTGACTCCTCCGTTGGGACCGAATCAATCAAGAACAATCAGTACCTACATCGTAGGGACACCCTTCCCTCAGACGACTTATCCAAACTTTGAATTTGGGTATCGACTACAAAATATGGCGACTGGTGATTGTTGTTTTGAAAGTCAATGTGACACCATTCCTATTCCACCTTGTGGAGACGAAAGTTGTTGCCAGATTGATGAGGCTGCATTCTGTGCCTACTTTGAAGATCTTATAGATTACACTGAAGAAGAATGCAAAATCATTATGGACTTCAACAATCTTGACAGTTGTGATGCGCTTGTTGTTACTTTGCCTGATGGCAGCACCACGACACCAGACATAGGTGACGAATTGTGCATTCCAATTACCGATGGACCGCAGCAAATATGTGTACAGATTGATAGATGGAACAATGTGATCAATGAATTGCTTCCATGTTTAAGCAAGGACACCTGTTTTATGGTAGAACCTTCGTGTACTCCATTCAGCTGTCCCGATTGTCCAGCGGGAACATCCAATACAGAATTATTGACCAATGGAGATTTTGAAGCAGGAAATGTTGGATTTACAAGCGACTACATTGTTGGGCCTTTGGTTTTAGGCCCGGGTGAATACGATATAAGAAATGCCAATACGATTCCTTTAGGTAATCCAAGTTGGGCTGCCTCTGATCCGACCAATGGAGCCACTGGAAATATGTTGGTTGCGGATGGACCATTTACTGGAGCAATCTGGAGACAGACAGTCAATGTCACTTCAGGCTTTAATTATAACTTCTGCGCATCGTTAAACAATCTCGTTACACTAAACTTGAATGAAACAGCCTCACCAAGAGTAGAACTGCATATCAATGGAGTTGTTGTCATCCCTGCAGTCCCAATTTCTCAGGTCCCTGACCAATGGGTTATGATGACTGGCAGCTGGATTGCCACTACAACGGGTCCTGTAACACTTGAACTATTCAATATTGAAGCAAATGGTTTTGGAGATTTAGCATTGGATGATTTGAGTTTTTCAGAATGTACTCCTACTATGATGAATGAATGCTGCGAAGACTTTGATACATTCTGTGACTTGATTGATCTAGGATGGGATGTCACGATTGACGATTGCGAGGTGATTGTAAAAGCAACGCAATTTGATAGTTGCCATTGGATGTACAATGTGAGTCCTGACTGGGGAGATGGATCGATTATACTCCCTACCGTAAGCCCTGCCAATGGCTGCTGGACACACGAATACGACCAATCAGGCACATACAATATATGCGCAACCATTTTTGAAGGAACCATGGCGGGCGATACTTGCTGGACAAAAGAAATATGTGAAACCATCACGGTTGACTGTCCACCTGTCAATGAATGCTGCGAAGACTTTGATGCATTCTGTGACTTGATTGATCTAGGATGGGATGTCACGATTGACGATTGCGAGGTGATTGTAAAAGCAACGCAATTTGATAGTTGCCATTGGATGTACAATGTGAGTCCGGACTGGGGAGATGGATCGATTTTACTCCCTACTGTAAGCCCTGCCAATGGCTGTTGGACGCATGAATATGATCAATCAGGCACATACAACATATGCGCAACCATTTTCGAAGGAACCATGGCGGGTGATACTTGCTGGACAAAAGAAATATGCGAAACCATCACGGTTGACTGTCCAAGCTGTGCCTGTGATGGTTGGGATGACATGACGGTATCAGGCGCTTGGGGCATTATAAATAATGTGATGTGCAATGAGACAGTGACTTTACCTGCATGCTCTTATGCATTTGATATAGATGGATCATTCCTTTGCAATAGCCAAAATTGTACGCCAAGCTACGACTGGTCAATGACCAAAATTGGTGGAAGTTGTATCAGCCCATGTTTCGGTAATTTTGGAACAGGCTCCAACTTCAATTTATCTTGGGACTTTAGTCCAACAACAGATCCATTGACATCAGGACCTGGTACGTACGAATTAAGGATCAATGGGAATTGTTCAGACGATGCACCATGTTCTGAATGTGTGATCATGATTGTAATCCCTGACTGCGATGACAATTGCGATTCAAATGGTGATCCATGCGATTTTACAGACATAGACTTTACTCCCGATCCAGTCCTTGGCGATATTTGTTGCTACACAAGTAGTATTGACAACCAATATTGCGATGATTATTTCAAAGGAATAAAAATTACGTTAACCGGTTCTGCTAGCATCTCACAAGTACAAGCACTCAATGGATGGACCATCACACAGCTGGATCCGTTGAATGCAGAGATTTATCCACCAAGCACGCACATTGCTTTAGGCCAACAAGACATCTTTAGAATTTGTGCCAACAATGACGGTTCGATTTTTAATGTGCAGATTGCTTGGCTATACACTGATGCGAGTGGAAATTGTATTTCGATCTGCCCTGAAGATTTTGAGGTGTCTTGCAATGACAATCCTGGAGGTTGTCTAGAAATCGTCCAGGACTCGATTGATTGCATCAATGACCTTTATTGTTTTAGGGTTGTTAATACGACCGATCCAGAAATCATCATTAGATCTGTGGAATTCATTCAAGTCTCTCCTACTGGAGCCAGCTTGACCCCAAATCCGTACTCCATCAATCCATTGATGACAGGAGATACTTCAGAATGGGTCTGCGTAAATTATGATGCGCTAGGCAATCCAAATATGTGTTTCCTTTTGGTAGGACATGAAGCCGATCTACCTGCTGGCGATCCGATCAGTTGGTGTTGTGTAGACGATGAAAAGCATTTCATCAATATTCAAGATGATTGTAACGATCCTTGTGATACTACATCCAACAGCTGCGACAACATATCCGTGAACTTGACACCAGATCCGGTAACGGGAGAAGAGTGTTGCTTTGTTGGTTCCATCACCAATGATTTTTGCGCAGACTATTTCAAAGGAATAAAAATCACCACACAAGCTCCTGCTACCATTATGCAAGTGCAGGCATTGAATGGATGGTACATCAATCAGATCAATGTAACTGAAGCAGAAATTTATCCGATGACAAGTCATGTCAACCTTGGAACCGAAGACATCTTTAGCGTATGTAATAGCGCAAACAATTCACCATTCGTCATTTCGATCAGTTGGTTGGTTGACGATGGGCAAGGAAATTGTACTGAAGAATGCCTTGAAGATTTCAACCTAACATGTGATGATAGTAATCCAATAGGCGGATGCATCACCGTCGTAGATGAAGATTTGAATTGTGATGATGACATGTATTGCTTCAAAATAACAAACAATACCTTTCCTGGATTTACGATTCAGTCCTTGGACTTAATCAGCATCACACCCGCTGGTGTTACCTTAAGTCCAAAACCTATTTCCATCCCTCCGCTTCTACCTGGTCAAACTTCGGATTGGATATGTGTAGAGTATGATGGAGCAGATAACGGAGACGAAATATGTTATACTGTGGTGGGACACAATGAAGATGTCACCCAAGGAAATACACCTACTTGGTGTTGTGCCACCCAAGAAGTTAGTTGCTTCACCGTCGCTTGTGGTGATTACTGTCCACCTGATTGTGTGGACATTGTACAAGACTCCATAGCCTGTGAAGACAGAAATTATTGCTTCAAAGTGGTAAACAACACACATCCATCATTTGAAATCAATTCGGTGGCTTTCACAAATGTATTTCCGTTATCAGCTTCATTCTTAGACGTTGCGGTTTCTATTCCGACCTTAATGCCGGGCGATACCTCGGATTGGATATGTGTTGAATATGCTGGAGTGATGCCGGAAGACACATTGTGTTTCAATCTAGTCGGACACCTTGAAGATCTAGGCAAAGACGAAATCCCAACCTGGTGCTGTTCTAGTTTCGAACAAACATGTGTTGTGATAGGTGATTGTGAAACTTGTTGCCAAGACGAAATGGCTTTCCTTGATTTGGTTGACATCGGTTTTAACGATACGATCAACGGATGTATGCTAAGCATAAGCACTACACAATTTGACTCATGCCATTGGATATCCCATGCGGAACCAGACTGGGGAGATGGGTCTGTGAGTTCGGCAGTCGTCACACCAGCAAATGGGACTTGGACACACGACTATGATCAACCAGGCACTTACACAGTATGTTTTGATTACTTCGAGGGAGATTCAGGAGAAAGTATATGTTGGCAAGCAACGTATTGCATGGATATTGTGGTAGACTGCCCAGGCATAGATGCAGAAGATGAATGTGATTTAGACTTACTAACAGTACCGAATGGGCTTACGCCAAATGGAGACGGAATCAACGATCGATTAATCATAGAACGATTGGATGGATGCCCTTCTGTTTCATTGACCATTTACAATAGATGGGGACAGACTGTTTATGAAAACGAAGACTACAACAACGAATGGGATGGAAAATCTAGGAGTGGCGCAGACCTACCGGATGGAACCTATTTCATGGTGGTAGGCTACCAAGATAGAACAGCTTTGATCAACAGTTTCATAGATGTGAGACGTTAATTTTAATCAATCAATCGGTGCGAGATGATCGCACCGATTTTAAAAACTAAAAAATGAAACAGATATATATTCTAATCTTGACTGCACTAGCAACATCATTGTGCCATGGCCAACAAGAACTTCAACTTTCCAACGATCGATTCACCTACCTTCAATTCAATCCAGCACAAGCGGGAATATTCATGGAAAAGGATGCTTATGCTTCAAGCTATCTCTCATATAGAAACCAATGGTTGGGATTTGAGGGAGCGCCAAAAACATTTTCATTGGCTACCGATTATTTATTGGACGACTACAATGTTGGCATCGGTTTGAATTTATACAACGAAGAGATAGGCATCGATTCTAAGATTGAAGCCGCAGCCAACTATTCTTATCGCATAAAACTGGATGAGGGTTTTCTCAATATAGGATTGCGGACGGCCTACTCTAGTTTTGGTGCTCAGTTCAGTACAATAAGAAATGTAGAAGCTGGAGATATCTACGACCAAGGAAACAACAGAATCAATCTATTTTCAATAGGCGCCGGCCTTATGTATCATTCAGAAAATTTACGAATCGGCGTTTCCGTTCCGAGCATCGCAGTAATTGCAACGAGCGATAACGCTCAATTCAAACAGCGTCACGTTTATCTACATACAGCATTTAAGTTGGGAGATCCTGGTGATGACTTAAGGGTTGAACCTAGCTTCCTATTCAAGTACCAAGAAGCCGTTCCGATCCAAGCCAAAGTGGGCGCCATACTTTGGATCAATGAAAGAATTACCCCTGGATTACATTATCGTTGGGGAGATGCTTTTGCCTTGAGTTTTGGATGGTTACTCGATGACCGTTTGCAGCTAGGCTTAGCTTATGACTTTACCGTGAGCAATATCAGATTGGTATCAGAAAATAGTTTCGAATTGCAGATTGGTTATGTATTTAGGGAGTAGCTAATACAAACAAGGAGAAACTTTGACCTTGATAGATTGAAGTTTCTCCTTGATTTTATTTTCTAGTTTACAGGTTGGTTTCTACTTCCCCTTAAACACCGGCTTTCGCTTCTCCACAAATGCAGCAACGCCTTCGTGGTAGTCCTCGGTATTCGCCGCTTCTACTTGTAAATCTTTTTCGAGGGCAAGTTGTTGGTAGAAATCATTTTTGAAAGATGCGTTGATCAAGCGCTTGGTCAATGCCAATCCATGGGTCGCCATGCCCGCCATTTTAGTCGCCAATACAGCTACGATTTCTTCTAATTCTTCAGCTGGAACAGCTTTGTATATCATTCCGATTCTTTCCGCTTCTTCTGCAGAAATTTTATCTCCAAGCATCATGTAGGCCATTGCCCTCGCCCTTCCTACCAATCGTGGCAGATTAAAGGTACCTGCACTATCTGGCACCAAACCTATGGCAGAAAATGCTTGAATAAAACTTGCTTTCGTAGAGGCAAGAACAATATCACAGCACAAGGCAAAGTTGGCACCCGCTCCAGCAGCTACCCCATTCACTGCGGCTATGATCGGCTTTTCCAATTCGGTGATCCTCGTTGCGATCGGACCATAGTGTTCTTCCAACAATCGCTCAAAGCCAGGATTCAAATCCGGATCGGTAACTTCTTTCAGATCTTGACCTGCACAAAATGCCCTACCTGTTCCCGTGATTACAACTACCCTAATAGAATCATCTTCCTTACATATATCCAAAGCTGAAATCCACTGATGAGCCAATGCCGTATTCACACTATTAAATGCATCCGGTCGATTAAGGGTAATTGTTGCAACTCCATTTTCGTTTTTAAAAAGCACCTCTGACATAACTTACTTTAAGCATTTAAAATAATCGAATGGCTCCAAGCAATCCTCGCATTGAAACAATGCTTTGCATGCAGTAGAACCAAATTGACTTATCATTTTTGTATTAACGGATTGACAATGTGTGCATTTCACAATGCGCTTACCTCCCATCAGCGCCTGTAAGTCAAGCTCTTCTGACATGGGAGCCGCCACTCCATATTCTTCTAATTTTCGTCTCCCTTCTTGGGATATCCAATCGGTCGTCCATGCTGGAGACATCACCAATTTCATCTTCACTTCATAACCAATTTTATTCAACGCCGTTGTTATGTCTGCCGCCATGGTGTCCATCGCTGGGCAACCAGAATAGGTCGGTGTCAGATCGACTTCCACCAGGCCATCGACGACTTCGACTCTGCGCACTACCCCCAAATCCATCACTGTCAATACAGGAATCTCTGGATCAGAAACAGACTCAAGTGCCGTTAAAATTTCTTTAGAAGCGATATGTATTTGTGCGCTTACCATTCCATGTTTGGATATGCACGTTGCATGTATTGAAAATCTGAAAGTATGAATCCGAGTTGTTCTGAGTGGATTCCATATTTACCTTTCACCATCCTTTGTTTTGACTCAGGCATCTTGATGGTCGCTTCCACAAATATTTGTGAAACAGTTTCATCAAATGCAGTCTTGATCAATTCCAAATCTACCCCAATTCCATTTTCTTTCATTTCTTTCTCGAGGGGTGTTTCATGAAAAAACTCACCGGTAAACGGATACAAAGTATCAACGGCTGCCTGCAGTCTTTCGTGACTTTCTTCAGTGCCATCACCCAATCTCTTCATCCATTCTGATGAAAACCGCAAGTGATATTTTGTCTCTTTCAATGACTTCACTGCTATCGCTGCTATTTCCTCGTCTTTGGATTCTACCAATTGCTTCAATTGCAATTCTTGAAACACGTCGAAGAAAAATTGTCTTGCAATCACATGGGCAAAATCTACATTGGCTTGCTCGACCAAGATGCAATTGTAATGCTCACGATCGTAACGCAAAAAAGCAATGCTGTCTTCGGTTGCTTCTCCCCCCTTCACTTCGGCTGCATATCGGAAAAATCCTCTCACCTGACCAAACAAATCTAAAGAGATATTGGTCAAAGCGATATCTGTTTCTAACGCAGGTCCGTGTCCACACAATTCTGACAAGCGATGTCCCAGGATCATCGAGTTGTCTCCGAGCATCAACAAATAGTTGTATAGTTGATCCTTCATTATATGTGCTTTAGTTCGATGGGTAGTTCATAAAAAGTAGGATGACGGTACACCTTGTCTTTGGCAGGCTCAAACAATTCACCAGCATTTTCTGGATTGCTCGCCGTGATATGCTTGGACTCAACCACCCAGATACTCACGCCTTCTTGTCTCCTCGTATATACATCTCTTGCATTTTCCAATGCCATTTCCTCATCGGCTGCATGTAAGCTGCCTACATGTCGGTGCTCCAGCCCATTCTTAGATCTAATAAAAACTTCAAATATTGGATATTCCATTTTGTGGTATGTTTAAATTATACAGCAGTCTTTTTCTCAACTTTTCGGGCTTCCTTTTTCTCGGCGTGTGCCAAGGCGGCAGCTCTTACCCAAGCACCGTCTTCTCGTGCCTTGGTACGTGCAGCAATTCTTTCTTTATTGCAAGGACCATTGCCTTTTACGACTTGCCAGAATTCATCCCAGTCGATTTCACCAAAATCATAATGACCTCTTTCTTCATTCCACTTCAATTCTGGATCTGGTACAGTCAAGCCCAAATATTCAGCCTGCGGTATTGTAATATCAATAAATTGTTGACGAAGCTCATCATTGGTCTTTCTTTTGATCTTCCACTTCACAGATTGTTCTGTATTCGGTGAATCTTCATCTTTGGGACCAAACATCATCAATGATGGCCACCAGAATCTATTCAAGGCATCTTGAGCCATGGCTTTCTGTTCTGGAGTTCCTTGTGCCAAACCTAGCATGATCTCATAGCCTTGTCTCTGATGAAAACTTTCTTCCTTGCAGATTCTTACCATGGCTCTTGCATACGGACCAAATGAGGTACGTGTCAACATCACCTGATTGATGATGGCCGCACCATCAACAAGCCAACCGATGGCACCGATATCTGCCCAACTGAGCGTAGGATAATTAAAAATCGATGAATATTTTGCTTTTCCTGTGATAAGCTGGATTTCCATTTCATCTCTGCTGATGCCCAGAGTCTCTGCGGCAGAATAGAGATACAATCCATGTCCTGCTTCATCTTGCACCTTGGCAAGCAATCCCACTTTTCTTCTTAGTGTAGGAGCACGCGTAATCCAGTTGCCTTCGGGAAGCATCCCTACTATTTCTGAATGGGCATGTTGTGAAATCTGACGGATGTGTGTCTTGCGATACTTGGCAGGCATCCAATCCTTTGGTTCGATTCTTTCACCAGCATCAATCCGTGCTTGAAACTTTTCTTCTAAATTTATTTCCTTACTCATAATGAATAATTTTTCTTCAATTAAAATAAGATTTATATATCAAAATCCACTACCAACTTGTCAGAAGTTGGAATGGCTTGGCATGTCAATATAAATCCTTGTTCTTTCTCATCTTCTTCCAATCCATAACTCAATAGCATTTTGACATCTCCTTCGATCACCTTGGCCTTACAAGTAGCACAGACGCCACCTTTACAGGCAAAAGGTAAATCAGCAGCATTGGCCAATGCTTCATCCAATACATTGTTGGAGCCTTGCTCCATGTCAAAGTCAAGACCAACCCCACCTTCAATAATGGTTACTTTGCAATGCTTATCCTTTAAACTCGCTGCCAACTCTTTTTGTTGCGCCTTTCCTGCATCTGCACTTGTTCCAAACAACTCAAAATGTACTTGATCTTTCCCGGCGCCAGATTTGCGCAAGCGATCATCAATCAAATGAATCATTGCTTCAGGTCCACATATAAAACTATGATCTAGGGCTGCAGGATCGCAAACCGTCTTGAATAAAATATCAAGCTTCTCTTCATCGATACGTCCATTGAACAACGGCACGGATCTTCTCTCTTTGGTCAGAAAGTAAAAAATCTCAAATCGATCCATAAACTGATTCTTCAGTGCTTCCAATTCTTCTTTCAAAATGATCGAAGCGGTCGTTTGATTTACGAAAAACAACTTAAAAGTTGACTTTGGCTCTGCCGTGAGGTGAGTTTTGATGATTGAATAGATCGGGGTAATTCCACTACCCGCTGCAAAAGCCGCATACTGTCGTTTTTGTTCTGAATCTATTTCAACATAAAACTTTCCATCAGGTGGCATCACCTCAAGCGTGTCTCCTACTTGCAACACATCATTGACAAAACCAGAAAATCTTCCTCCCTCTATTTTCTTCACCCCAATCTTCCATTCTTTGTCCAATGGAGAGGAACATAGCGAATATGATCTTCTCAATTCCTCACCATTGATATCGTGTTTCAATGTAAGGTATTGTCCTTGTTTGAAGGTAAAGGCATCTTGTATATCGTCAGGCACCTCAAACGATACAACAGCACAATCTTGTGTGACTTTCTGAATATCTGCAACCTTAAGTTTGTAAAAGCTTTTCACCACTTGATTTTTAGATTACACTAAATTAACTAACAATCGTTAGTTTGTCAAGTAAAAACTAACAAATGTTAGTCTAATATGATTCCATGCAACAATAATTGCTTCATTTGGGCTGATAGCTCGGCCTGATCGACCCCTTGTTTCTTGGAATACCACTGATTAAGCGTCCTTAAGCTGGTCAAGATGGTAAACAACATCACTTCAATATTGAGCTTTTTTACCTCTTTTTTCTTGACTCCAGCCTTAAGAATCTTCCTAAAATTTTCCTCGTAACTCTCTCGCATGTCCAAAAAATAGCTTAGATCTGGTTCTTTGAGATGACGCCAATCATTGTTCAATGATGCCAAAGCACTCGAACTTTCAATTGTGATACGAACGTGTAGTTCGATGACATCATCTAGTTTCTCTACGACGCTTTTCCGAGACGAAATAATTTTGTTCATCCCCTCCGTAAAGGTCTCTGCGACAGAGATAATGATCGTGGATAATAGCTCTTGTTTGGAGCTGATGTGGTTGTAGAGTGAAGCCGCCTTGATTCCCAAAGCTTCAGCTAGGTCTCTCATTGATACGGCATTGTACCCTCGCTCACCAAAGAGCTGGGCTGCTGTTTCAAAAATTTCTTCCTTGCGATCTTCGCCTTTCATTACTTACAAAGATATATAAAGATCATGGACCACATGGATTAATCCAAAATGTCCTTACTACTCCACTCGATCAATGGAGATCGATAAAAGTCAACACCCAGTCTTTCTAAATATCCACTATGTTCAGCCAGACGCTTGCTATAGTCTTCCCAATTCCGATCTTTGGCAGCGGTCCAACCCACTTCAGAATAACCCAATAATCTTGGATAAATTAAATACTCGGCTTCATCAAGATTGGATACCGTCTCCGACCACAATGGTGCTTCGATTCCAAGAATATTTTCCTTTTTCAAGTCAGGAATGTAGGTTTCTGGATCCCAGTCGTAGCCACTTTTTACGTCTATCAACGCTGCCCAGTGCAGACCATAGCTACTCGTACTATCGTATTTCATATCGAGGTAGGCACGCTTGGCAGGAGACATAACTACTTTTCCTCCTTTGGATTGACCGCGTACTGCATTTTCAGGTGTATGCCAATGTTGAGCCACTGTATTGCCTGTGAGATCTCCTGCAGTGAATTCATCCCAACCCATTGGGATTTTGTTGTGCTTCTTGATAATCTCAACTGCCTTGTTTATGAAAATCAAGTATTCATCTTTGGGTGTCACATGAGATTCGTCACCACCAAGGTGAAAGTAAGGACCAGGACTCATGGCAGCGATTTCGCCGATCACATCATCCAAAAATTTATAGGTCAATTCTTTCTTTACGCATAAGGTTGAGAATCCCACTTCCATGCCAGTATATAATTCTCTTGCTTTTCCATCACAGTTCAATTCGGGGTAAGAAGCAAGTGCCGCATTCGTATGACCTGGCATATCTATCTCAGGCACGATGGTGATATATTTGCCTTGAGCATAATCAACCAACTCCTTATAATCTTCTTGGGTAAAAAATCCTCCTTCTCCGCCACCCACTTCGGTGCTACCTCCATGCTTGGTTAGATTGGGCCATGACCTGATTTCAATACGCCAACCTTGGTCATCGGACAGATGCAAATGCAGGTAATTGATTTTGTAAAGAGCAATCATATCTATGTGTTCTTTTACCTCATCTAGCGAAAAAAAGTGGCGAGAAACATCCAACATGGTGCCTCTGTAAGCAAAGTTTGGTTCGTCTCTGATCAATCCAGTCGGGATATACACTTTGTTCTTAGGGTCGTTCTGCGCAAGCAGTATCATCTGCTTGATGTTTTGCCATCCACGGTAAATACCCGCATTACTTCCTTTCAGCAAAATCTTATTTTCTTCAATCCCACACACATACTTTTCTGAATCTTGAGCATCAGTACCATCAAGTATGATTCCATTACTTGCGCCATTTTTAAACGCTTCCACCATCATCGAAAGACCTGTGAGTTTTTCCCATTCACCAGCAATCTGCTCACTCAATTTCATCTGAGATTCATCTTGGTAGTATACTTTCATATTTGGCTTGACCAAAAAGCTACTGCCACTTTCTGTGACCGACATTGGCTTGGGTATCAATGGCACTTTGGTAAGAAAAGCCTCGGGTCTTGGCTCATCAGCACATGAACTAAGCAATAAAATAATCATGAAAGAGGCAAAAAACCACTTGAACAATGAAGGCTTCTTGGTTACACTTGATCGAATCATTGATTTGTTGTTTGGTCAAAAAATACTGCGGAAGATAGTGTTATTCTTACACATCATGAAATCGCTGAATATTTATTCTCTATTGGACTTATTACCCAAGTTATTATTATCCATCAAATCAAGCATTGGTCTAAATCATACCTACTATCAAAATTGAGTTTTTTCTTTTACTCAAAAGCTTCCCGTTACAATCTTTAATTATGTTTAGCTTTGCCGCCCGAGCAATGGCGCGCATCCAGCAAAACATATCACCTCAATGCCGATTATAGAAAGTGCATACAAACCTATCAATCCTCTATTCAGGAACACACATGCTAACACCATTTATGCGTCGTTGTTGAGATGGATTCCTCGTATCAAATTCAGGCGAGAGCGCATCGTCGTGGACCAAGTTGATTTTTTGGATTTGGATTGGTCGGAGGTGGGGAGTAAAAAATTAATCTTGGTTCTTGCAGGCCTCGAGGGCAAATCTGGCTCACTCTATTCCAAAGCGGTCATACGACACTTCAACAAACAAAACTGGGATGCAGTCTGTATGAATTACAGAGGTTGTAGCGGAGAAGAAAACAAACTCTTGAATGGCTACCACATGGGTGCAAGTGGCGATGTGAAATCTACCATCGAACATATTTTGGAGCATTACGAATATGAAGAGATTGTACTTGTTGGTTATAGTCTAGGAGGAAATCTTGCCTTAAAATATGCTGGAGAAGAAGCCGACAATCTTCCCAAGGAAATAACATCTTGCATATCGTTTTCTGCTCCGCTCGATCTGAAGAAAAGCAACGAGCGATTGAGCCGCTGGTATAACTGGCACTACCTCAAGTACTTCATGTTTCCATTGAACATCAAGGCCAATCGAAAGAAGCGACAATTCCCAGGTAAGATTGATTCATACAGAGGTTTTTTCATGTCGGGAAGCTTCTTGTATTTTGACACTCATTTTACCGCTCCCGCAAATGGGTTTTCTACCGTAGATGAATATTGGAATCAAAGTACAAGCAAACCATTACTCAAGAATATCAAAATTCCCGTGCTCATCATTGCCTCGAAAGACGACACTTTCATTTCGGAAAATTGCTACCCGTATGAAGCAGCCAAAGAAAACGAAAACATCACGCTTGAAATTTCGGAACTTGGAGGGCATTGTGGATTTATCCGAAAGGTATTTGAAAAGGTTTGGTGGATGGAAGAACGGGCATTTTCATACTTAGAGTCTATCCAATAAGTCCATTAAATAATTGTTAAGTAAATCCTATCTGTTCATACTGTGGCTTCAAAAAATTATTTTCAAATCATGAAATATATTTGCTGCACACTCCTCCTCTATTTGTTTATCAGCAATACCTATTCTCAATGTGATTTTGAACCATTGGATGATTACAAACATCATCAAATTGTATCAACCACAGACACCATCCACTACCACAGCTATGCCTCCACTTCGTTGGATTCGATTGATCACTTTCTATTGTACATTCATGGATCAGGAGCAGACCCTTTGTTCCAAATTGAAACAGATAGCTTTGGCTATCAGATGTTTAGTGCTGTCCCATTCAACCTTGCAACGATACCTAACAATTATGCTTTGATCTTGGTTTCCAAAAAATCCATTCCGTTTTGTGTCATAAACGAAGCTGACTACCGTGCGCCAGTTGATTATTTTAAGCATGAAAAATTGGACTACCGTGTTTTACAAAACGACCAAGTCATTAATGATCTTAGCATGAAATATCCTAAGATGAAAAAGATGGTTGTTTTGGGACATTCAGAAGGAAGTGATGTGGCAGCCAAGTTGTGTACGGTCAATCCCAAAATCACCCAACTGGCCTATTGGGCAGGAGGTGGAAATTCACAATTTTATGACTTCCCACTTTTTGTAAGTAAAGAAATGAGTGCTGGCGAAATCACACAAGATGAAGCATTAGAACAATATAACGAATTGATCAAGCAATACACCTTGATGATGGCTGAAAAAGATTCCATCGACAAGCAATGGTACGGCAATTCTTTTACTCGCTGGGCGCATTTCAATGAGCCACCCATCAATAGTTTGGTTCAACTCGACATACCTATTTATTTGGCCATGGGTATGGCAGATCAATCCGTGCCGATAGAATCTGCCATGCTGATTCCTGCAGAATTTGCACGGTTGCAAAAGAATAATCTTAAATACAAGTTTTATCCTGGCCTAGATCATTCATTTACTGAAATCACGGAAGAAGGTGAATACATTTCCCATTGGGATGAAGTATTTCTAGAACTACTGGCTTGGTTGGAATCTAATTGAGAAGTTTTATTACTTTGTGCTTCACCACAACAGAATTACTTGGAACTTGACATCATTTACGAAACCGACGATCTCATTGCGATCAACAAGCCGCATGGCTTGCTGGTACACCGATCAAAAATTGCCGATGATGTAAAAGTATTTGCATTGCAGCTGGTCAGAGATCACGTGGGTCATTTTGTTCACCCAGTGCACCGCCTCGATAGAAAAACTTCAGGCGTCTTACTCTTTGCCAAGTCGCGAGAAGTCAACAGTCGGATTCAAACCCAATTCCAAGAGCACAAAGTGAACAAAACCTACTTGGCACTTGTCAGAGGTTATACGCCCGACGAACTGACCATTGATTACCCATTGACCGTGGAAGATAAAACGCAAGATGCTGAAACCTACTTTAGGACATTAGAAAGATTTGAGATTGATGTCCCTTTCGGCAAATTTCAAACATCGCGGTATTCGTTGGTAGAAGTAAAACCATCAACGGGTCGTTTTCATCAGATCAGAAAACATATGAAGCACATTTTCCACCCAATATTGGGAGATCGTCCTCATGGCTGCAACAAGCAAAACCGTCTGTGGTTGGAAAAATTTGGCTTGACCAAAATGATGTTGCATGCGCAATACCTTGGCTGCGAATTTCCTGATGGAAAGCCCATTGAAATCACCGCCAGCAAAAGCAAGGAATTTATACGGATAGAGCAATTGTTGCGAACAGGTAACCTCCCCCCTACTTAATCTTCTTTTCCATTTTCGCTACCAAGTCACTGAAGATAGCTTCACCAGAAGCAACAAATCCATCACCTGATTTCTTTCTGATAAATCCTTTCTTGAAGTATTCATTCATAAAAGCATAGGCATCCATGGCTTCATCAGGAGAATAAAAATTGGCCATCCACGAAGTAGGCACTTTTCCGCCATCGACAATTTTTACAGCGCCGTCGTAGTAAACAAAGATCCCGATAGAATTGGCGTTGACAACCTTGTCTTTGCCTCGCGCTTTGGCTGCTTTGAACAAAGCATGGTTGTGCTTGGTGTAATTCAACAATCGCTGCTGCATTTGAGCATAGGTTTCTGATTTGGGAGCGATCACTCTCCATTGGTTGTTTACAGGATGAAAAGGATCGTCTGTTACGTTCTGTAACATATCCCCCACTTTTCTGAAATGGTAGATTCCGTTTTCATTTTCAACCTTAAGATTCTGCTCATCATTTTTTGTATACACTTCCAATCCATTAAAATCAAAATCGAAAGCTTCAGCACGTCCATCTACCACCTTTCCTATTTTAGCTGCTGCGTTTAGCCCATCAAAATTCCAAGTGGTGCTTGTGTATTTTTGTCCATCAATTCTAGTCAATGTATTGTCAGGAAAGAAGCTCATCAAAAGTCCCTTGCGCGAATAGCGAGTTTTCAGTTTGGTCATTTCCTCAGCACTCATTCCAAACAAAGTATCAACCTTGTTCAACTTCCATGTCCCATACAAGGTCTCCGCTTTGTCAACCTTGGCAGTAGACGGCATTTCATTTTTAGGGGCATCAGATTTACACCCTACCATTACAACAAGTGCAACTACACATACATACAACAAAATCTTACTCATTATTTTTTTTCTAAAACATTAGCGATGGCACGTTGCACCATCGGTTCAATAAATGCATATCCATCTTCCGTAAGATGCACACCATCATAGGTTAATTCTTCTTTCATTCCTGCCTTTCCATCTTCCATTTCGGCAAAGTAGTCCAGGTATTCGTATCCGTTCTCTTTGGCGTACAATTCAATCATTCTGTTCAATGCAGGTATCTTTTTATTGGGACTCAAGCCTGGGCTCCATGGGTAATCATACACTGGCATCACAGAACACAGGATCACCTTTATTCCATTTTTTTCTGCCAACTCAGCCATTCCTTTTAAGTTATCCAAAATCATTCCCAATGAGGAAGGACCTGTATTACCAGCGATGTCATTTGTACCAGCAAGTATTACGACCGCCTCTGGTTTCAAATCTATCACATCCGCTCTGAAGCGCACCAACATTTGGGGTGTGGTCTGTCCGCTGATTCCTCTATTCACATAAGGATTTTCTTCAAAGAAAGCAGGACGTGCTTGTTTCCAACCTTCTGTTATGGAATTGCCCATAAACACCACTCTGCCTTCATTTTTTTCCATGGCCATAACCAGTTTGTTTTCTACTTGGTAACGTTTTAGATTCGGCCAATCTTTTGGCGATTGGGCGGAAAGAGAGAATGTGCTACTCAATAAAAATAGCAGCAATATCCATTGTTGAAGGTGCAGATGTTTGTGCATTTTGATCAAATTTTT